>DATKEK010000125.1:0-3540 GCA_035512195.1 Burkholderiales bacterium
AACCCGGCCTCTACCAGCGTGCGCAAGGACAGATCCAGCATCTGCTCGACGATTTCATCGGCTGGCTGCGTGGGCGGCGCGGCGGCGAACAAGGTCCCGGGCTCGATAGTCAGGTGGTACTGCGATAAATGCGAAGGATTCAGCGCCAGCGCCGCGCGCACGTCCGCCTGCGCTTCTTCCACGGTCTGTCCGGGAAGCGCGTACATCAGGTCCAGGTTGAAGTTTTGAAGGCCTGCCGCATGCAGCTCTTCAGCGGCGCGCCGCGTTTCATCGGCGGAGTGAATCCGGCCGAGCAATTTCAGCTGTCGCGCGTCGAAACTCTGCGCGCCCAGCGATACGCGCGTGACTCCGGCAGCACGATATTCCGCGAACTTGCCGCGCTCAATGGTGCCCGGGTTCGCTTCGAGCGTGACTTCGATGCCATCCGCGAATCCAAGCTGCGCGCGCGCATTTTCCAGGAGCCGCCCGATCGCCGCCGGTGAAAACAGACTGGGCGTTCCTCCGCCGAGAAAGATGCTCGTGAGTGGCTTGGCTTCGATGTCCGGGAGCTGAGCTTCGAGGTCGCGTATCAGCGTTTCGATGTAGCGTTGCTCGGGCAGCTCTTCGCGCAGGGTGTGCGAGTTGAAGTCGCAATACGGGCATTTCTGCACGCACCACGGGAAGTGCGCGTACAACGCCAGCGGTGGTGATTTCATGAGCGCGCGCCGAGCTTGGCCAGGAAAGCGCGGGACGCCTGCCCGCGATGGCAGCGCTCGTTGCGCAGCCCTGCGGGCATCTCCGCCGCGGTCTGTGCCTGGTTCCGAGGAATGAAAATCGGGTCGTAGCCGAAACCGCCGGTGCCACGTGGCCCCTCGGCGATGGCGCCTTCCCAGACGCCTTCGCCGACCAGCGGCGCCAGATCGTCGGGGCGGGACACAAAAACGATCACGCTGCGATAACGCGCGGTGCGTTGCGCGGCGGCGACGCCGTGGAGCTCGCTCAGCATCTTGCGCAGATTGTCCTCATCACTCGCGTTTTCCCCGGCGTATCGCGCCGAGTACAGTCCCGGCCGGCCGCCAAGCGCATCGACTTCGAGCCCGGAATCGTCGGCGATCGCCGGCAAGCCCGCGAGCCGCGCTGCATTGCGTGCCTTGATCAGGGAATTCTCGAGGAAAGTGCTGCCGGTTTCCGGCGGCGGTTCGATGCCGAAATCCGACTGGCGAACCAGCACGAGACCGGAATCGACTAACAACTCCGAAAACTGGCGCAGCTTTCCCGGATTGCCGGAGGCGAGCACCACGCGCTGGCCGTGCATGAGGATTGCGTCGGCCGCATCAGACGGCCGTCCGCACCTCGGTCTGCAGCTGGAACAGCTTTGCGATACCTTCGGACGCCAGGTTGAGCAACGCGTCCAGCTCATGCCGGCGGAAGGCATGTCCCTCGGCCGTGCCCTGCACCTCGATGAAGCCGCCGCCGTTGTTCATCACCACGTTCATGTCGGTCTCGGCACCGGAATCCTCGGCATAGTCGAGATCGAGCACCGGCACGCCGGCACAGATGCCTACCGACACGGCCGCGACTTGTCCGTGCAAGGGCGACGTGGCGATGAGACGCTTCGCGAGCAACACGTCGCAGGCGTCGGCGAGCGCGACGTAGCTGCCGGTGATCGCCGCGGTGCGCGTTCCGCCATCGGCCTGCAGGACATCGCAGTCGAGAGTGACCGTGCGTTCACCGAGAGCGGCGAGATTGGTCACCGCGCGCAGACTGCGGCCAATCAAGCGCTGGATCTCCTGCGTGCGACCGCTTTGTTTCCCCTTGGCCGCTTCACGTGGTGAACGCGTATGCGTCGCCCGGGGCAACATGCCGTATTCGGCGGTAACCCAGCCCTGGTTCTTGCCGCGCAAGAACCCTGGAACGCCCTCTTCGACGCTGGCCGTGCACAACACGCGCGTGCCGCCGAACTCGACCAGCACTGCCCCTTCCGCATGCTGCGTGAACCGACGAGTGAATTTGACGGCGCGCAGCTCATCGGGTGCGCGACCGCTGGTGCGTACCGCCATCAGGCGTTGCCGATCCAGCGCACCACGGCGGCTGTCGTGTTGTCGCTGCCGGCACCGACCACGCTGATCGACCGTTCGGCCAGACGTACGAGTTCATCACGCAGCGGCGCGCGCGCCGGCGGGAATGCCCCACCGATGTCGCCGTCGTCCAGCCCACCCCACAGACCGTCGGAGCAAACTAACAAGATGTCGTTGGCCTCGAGCGGCTCGCGCAGGCCGAGCGACATCTCCGGAAGGAACGGCTCGCCGCCGAGGCAGCACTCAACGAAATTGCGCATGGGATGTGTGAGGGCCTGATCGGCGGTTATCACACCCTCGCGCAGCAGGAATTCGACGTGGCTGTGGTCGCGCGTGCGCTTGAAGACCTTTCCGCGACGCAGAAGATAGATGCGGCTGTCACCGATGTGCGCCCAGAAAGCACTGCCGTTCTGGACCAGGCAAACGGCGCAGGTGGCGCGCGGCCGTAATTCGAGCGGCAGGCTGGCGCCGAGCTTGGCCACTTCTTCGTGCGCGCGCCCAAGCGTCAGATGCAGAAATCCGAGCGGATCGAGGATGGGCTGTGGCGTGTGCCAGAAGGCTTCGACCAGCGCCTTGATGGCGGTCTCGGCGGCTTTGGCCCCATCGGAATGACCCCCCATTCCGTCGATGACGACAAGCAGGGCAGAGTGTTCGGAGACCGCGACCGACACGCGATCCTGATTGTCGGTTCGACAACCTAGCAGGCTGACTTCGGCGTATTCGATGCGCAAGGCGGGTAAAGGGGTCTGGTAAACTGCCGCGCACTTTACCGCACCCCGCTCCCCTAAAGCCCGAGAACTTGAACCCATGATTGCCAGCATGACCGGATTCGCGCGTCACGAGCTTGCGGGCAGCTGGGGAACCCTCACCTGCGAGTTGCGCAGCGTGAATCATCGCTACCTGGAGCCAGGGTTTCGCCTGCCCGAAGAGCTGCGTCCGCTCGAGTCGGACTTAAGACAACTGCTGAGCAAGAACCTCAAACGGGGCAAGGTCGATTGCACCGTGCACCTGCGAAGCGTGCAGGCGGCCGAGCGCGAACTGCGCATCGACGCGGCGGCGTTGGCGCGGGTCGCGGCGGCCGTGAATCAGGTGGCCGCGGCCATGCCGGGCAGCAACGTCGACGCGGTCGAAGTGCTGCGTTGGCCCGGCGTCATCGAATCCGTGTCGCAGGACTCCGACGCCTTGTTAGGCGCCGGCCGCACGCTGTTCCAGCAGACGCTCGACGACCTCGGCGGGATGCGCCTGCGTGAAGGTAAACGTCTGGGAGAATTGATCGAGCAGCGATGCGCGGGCCTCGGGGCGCTGGTCGCCCAGGTGCGCACACGCCTGCCGGAGATCCAGGCACGAGTGCGCACGCGGCTGCACGAACGCGTCGCTGAATTGCTGGCCACCGTCGATCGCGAACGCGTCGAGCAGGAGATCGTGCTTCAGCTGCAGCGCCTGGATGTCGCCGAGGAACTCGATCGCCTCACCGGGCACATCG
>DATKEK010000126.1:0-5009 GCA_035512195.1 Burkholderiales bacterium
GAGAAGGGTTGGACGCGGGAAGCCATCGTGCGCATCTCAGCGGCAATGGATATCGCGGCATGGGACATCGTCGGCAAGGCGGCCGGGCTGCCGCTGTACCGGCTGTTCGGCGGCTACCGCAATGAAATTCCCTGCTACGTCACCTGCGCCTACTACCGCGACGGCAAGGACATGGCCGAACTGCGCGACGAGATCCAGATGCTGAAGGCGCAGGGCCACACGGGGTTCAAGGGCAAGGTTGGTGGCGCACCGCTGGCGGAGGACATCGAGCGCATGGCGCTGGTGCGCGAGATCATCGGCGACGACAAGGACCTGATGATCGACGTCAATCGCGGCTGGGATCTCGACACCGCGATCGAAGGCGCGCGCCTGCTGGAACCGCTGCGGCCGCGCTGGCTGGAAGAGCCGGTGCGCTGGGCGGACGACCGCCGGGAACTGAAGCTGCTGGCGCAGCAGACGCGCATTCCGCTGTCCGCCGGCGAGAGCGAGCTCACCAGCTACGGTTGCCGCGCGCTGCTGGAGGAACAGGCGATCCAGATCCTGCAGTTCGACTGCACGATGATGGGCGGCTTCACCGAGGGTCGGAAGCTCGCTGCGCTATGCGAGTTCAATCACGTGCAGGTCGCCCCGCATCACGATTGTTTCATTCATGCGCACATCGTGGCCGCGAGCCCGGCGGGCTGCATCGTCGAATCCTTCACCGATCCGGAGCGCGATCCGCTGCAGGCCGAGCTGTTCGAAGATCCGCCGAAAATCGCCAACGGCCGGCTGACGCTGAAGGAAGCGCCCGGGCTGGGCCTGACGCTATCCGAGGCTGCGCTGAAGAAGTTCGGCGAACGCATCGTCTAGTTGTTTTTTTGAGTTTCGCCGGATCGGCGAGCGAGTTGTCGATCGCTCAGCCAGTTCAAAGCTCCCAACGCGGAGGAAAACCAGAAAGAGAAGCTTGACGCAAAGGCCGCAAAGGTACGCAGAGAACGCAAAGAAATGCGCGGGCGGGTCCAAGCGGAGAAATCAGGCGGACGGCACCATCAGCACGGGGCGTCCCGCGATCTCGCACAGTCTGGCTGCGGTGCTGCCGATCAGCACGCCTGCCGACCGGTTCTGGCCATGCTTGCCGACGACGAGCAGCGAGCATTCGCGTTCCCTCGCGATACGGGCGATCGTCTTTACGGGTTCGCCGTCCGCAACCAGGGCCTCGCCGTTTCCCCCGGACTTCGTGATCCGATCGAGGATCGCGTCGAGCGCCGCCTCCGACATCGGCAGCGCGGTAGGCGTCTTGAGCGCTTCGGGAGTCAAAACCGTGAGGCAATCGGTACGCGCGGCAACCCTCGCCAGCGCCACCGCCGCGGCTTCGGCCGCGCCTGCGTGCTTCGAGAGATCGGTGGCCAGCAGGACATGCTCGAGCATGTTCTTGCAGACCGCCTCGCAACGCGCCTTCGTCGCATTGGCAGTAGGCTCCATCCACTGCAGCAGCACCGGCAGTGTCGCCTTGCGAATGACTTCGCGCGCAACGCTGCCGAGGAACAGTTTGCGCACCATGTTCTGTCCGCGGGACCCGACGACGATAAGGTCGGCCTTCGATTCCCGGGCAACCCCGAATATCTCGGCAGCGGGCACTCCGGCCGCCCGCACCACGACCGCGACCTCGAGGCCGGCCGCCTTCAGCGGTGCGGCGTTTTTTTCCAGCCAGGCTTTGTATTCGTCCTCGTGACCGTATCCCGCGCCCTGCGCGTAGGCGACCTTGATCACGTGGGTCAGAACGACCTTCTTCGTTCCCCATCGCTTCAGTTCGGGCAGGCAATCCACGATCGGCCTTTCCGCGGGCGAGAGATCGAGCGCAACAAGCGCTGTTTCGAACATCAGACCTTCTCCTCGATGGGTTGCGCGACTTTTCGATCGACGCCGGCATCCGCTTCGGTTTCCGGGAACCACGCGCGGGTGCGGTTGGCAAAGGCGACCAGCGACAGCATTACCGGCACCTCCACCAGCACACCGACCACGGTCACCAGCGCCGCACCGGAATTCAGGCCGAACAATCCGATGGCAACCGCCACGGCGAGCTCGAAGAAATTCGACGTGCCGATCAGCGCACACGGCGCCGCCACGTTGAACGGTACCCGCAAGGCCCAGGCAGCACCATAAGCCAGAATAAATATACCGTACGACTGGATCAGGAGCGGCACGGCGATCAACGCGATCAGCAGCGGCTGCCCGAGGATGACATGCCCCTGGAATCCGAACAACAGGACGACAGTGGACAGCAGGCCGAGGACCGAGAGCGGTTTGATGCGGCTGGTGAAGCGCGCAACCTCCGCCTCGCCCAGCGCACCGGCACCTGCGCGGCGGGTCAGGCGCATCCGCGTAATGACGCCCGCGGCCAGAGGGATGACCACGTACAGCACCACCGACAGCAGCAGCGTCTCCCACGGCACCACGATATCGGTGACACCGAGCAGCAATGCGACGATCGGCGCAAACGCGAAAACCATGATGACGTCGTTCAGCGAAACCTGCACCAGCGTGTAATTTGCATCGCCCCGCGTCAGCTGCGACCACACGAACACCATCGCGGTGCAGGGTGCGGCACCGAGCAGGATCAACCCTGCGATGTACTGCCCGGCGTTGGCGGGATCGATGAGATCCGCGAACAGAAACTCGAAGAACAAAACGCCCAGCGCCGCCATGGTGAAAGGCTTGATCAGCCAGTTCACGACCAGGGTGATGATGAGCCCCTTCGGGCGTTCATGCACGCGCTTGAGGCTGGTGAAATCCACCGCCACCATCATCGGATAGACCATGAACCAGATTAGGATCGCGACGACGAAGTTCACCGACCCGTATTCGAGCCCGGCCAGAAACTGGAACAGCCCCGGGAGCAGGTTGCCCAGCGCGACCCCCGCGAATATGCAAAGTGCAACCCAGAGCGAGAGATAGCGTTCGAAGGAAGACATCGGAAACTGCTTTCGGCGGCGCCCGTTACGAGCGGGCGGTGTTATTCGTTACCGGCATCGGACACGGCGTTCAGCAGCTTCGCCAACGGCGCCAGGCTTTCGGGATTGAGCGAGTAGCACACGCGCGGCCGTTCGATCTCGCCGCTGATGACGCCGGCGTCCTTGAGGATGCGCAGGTGCTCGGAGACCGTCGACTGGGCGAGACCGACTTCGTCCACGATGTCGCAGCCGATGCAGGACTGTTTCTCGAGCAGCAGCCGCACGATATGGATGCGCGCCGGATGCCCGAGCGCCTTGGCGATAGAGGCGAGTGTCTCGGGAGTTGCGACGCCTGCATCCGGTAGTGGACTGCCCCGCCTGTTCTTGCTGGTGACGACCGACACGAAAGCCTCTATATCGTTAATCGACGATATACGAACTCTATTGCGACGGCACCGCACAGTCAATCACTGCCGCTGTTCTTTGCCCGCTAGTACCCTGCCTTGAGGTCCACCACGCTCAACAGCCTGTCCCCACGCACATAGCGGCGTACGTTCTCGATCGCGACCGCAGCCATTCTCTCCTGCGACTGCACCGTTTGACTGGAGATGTGCGGGGTAATGATCACGTTCGGCAGCCGCCACAGTTCGTGGTCGCCCGGCAGTGGCGACGGATCGTGTACGTCGAGGCCCGCCCCGCGTAAACGGCCGTCCTTGAGCGCCGCCACGAGGTCGGCAGTCACCACGGACGCACCTCGGCCGACGTTGATGAAATAGGCGCCGCGCTTGACCGTGTCGAAGAATCGCCGGTCGAACAGGTACCGCGTCTCCTCGGTCAGCGGCAGTGCGTTGACAACGACATCGGCACGCGCAGCAAGCTCGAAAAGTTCGTCCGGCGTACCTATGTGCTCGACGAAGTCCGGCGCATCGCGTCCCGACCTGCGCGTTGCTATCACGCGCATACCAAGCCCCGCCGCGCGCTGCGCGACTTCGACACCGATGCCGCCCAGGCCCACAACCAGCATGGTTTTGCCTTCCACATCGAACATCGCAACATCTTCGGGAATGCTGCGGACCCAGTTGGCATCGAGCTGATTACGATGGTGATATTGCAGGCTGCGCGTAAGCGCCATCATCAGGCCGATGACGTGCTCTGCGATGGTTGGCCCGGATGTCCTCTGCGCATTGGTCAGGACAAAATTGTATTGACCGATGTCCGGAAACAAAGCGCACTGCTCCACGCCAACGACGAAGCTGTGCAGCCATCGAAGGTTGTTCGCGGCCTTCAGCATCGCCGGCGTGCAGAATGTCACGATCGCGTCGAGCTGAGCGACGTGCGGATCCGACGGCCCGGTAATCTCGACGACTTCCACTTCCCCGGCGGCGCGACGGAAGCGCTGCATCGCGTCCGGCACCGCAGGCGTGATCCAGCCGGGAAGCTGCACGCCGATGCGCGCCGGCTTGCGCCACCGGGGATGATCGCGCATTGGCTGGGTCGCCTCGCGCAGCGAGAGGCGGTCAATCATTTCCGCGACGCCCGGCTCGGGTTCGACTGCCAGCACGGATGTGCCAGTTGTCAGCATGAGGCAACAGACCGCTGCGCAGACTAAGCGCATGAATCGGCTTGAAATGAGGTACGGTAACGGTGTCATGCCTCTCTCCTCGTTGGGTTCGATTGCCAGGGATTACACATCCCCGGGGATGTGACCACGCGCCAATATGCGGCGTTCACATCCGGATCCGCAGCGGTTCGAATCAGTCTTCGCGCTGCCCGATCTCCGATTCCTCTTCTTCCCACGTGTATCGCCGCCTTGGCGGGATGTCGAGGTGCCGGAATGCGAACGCGAGCGCGACGCCGATCAGCGCCGCAGCAAGATGCGTTTCCCACGATACACCGGGCTCGATCGGGAGCACACCCCAGGCCAGGCTGCCATAGAGAAAGAACACCAGCATCGAGGCAGCGACAGCACGCCTGTCGCGCCGGAGCACGCCTGCAAAAAAAATGTACGCCACAAGACCGTACACCAGCCCGCTGGCCCCCACATGAATCGCCGCCCTGCCGAACAGCCACACCAGAACG
>DATKEK010000127.1:0-3950 GCA_035512195.1 Burkholderiales bacterium
GCGTTATTCGCCTGACCCATTCAGTCCGTCCAAAACCCGACAGGAAAATTTCTCACCACCAAGGCACCAAGGACACCAAGAGAAGCAAGGGCTTGTTCAATTACGCGCGAGTCCGCGGTTAATCGCATATCGACCGCATTCGTTTTTCTTGGTGCCTTGGTGGCTCATTTTTCTTTCGTTCCTATCGAGACCCGTCAGCTCTCAGCGGCCGCGGAAGCACGGCGGGCGTTTGCTGCGGAAGCTTTCCAGGCCTTCGGCGAAATCTTCGGTGGCGAGCAGCCGGGTCTGGGTCGCGCCGAACTGCGCCGCCGCGGCTGCGGGACCTTCGCGCAGCGCAAGGCGGGCGTTCTCGATGGCGGCGCACACCGCGAGCGGCGCCTGAGCAGCAATCCGCTTCGCGAGTTCAAGCGCACGGTCGAACTGACGACCGGGCTCCACGATCTCCTGGATGAACCCAAGCCGCTGCGCGGTCGGCGCATCGAACTCGTCGCCGGTCAGCAGATAGCGCATCGCGTTGCCCCATCCTGCCCGCTCGACCATGCGGAAAGTCGCACCGCCGGTCGGCAGCAGGCCACGCTGCACT
This sequence comes from Burkholderiales bacterium, assembly GCA_035512195.1. Lineage (GTDB taxonomy): Bacteria > Pseudomonadota > Gammaproteobacteria > Burkholderiales > Eutrophovitaceae > DATKEK01. The sequence goes on from DATKEK010000127.1 coordinate 584, forward strand.
TCGATCTGCGCGAAGCGCGTGTCCGATGCCGCGACTACCACGTCGGCCGCCAGCATCAGTTCGATGCCGAGCGTAAAACAGATGCCGTGCACCGCGACCACCACCGGCTTGCTGCGAAACGGCGGGCGCAGGTCGAACGGGTCGATCTCGTCGGCTTCGACCAGCAGCGTGTCGCCGCCGAGGTGCGGCGCCACTTTCGGCAGGTCGAGTCCGGCGGTGAAGTGCTTCCCGTGCGCGTACACCAGGGCGCAGCGCGCCTGCGGATCGCTTTCTAACGCGGTGTACGCCTGCGCCAGGCCGCGCAGCATGGCTGGCGTAAAACCGTTCAGCTTCGCAGGCCGGTCGATGGCGATCAGCATTACGCCTTCGCGCAATTCCGTGGTAATGCGTCCGTCCGCCAGATCTTCCTGCGACATGTCGAGCTCCTGAGAAAAGGATCGCGAATCGGAAGTCGCCGCATCGCGGGACATTCACCGAGTCCGCGACGGTAGCCGGGAATGCGCCGGTACTCTACCATCTACGCAAAACATTCCGGGTTACGTAAAACCATGACCGAACCGCAGATCATCATCGTTGCCATCCTGATAGTAATGGTTGGCCTGTTTATCTGGGGCCGCTGGCGCCACGACTTCGTTGCGGTAGCCGCCCTGCTGGCCTGCGTGCTGACCGGTCTGGTGCCGTCCACCGCGGCGTTCTCGGGTTTCGGCCATCCGGCGGTCATTACGGTGGCCGGCGTTCTGATTCTGAGCGGAGTGTTGCAGAGCACCGGGACGGCGGCAGCCCTGGCGCGCACCTTCCTGCCGCAGTCGGCGGGGCTGGTGGTGACGATGGCATCGCTGTCGATTCTGGCCGCGGTCCTGTCCGCATTCATGAACAACGTCGGTGCGCTGGCGCTGCTCATGCCGGTCGCGCTGCAGATCGCCGCCCGCCAGAATTTTCCTGCAGGACAGCTGCTGATGCCGCTGGCGTTCGGTTCCATCCTCGGCGGCATGACTACGCTGATCGGCACGCCGCCGAACCTGATTGTCTCCGGCTTTCGCGCCGAAACCGGTGCCGGCACCTTTACGATGTTCGACTTCGGCCCGGTCGGCCTGGCGGTTGCCGGGGCAGGAATCCTGTTTATCGTACTGATCGGCTGGCGGCTGGTGCCGGTGCGCGAGCGCGCTGGCGCCGAAGGGTTCGAAACCGGCGCATACCTTACCGAAGTACGTGTCCCGGAAAAATCCAAAACAGTCGGCATGACCCTGCAGGAGGTCGAGGAAGCAATGGACGAAGCCGACGCGCAGATCATCGGCCTGGTACGCGACGAGGTCCGCATTCCTGCGCCGAACCCGAGACGCAAGATTCGCGCAGACGACATCCTGATGATCGAGGCGGAGCCAGACGGCCTGACCGAGGTACTGTCGAGGCTCGAATTGCGGCTCGAGGAAGACAAGGACAGGGGAAAGGACAAGAAGGACACTGACGACGACGAGGAAAAGGTCTCCGCGGAGAACAAGCAAGAAAAGAAAGAGGAGAAGAAGAGAGAGAAGTCCGTGCAGTCCGAGGAGATCGTGCTGATGGAAGTGGCGCTGTTGCCGGGCTCCTCGCTCGCCGGCCGCTCGGTCACCGACATTCAGCTGCGCACCCGGCTCGGCATCAATTTGCTGGCGGTTTCGCGCGAGGGTCAGAACAAGCGTGCCAGGCTGCGCAGCATGCGGCTGGACGCCGGCGACGTGCTGCTGCTGCAAGGGGACCGCGACGCGTTGAGTGAATTCTCTTCGCAATTCGGCGGCGTACCACTCGCAGACCGCCCGCTGCAGCTACCGCGCAAGCGCGACGCGATTCTCGCCGGCGCGGTGATGGCCATGGGCGTGGTGGCGGCGGCGTTCGGACTGGTGCCAGCCGCGTTGTCGTTCGCCGGCGCAGCGCTGCTGTCAGTGCTGTTGAAACTGATCTCACCGCGCAAGTTCTACGACTCCATCGACTGGCCGGTGATCGTGCTGCTCGGCGCCCTGATCCCGGTAGCGCAGGCGATGGCGACTACCGGCACCGCCGAGCTGATCGCGCAAGCTCTGGTGCAGGACGTCGCAAAGGGTCACGCCATCCTGACGCTGGCGCTGATCCTGGTGGTGACGATGACACTTTCGGATTTCATGAACAACGCAGCCACGGCGGCGGTGATGTGCCCGATCGCGATCGGCATCGCCGGCGCTCTGGGCACCAGTGCGGATCCCTTCCTGATGGCGGTCGCGATCGGCGCATCCTGCGCCTTCCTCACCCCGATCGGGCACCAGAACAACACGCTCATCCTCGGCCCGGGCGGTTTCAGGTTCGGCGATTACTGGCGGATGGGCCTGCCGCTGGAAATCCTGGTTATCGCAGTCTCGGTGCCGATGATTCTGTGGGTGTGGCCATTGTAGGAAGCCTGTTTGACAACAGGACGCAACGACACCGGCGGGCATCGCGGTTCATGCCGGGCGGCCAAACAGTGAGCGAGACCACCGTCCCGGTCACACTGCTGCAACGGCTCGCCAACGAGTAAAGCAATTTCCAGTCGGTCAGTGCGCTGGTAGCGTGGCTGCGCCAAGACAATCCGGACGACGCGCGACAGGCCGTCGCGCGCATCGATCCACCGCGTTAGCCCTGCTCCGGTTTTGGACAGTTCAGAACGCGACCACCCGCGCGCCGTCCTTCGCCGCAGCCGCGTGAAAATCGTTCATCCCCGCAAGGCCGATGCGTTTGTCGAGGCCGGTTTCCTTAATCTGACGCACCTCGACGCATGGCTTGCACGCCAGTACTTTCGCATTCGGGTGGGAGACGACTTCCTCGAAGCGCTGGGGCGGGCCGAACGGCACCAGCTTCGCTGCGGTACCGGCAGCCGCCATGTGCACCGCATCGTGGAACAGCATGATCGTCACCGAATCGCCGGCCTGCAGTGCGGAGGCGGCGAAGATGAACGGCAGCGCCGCACGGGTCGGATCGGTCGGACCCCAGGTGGAGGAAATGACGAAATGCATGGATTGTCTCCTTAATGAATGTCGGGTGGAAATTCGGGGATCTGCCCGGAGACGCGAGGAATGAGTAGAGCCTGCGCGCGCATGCAGCCTGTATGGTAGTCCGAACCTGCGCACCGGTACCAATCGCCGCTGCCGGTAATGCACTAGAACCTATCTCATAACCATTCACGTGTGCGCCGGAGACGATTTTCGTTCCCGGCTAGGCGCGAGCGACGCGGTTTGGCTGGCCCAAATAAGGAGCGAGCAACAACGTCGGGAGCGAAAATCGTCCCGTCCCGGAGGGTTGCGGCCATGTCTGTGCAGAGCTGGGTTGGCGTACGCTGCGTTAGCCGCGACCGCAGGCCGTTGCTCGGGCCGATCGCGCCCGG
>DATKEK010000128.1:0-3154 GCA_035512195.1 Burkholderiales bacterium
GGCCTCGCCTGGCGACATGATAGCCGCCCGGCACGTCCTCCGCGAGCTACGCCGTATCCATGGCTTGATAACAGAATCAATCGCTGCTTGATAACAGAATCAATCGCTGCTTGATGACAGAATCAATCGCTGAGGGCCACAGAGGAAACGGCGAGGGTCCGGGGAGAACGGATGTTTTTCATTTAAACAACAAAATCGTTGGTGGTTTTTTATCAACCAGCAACAAACAGACTCCTGCGGCTGCGAACAAACGCGGCGACCGCTCCCACAGCTCGCATTCCCTCGGCTCACTGTGCCGCTCTATCACGTCACTACGGTGTCGCAGGCGCTCGACGAGTATCTCGTGCAGCGTCGCTTCGAGACGTTCCTGCTCGGGCTCTTTTCGACGATCGCGCTCGTTCTGGCAGCCATCGGGATCTATGGCCTGATGTCTTTCTCCGTTGCCCGGCGTACGCACGAGATGGGTGTGCGCGCCGCACTCGGCGCCCGGTCGCAGCGGCTGGTACTCATGATCCTGCAACAGGGAATCGCGCTGGCGATGGTCGGTCTCGCGGCAGGCATGCTGTGCGCACTCTGGATTTCCGACGCAATCTCGGCGCTCCTGTTCGGAGTCGAAGTGTCGGATCCGACAAACATCATCGTCTCCTCGGCTGTCCTGCTGATCGCGGCGCTGATCGCATGTTACATCCCCGCGCGTCGCGTTGCCCGCGTCGATCCAATGACGGCGCTGCGCTAGTGATGGCGCTGCGCTTGAGGTTCGCCCGGACTGCTGACTTTCGTGGCAGTCGAGCGAATGCAGGCGCGTATCCCGGCCCAGATCATCCAGAGCGCCAGCCGATGGCCACCCAGGAAGAGTACGCCTGCCTGCACGATGTGAAGACCCTGAGCCAGGAGGCCCGTCAGACCGAGAGCCACGGCACCGGCCGCTCCCAGGATCACGACCAGTCGCGGCGCCGATGCGGGCACGCAGGCCGCCAGCAGAGCGAATCCGAATCCGAGCGCCGGCCAGCCGACGGCCTGCATCGCATCGATCAGGCTGGCGATCGGCACAGCCGCACCGCCGGTGTAGGCGTCCAGGGCGCTGCGCGCCGCGATCTCGACTGCCCACTGCACGCTCATGAACAGGGTTCCCAGCGTCGCCAGGCGTGCGCCGGCGAGAGCACCGACAGAACCGTTCACCCAGCCGCCGTCCACGAGTAGCAGGAGCGCCCATACCAGGACGAGTCCGCCACCAGAGCGGTCCAGTGCGCCGCCGGCCAGAACGGATTTGACAGCATCGAAACCATCGCGTCATGGAACGTCTCGACACCACGAGGGCTCGGGTGCAGCCCGCCTGCCACAAGGGACCCCACTCCGCCGACCGCCAGCAGCAGCCCTCCGAGCCGCCGTGCGCCGTAGATTAGGCCGTCCATTACGCCTCCTGTTCGTGTGTGGTCAGTACGGGTGGCCCCGCAGCAGCAGACCTGTAGCAAGCAAATTGCATGGCGCCCTCGCGCTGCGTCCGGCACCCGGACCGCAGGATACCGAATGGGAGGAGAGGCTGCATGAATGTGGACGGTTTTCTGCGCGATTGTCGCGAGGAGTGGCCGGCATTCGACGACCCGAAGCGCCTGGCGGCGGCGCCGCACCCGCACAAGCGGTGTCTGGCGCGCCTGCCGGAGCAGATCGAGGGGTATGCGACCGAGAACAAGCTGATGCTGCTGAACCTGGCGGCGCGGCATCTCGAGCGTGGCGAGGTGTATGTGGAGGTGGGCTGCTGGAAGGGATTGACGCTCGCCGGCGTAGCGCAGGGAAACCCAAACGTTCCACTGTACGCGTGTGACGACTTCTCGCGCATGGGCGCGTCGCGTGACCTGTTGCGCGATGCGGTGGAGAATCACACCGCAAGCGGGCAGGTGCGCTTTTACGACCAGGATTTCCGCCGCTTCCTGGAGCAGGCGCCGTGGCAGCCCGCGCCGGTGGGCGCCTACTTCTATGATGGCGGCCATTCCTTCCACTTCCAGTTCCAGGCGCTGAAGCTGATCCGCCCGTACCTGGCCGATGACGCGCTGGTCATTATCGACGACACGAACGACCTGCCCGTTCGCCGGGCGAACGCGCTGTTCCTGCTCCACAATCCGCAGTTCCAGCTGATCCGCGATGTGCGGGTGAAGGAGTACCAGGACCCGGCATGGTGGAACGGTGTTCAGCTGATCCGATATCGCGCGAACCCGAATGCAGCCGAGGCGCCGGTGCGTGCCAGCCGGTACCTGGCCGAGCGCATGCTCTGGAACCGCGCCGTGTTCTACACTCAGCGCGGCACGAGGCTGGCGACGAACGGGCACCGCGCCGTGCGACGCACGCTGGGAAGGATGCTGGCCGGCCGCGGCACGATCCGCACCAATCCATAGCACGCGAATGGTTGAACAGGGCCACCGCCCCGAATTGTCAACAGAATCAATCGCTGAGGGCCACAGACGAAACGGCGAGGGTCGGGGAGAACGGATTTTTATAATTTACAACAATATTGTTGGTGGTTTTTCATCAACCAAAACAAACAGACTGCTGCGAAGCTCGAATAAATGCGCGGCGACCGCTCCCACAGCTCGCATTCCCTCGGCGGCCCTCTGCGATTGATTCCGTTAGTGACGCCCGGCGGATGCCCGAAGAACCCGGATTGCAGCAGGCGTGAGTCGATTCACTGCGCGCATTGCGCGAGCCGCCTCTCGAGGTGCTCGCGTTCCGCGCGATTCGAGCACTCGTCGATCGCCTGACGGTAGCTGCGCGCCGCTTCACGTGCATCGCCGTTACGCACGAGCAGCTCGGCGCGCGCCGCGGACAGCAGGTGATAGCCGCGCAGCTCGCCGCGTGCATCGAGACCGTCGATCAAAGCCAGGCCTGCCGCCGGTCCCGCCGCCATGCCGATGGCGACCGCGCGGTTCAGCTCGACGACCGGTGTCGGCTGGAAGCGCAGCAGCAGCGCATACAGTGCGGCGATTTGCGGCCAGTCCGTCCGCTCCGGCGATGGCGCTTCTGCGTGCAGCGCGGCGATGGCGGCCTGGATCTGGTACGTGCCCACACGTCCCCTGCGCAGCGACGTCTCGACCAGTGCGCAGCCCTCGTGCATGAGCGCAGCGTCCCATAATGAGCGATCCTGTCGCTCGAGCGTGATCAG
>DATKEK010000129.1:0-7230 GCA_035512195.1 Burkholderiales bacterium
CTGCTTGGCCGCGTGCGCGGCGCGCTCAGCCACGTCAACATCACCACCAGCGTGTTCTTCGCCGGCCTCACCGGCGCGGCGATCACCGACACCGTCGCCATCGGCAAGCTCTTGATCCCCGCGATGAAAAAGGAAGGCTACCCTGCCGCCTACTGCGCGGCGGTCACCGCCTGCTCTTCGGTGATTGGCCCGATCATCCCGCCGAGCGTGGTGATGGTGGTGTACGCCACCATGCTGCAGGACATCTCGGTGATCTCGCTGTTCGTCGCCGGGGTAGTCCCGGGGCTGCTGATGGCGGTGTCGTTGCTGGTCGTGAGCGGCTGGCTGTCCTGGCGCCACAAGTTCCCGGCGCACGGCAGTGGCGGCCTCGGACTCGCGCTGCGCAAGTTCCTGCCCACGCTGCCGGCGCTGCTGGTGCCGGTGATCATCCTCGGCGGCATCCTCGGCGGTTTCTCCACCGTGACCGAGGCCTCCGCGTTTGCAGCGGTCTATGCCGCCGCGATCGGCATGCTGGTCTATCGCAAGCTGACGTGGCGCGGACTGTGGGAATCGCTACTCACCACGGTGCGCCTTTCCGGCGTCGTCTTCTTCCTGCTCGGCGCATCCACCGTGCTCGGCTGGTTCGTCACCCGCTCCGGCATCACCCGCGAAGCCGCGGAACTGATCGCCACCGTCAGCACCGACCCGCTGATCCAGATCCTCCTGGTCAATCTCCTGCTGCTGCTGCTCGGCACCCTGGTCGATGTGCTGCCCGCGCTGGTGATCGTCGCGCCGGTGCTGGTGCCGGCGATGGTGACGCTCGGCTTCGACCCGCTGCACTTCGCCATCGTCATGATCGTCACGCTGAACGTCGGCAACATCACCCCGCCGGTCGGCATGACCCTGATGACCGCTGCACAGATCGCCAACGTCAGCTACGAACGCGCGATCGTCGCCTCGCTGCCGTTCTACCTTAGCTTCCTCGCGGTGATCTTGATCGTGTCGGTGTGGCCGGCGATGGTGTTGTGGTTGCCGGGGATGCTGAACTGAGGGGAGGGTTGCCCCGTGGGTGCAGGCAAGCGTATCTTTGCAGCCAGTTGTTAGGGCTGCTTACGTGACGCGATCGGGCGCGGCCGTTTTATTTATCGAATGACGCTTTTTTCTGCGTCAAGTGAGGTCTACTTCTGGTTAGAGCACATATTCGAACCGTTCTCGGATAGACATATCTACTCTATCTGACGAGTTGACGAAATTCTGGTCGAAAACGTACAGGTTTGCTTCGCAAGCTGATCTGAACGATTTGTGGTTACATGTCGAACTCCAAGATCGACAATTTGAGCAAGCAGTAATCGAGTACATTCGAACTCTACTGGCGGCGCACTATTCTCCATTCGAACGAGCACGCGTCGACATTCATTGTCACGATTGATCGGTCGAATAAGCGAAGAGCCCCAGTTTTCCTATGAGCCCCGTTCGTGATTGATAGCAAAGGAACGGGGTCAGGCCTTGCCTTTTGCCTGCCCCTGGCGTAGCGTGCCCGCATGGCCCGCCCGCTGCGCATCGAATTCCCCGGCGCCGTCTACCACGTCACGGCGCGCGGTGACCGGCGCGATGACATCTTCGACGACGATGCGGACCGCGATGCGCTGCTCGACATCGTGGGACAGGCGCTTTCGCGTTTCGACGCAGAGGCGCTCGCCTATTGCCTCATGGGCAACCACTACCACTTCGTGCTGCACACCCGCCAGGCCAACCTGTCGATGCTCATGCGCCAGATCAATGGTGTCTACACGCAAAGCTACAACCGCCGGCACAACAAGGTGGGGCACCTGTTGCAGGGCCGTTTCAAGGCCGTGCTGGTGGACCGGGATGCCTACCTGCTGGAAGTCTGCCGCTACGTGGACCTCAACCCGGTGCGCGCGGGGATGGTGAAAGCCCCCGGCGCCTGGGCCTTGTCGAGCTACCGGGCGCATGTGGGCCGGGCCCCGGTCCCGGCCTGGCTGGATACCGCAGGGCTGCACGGCTACCTGCTCGGCCGCCCGGCGCGCAACGCCGCCGACCGGCGCCGGGCGGCCGATCGCTACGCCAAGCTGGTTTCCGCCACGCCCGATGCGCGGCTGTGGGACAACGCGCTGCGCCAGCAGATCTATCTGGGCGACGAGGAGTTCGTCGCGCGCATGCAGGCGCTCGCCGAACCGCGCAACAGCACCGATCAGGACATCCCCAAACTGCAAAGACGCAAGGCCCGTACACTGGCCCAATGGATGCAAGGCGGTGCGAGCCGGGACGAGGCGATGTATAACGCTTACACGCAGGGTGTCATGACCATGAGCGCCATTGCCCGAGAGCTCGATCTGTCGGTGTCGCGCGTCAGTCGCATCATCGCTCAGGTCGAACAGGCAAACGGCAAGGCCTGACCCCGCCGTGCACGTTCCATGGCGGCGGGGGGCGGGTACATGTACATAGAGGGAAGCGAAGGGTCAGTTCTTTAGAAAGTAGGTAGGAGAGTGGTGACGCTATCTTGCAGCGGACCCAGTGGATTCAGGTTTTCCTCAAGCTCGCGAATCGCCGGCACTCCAGTCCATGATTTGTGCACGACACGGTCCTCGACCACGACCACGACGGCCCCGAAGCGCCAGCCGGTGACCGCGGTGCGGCGTTTGAAGTTGACGATGTCCAGGAAGAAGTTGCCAACTCGGTCGCGGTGGATTTGCCGATGATCGAGCAAGTAAGCGCTGCACTTGTTCTGGGCCTGCATGCACTCGCGGATGCCGGGATCGAGGTATTCGTCGCGGACCGCATTCGGCGCAAACTTGCTCATCACGATGCTGTAGTCGAGCACCGCTACGTTGGGGTTCGCGTAAGGGTCGTAGCCCACGTCTTTCAACTCCTGCAGCGTGGTACGTCCCGGCTCGATGGCATCGAACGTGCGTTTGACTTCTTCGAATGTTTTCCAGGGCGCCTCGGTTTCGGATTTTGATCTGGGCAACAGGGAGGCGCAGCCAGCGGCGAAAGTTGCGACCAGCACGACGATGAGGCGAGCGGCGAGCCGAGAGGACATGATCCGGTTCCGGCGTCGCAGTGGTGTTGCACTATTGAACGACCACCGCTAAACGCCCTGTGCAAACACTATCCTGCTCCGGGCAGGCGCGCTCTGTGCGTTGGCGCACATTGAGTGATTCGGCCCGCAATCAGTGAGAGCAAAGCGGAAACGCAAGTGACGGGGTCAAGTCTTGTATCTTGCATGAACTTATACATAGAGTCGCCAACCGTTCTTCAAATCCTTCTCATTATCCGAGCTCACTCGTGATTAATAGACATGGGTAAAGCCCGGTACTGCCGGGTGATCTATGCGCACTGCCGCACAGATATTCCGCCAGCAATGAGCACATCCTCCACATTGCCCGACCTGCGCCCGATTCCCGGTTTCGGTGTGCCGGCCACGCCCCGGCATTCGATGAGGAGAAAGCCATGACCCATGAAGTACGCATCACCAACGACACGTCGGAAAGCAACGCGGGCGGTGTACCCGGACCGGATACCCGGCGCGGCCCCGGACCCAATGTGATGGGTGCCTCGGCGCTGATCGGAGGTGACGTGTTCAGCCACCAGGCCGAGTATCTGGGCACCATCACGGAAATCATGCTGGATATGCGCAGCGGCACTGTGAGTTATGCGGCGTTGTCGTTTGCAGCCGTTCTCGGTTCAGGCGAGAAGCGCGAGAAGCTGTTCGCGGTACCGTGGGCTGCGTTAACCCTGAATACGGCGGAAAGATGCATGCAGCTGAACGTGGAAAAAGCGCGACTTCAGCTCGCGCCGGGATTCGACAAGGGCAACTGGCCCGACGTCGCCGACCCGGCCTGGCAAAAGGAAATCGATTCCTACTACGGAATTACGCCGTTTCCGAAGGACCGGCCCATAGCCTAGAACCGATCCCGTTCCGCGAGCATCGCACAGCATTGGCGCGGCCGGCTATCCGATGGTTGTTGCCGCTTGACTGTCAGAGTGACAGGAGTGATAAAGTCAGACTCGACTTTCGACTACACAAGAGGTCGTCGCGCCTTTGACCCTCGACGGTAGGTGCAAGGGCTCCGTCACAAACCACTGGCCAACGACTCATTGTCATGCTGCGCAACGTCTACATAATCCTTGCCCTGTCGTGGATGCCGTGCGCTGGCGCCGCCGGCCCGGCCCACGTCGACATCACCTGGATGTCCATCGCCAACCTGCACATCGAAGCCGGTCCGGTGAAGGCAGTGTTCGACGGCTATATCACGCGGCTGCCGCAGCGCGCGTTCCATGGCGGCGGAGGCGGGTATATGTACACGACGCAGCCGTTCCGGCCGGACGTCGATGCGGTGTCGCGCGTGCTGGATGCGATCGGCGGGCCGGAGGCTGTGAACCTGCTGTTGACCGGGCACAGTCACTGGGATCATTCGTTCGACACCGCGACCTGGTCGCGGCTGACGGGCGCGCCGGTGATCGGTTCACAGACGACCTGCTTCCAGGTACGCGCGGAGAACATTCCCGCGGAGCGCTGCACGCCGGTGTACGGCGATGAAAGGTTCGAGCTTGCGCCGGGTGTGACGATGCGGGTGATCCGCTGGAACCATAGCGGCGACCCGGCCGTGAACTGGGAGCAGCACGATCCGGTGGAGCTCGACAACGTGCCCCGCATCGATCCGGAGACGGGCGGGCTGCGCGCCGGTGTCGCGGAAGATTTCCCGAACGGCGGCGGCAACCGCGCGCTGCTGCTCACCTTCGATTCGGATGACGGGCGGTACAGCCTGTTCCTGCACAACTCCGCGAGCGCGATCGATCTGCATGTGCCAATCGTCGTCGATGGCGTCGACTACGGCGCGCCGATCGACAACCTGCGTCGCGCGATGGCAGATGCCGGGCTGGAATCGGTGGACCTGTGGATCGGCACCGGCGGGCTGCCGGTCGCGCGTCTCGTGGCGCCGGTGGTGAAGCCGAAGGCCTACCTGCCGATACATTGGGACGGATTGTGGGAGCCGTTCGAGGCCGGACTGCCGTGGCCATTCGCCGACGCGGAGCTGGAAGCTTATCTCGCGCAGTCGGGCATCCCCCTGCTGCTGCCCGGTCAGTACATGGACAAGTGGCGTCTCGGCGCGCGCGGCGTGGTGCCGCTATCGAACACGCAGGTGAAACGCCGGCTCGGATTCAGCGAAGAGCAGGCGTTCACGGACTGAATGAACGCGCCCCCCGCCGCCGCGACTCATCCGACATGTTCAAGGCGCTCGGCATTCTCGTCGCCTGCTACACGCTCTGGGCGGCGATCGACGGCAAGGTGTACGCGAAGCAGAGCGGCCTGCGCGGCCCGCGCCACATCCACAAGGACGAGGAGCCGGCGTACTTCTGGACAGTGATCGCGATCTACGGTGGCCTAGCCGCCGCGATGATAACCGTGTTCTGATTTCCACCGCGCGGCGCCTTGCCCGTCCAACCTCGATATCTTACTTGCCGATGTGCCAGAGCACTTCTTCCGAATCTTTCAGCTCGCCGGTGACGGCGTCGACTTCGACTTCGAGCAGTCTGCCGCCGGAACTCTTGATGTCAAACTCATAGGCGACGTTACCGCCCTTCTCGATCTCGTATTCGATCTTCATGACCGAGCCGGGGTAGCGGTCCAGCGCGGTCTTCAGGGCGGCATCCAGCCTGACCTTGGCCTTGGACGTGAACTCCGGGTCATCCGCTTTGACTTCGCGTTCGACCTGCAGCACCTTTCCGGTCTTCGCGTCGCATTCGACTTCCCAGGACTTGCCGTCGTTGCCCTTGATGTCGACTTCGTACTGATGCTTGCCGCCCTCGATTTCAAAGCGGACTGAAACCGCTTTGCCGGGGTAAGCAGAAAGGCCGGCCTTGAGGCAGGCACCCAGCGCGTCGGAGTGCATGTCCGCGTATGCAACCGGGGAAAGGAACAGGGCGATCGCCATCGTGCCAATCAGTTTATTGCTCATTCTTGCCTCCTTGAAATGTGCTTCTCGGGAAACGCGCGCACGCGCGTCCTTAATTGACGACCATGGAATTCGAAAATGGTTGCTCAGAACAGTCACACGGCATACGCATATGCATATGCATGAGTGCAATTCAGCCCGGCAACGTCGTCGCAGTCGCCAGGTACGCGGCAGCGCGGTTTCATTTGAGGAGCATTGTTCGGGAACAAGGACAGGCATCCAAGGTGGAAAAACTAATTTGTCGTAGGACTATTTCCCGGCTCGCGCGAGCGTCGCGCGGCTTTAGAGGCGCGGTGGTGCCGGCATCAGCGGCTTCTGGAATAATTCGGCGATCCCCTGACCTTCCTGCCCCGAGGGGAGAGCGTGGACACGCAAAGAAGAATCCGGCAGGAATCGAAGAACAGTTTGCCGCTCGACCTGAGCCGAGCGGCGGCCCCGGTACACGCATAAACCAAACCATCGAAGGAGCAAAGACCATGATCCAGACGCGCCCCCTGTTCACGATTACCCTGGAAGTGCCGCGCATCGTCGATCTCGGCGCGACGCCGACCGGACATCGGCGCATTGCCACGGTGACCGGCGGGAAGTTCGAAGGCGAGCGGCTGCGCGGGACGGTGCACCCGGCGCCAGGCGGGGACTGGATCGTGACGCGGCCGGACGGCGTGATGGTGCTCGACGTGCGGCTCACGCTGGAAACCGACGACCAGCAGCTGGTCTACATGACCTACCGCGGACTGCGACACGGGCCGGCGGAGGTGATGGCGCGTCTCGCCAAGGGCGAGGCGGTCGATCCCGCGAGCTATTATTTCCGCACGACGCCGGCGTTCGAGACCGCTGCGAAGAAATACGACTGGCTGAACCGTATCATCGCGGTCGCCACCGGCCGGCGCGAAGCCAGCGGACCGGTGTACGAGGTGTATGAGGTGCTCTGAAGGGAGGATCGGGATCGGTCCCGCTCAACCTTCCACACAGGATCCCGGGTCTGATCCGCTGTCGGCTTCCTCGCAGCGGCGATTCGCCGCCCTCGAATGTACTGTACCGCACAGACCGCACCTTCCCGCCTGTGTCTCAATGAGACCATCGCGACTCCCTCTGCGCCGCCGGCGGTGAGGTTGTGGACGCACACACAGGACGAGGAAAAATGAATCCGGTCAGAATGATAGGGATTGTGCTGCTCATCGCCGGCCTGCTCGGCGTGGTCTATGGCGGCTTCACTTACACCAAGGACACCAAATCGGTGGATGTCGGGCCGGTCGAATTCACGATCAAGGAC
>DATKEK010000130.1:0-21157 GCA_035512195.1 Burkholderiales bacterium
GCGCATGGTCTCGCTGCTGGCTGCGGTATACCTGATGTCGGTTCTGCTGATGTGGGTGCTGCCGCGGCTGTTCGATGATCAGGCGTTTCCGGAGATCGTCGATGCGGTGATCCGCTACGGCCTGATCCTGCCGGTGATCGCAATTTTCTTCATCCGGGTGGACAGGCCCCGTGTCCAGTCGAATTACACGGTCGACCTTTTTTACAGCGTGCTGCTGTTCCTGATGGTGGTGGTGCTGGTGCTGGGATCGTTCGCGATCAAGCAGGTGAGCGCCGGCAACTATATCGTCGCCCTGTCGCAGGCGCTGTTCATCATTGCGGTTTTGCTGCTGGCGCTGTCCTGGCTGTGGGACCCGCGCGCCGGGTTTTCCGGCATCGGCCAGCTTCTGTCGCGATACTTCCTGAGCGTGGGCGTTCCATTCGAGCAATGGATGCACAGTCTCGCCGGACTGGCCGACCGCGAACCCGACCCCGACAAGTTCGCGATCCTTGCGGTGCATGAAATGGCCGGCTTGCCGTGGTTGTCGGGTGTGCGCTGGCGGGCAGCCGGCACCAGCGGACAAGTTGGAGAGGAAACGCGGCATGCCACCGAGTTCAGTTTCGGCGGGCTGGTGCTCACCATGTACACGCGCTGGTCGCCCGGCCCCACGCTGGTAATGCACATCCGGCTGCTCGCGCGCCTGCTGGGCGATTATTACGAAGCGAAAATGCGCGAGCAGGAACAGCGGCGCAATGCCTATTTGCAGGCGATCTACGAAACCGGTTCGCGCCTGACCCATGACGTGAAGAATCTGCTGCAGACCCTGGGCTCGTTGTGCTCTGCTGCCGAAACCAGCAAAGAAAACGATGCCGAGGCGGTCCGCTTGCTGATGCAGCGTCAACTGCCGCAGATCACCCAGCGCCTGCAGATCACGCTCGACAAACTGAACAGCAAACCGTCTCCGGTGGCGCAACTGGCAGAGGCACGGGACTGGTGGAGCGGTCTCAAGCAGCGCTTTGCCCACGAGCGCGTGGTGTTCGCGGAGGCGGACATTGCAGCCGGCGCGCGGCTCCCGGCGGAGCTGTTCGAGGGCGTGGCGGAGAACCTGCTGCAGAACGCGCTGGAGAAACGCAGGCTGCGCACCGACTTGTCGATCACGGTGCAGCTTGCATGCGACCGTCAAGGCTGCGTGCTGACCGTCTGCGACGATGGCGATCCGGTGCCGCAGGGACTGGCGCGACACCTGTTCGAGGCGCCGGTTGCTTCCAACAGCGGACTGGGCGTGGGCTTGTACCAGGCTGCGCGTTTTGCGCGGGAGCAGGGCTACGTGTTGCGGCTGGAAACAAACGAGCGCAGCCGCGTGTGTTTCATTCTGACGCCTGCCCGGCCA
The DNA here is from genome assembly GCA_035512195.1 of Burkholderiales bacterium. Classification (GTDB taxonomy): domain Bacteria; phylum Pseudomonadota; class Gammaproteobacteria; order Burkholderiales; family Eutrophovitaceae; genus DATKEK01. Next base: position 1,370 of record DATKEK010000130.1, read on the forward strand.
TCGAACTGAATGTTCAGGGCAGGCGTCCGGCCGCGACCATGCGCGCCATCAATACGTTCGGCGAAATCCACACTACGATATCGTCGAACTCTTTGCCGGTCGCGGCGGGGTTGGTGGTACGTGTGCGCACCCAGAATTCGGTTGCACTCGTGGCATTGGTGAACTCGTCGTCCTGACCCGTTCCCCATCCCGTGCGTGTCGCGCGAACGACTCCGCCTTCACCCGTCGCTCCGTGCCCGTTGCCGCCGTGCGACAGTACCACCACCGGAATCTCCGGAACGGTTGCGTTGGTGAGATTGATCGCTGCGCCGGCGGCATTGCGGCTGCGTAGGACGATGTCGCCCTTTGCGTCCAGGGTGATGACATTGATGTCGGCAAATTCCGGGTCGACGCTGTACCGGTAGAGGTTACCCCATGGGTCCAGCGGCGGCACGCCCAGGGTCACCCAAGGCAGGATCCCGTTTCGCTTCGGATTGCCCCCGACCAACGTGCACGCGCCCGCGGTTCGGTCTTCCGTGCCGTCGGTGGCGGATATGGCCGGGCAGGGAAGATAGCCGTTTATGGCCGCGAACCCGATCAGGGCTTCCTTGATTTCGGCAAGCCGCCTCTCCGCTTCGGAAATCTGCCGCTGCTCGACCTGGGTGGTCAACGGTACCAGCAGGCTGCCCAGGAGCAGCGTGATCACCAGCACCGCCACCGCGATCTCGATCAGGGTAAAGCCATGCTGGGAAGCCCGGTGCCCGACTCTGTTGCGCGCCGCTGACCGCATCACTTGGCCTCGCAGGTACCGAGGTCTTCGAGGACCTTGACGCATTTATTGTCTTCGAGGTTGTCGATACAGGGCCTTCTCAGGAAGTCTTCGGCTGCGTCCCGGCACGGTTTCTTGCAATTGGCCTTGATGCGGTCGCGGATGTCCTGGCATTCCTGGATTGCCGGGTCCGCGTGCTTGCCCTTGCCCGCGGTGTTCTTGCAGTTGTTCTTTTTCGGATCGACTGAATCCTGGTAGCCGAGCAGCAGAAGTCCGTCGGATTCGCACTGTGATTGCGGGGGGGTGGTGGCGAAATCGCAGTTCGGATAGACGTTCAGCGCCGCATCGGCGCAGATCGGTAGCACGATGTCGTTGCCCGCGGTTCTCATGAAAATGCCCCAGTTCGGATCGCTCGGCGCGCTCGCCTGCAGGGCGAACAGATTTTCGTCCTCCAGATAGTTGGCCAAATTGCCTTTGTCGGGGCTCGAGTAGTCGGCGTTGGTATTGCGGCTCTGGCCGTCGCGCCGTTCTCCGGCGAAGATCAGCACCGCCGCGAATGGCCCCTCACCATCTACGGTGAGACACTTGCCGAAGAGGCACGGGTCGGGTTCGGTAGAAAAGGTGGAATCCGCCTTGAACGGTTCTGCTACCACGTAGAAGAAGTGATCCTTCCAGTTGCGCCAGAAGGACTGCATGTCCGGCCATCCGGCGCAACTGGCGAGTACGTACGGCAGTCGCGCCGCCAGCGTGCCGGTTTGGCTCGCGTAGTTGGCGTCCGGGTGGTAGTTTGGGAGCGCGGCGGGCGCGGCCCACGGGAACCGTCTGCTGTTCGCCAGCGCCTGCTGAGCCAGACAGTGAGCAGCGAAACCCAACAGGCCAGTGTCGGGGTCGGTGTCGGTCAGCCTGGCAATGAAATCCGATCGCCGTCCTACCTCGCGCCAGATCTCCTCGGCGGTGATGAAGATGAGCCGGTCGTTGAAGTTATGGTTGGGATCCGCCACCTGATCCGCGTTCAGAGCGGCGATGGTGTTCGACAACGCGTTTGCGGTTGCCGAAGACGTGGCATTGCTGATGCCGCTGGCCGGGTCGGTGTCGAGATAGTTCGATGCCGTGTAGTTGCCGCCGCAGGTCGGGGTGCCGGCTAAGCTTGTTCGGTCCTGCCCCGGCAGCACCGCGCCCGGTCCGAATACGACGGCGGCGGCGCGATTGGTCGGTGTGGATCCTGCTAGCCGTATGGTGCCATCGGGTGCGAGAACCTCGATCAGCGCGTTGCTGTCCCAGTTTAGCAGGTGCGACTTGGTGCCGGCCTTGAAATTTCCGGAAACCGCGTACCACAGGCATTCGCTTGCCGAGTCGCGCAGCGGCGGCACGCCGAGCGACTTCCAGGGCAAGCGACCGAGTGAGGTAACGTCGCGTGCGCCGCAGGTGCTTTCCTCGTTGCCCTCCGGGATCGCCGAGACGACGGTGTCCGGGCAGGGCAGATATCCGAACTGATCGCTCCCCGTGCCCTGGCGTTCGAGGTAGGTCGTCGCATAGCCCAGCAGCGCCACTTTAGTCTGTGCCAGCGCCTCGCCGGTCTGGCGGTCGGCTTCCTGCTGGCGGGACAGCGAACCCGCCAGGCCGAGCACCAGCAGCACGATCAACAATCCGGCGAGTGCCAGGAGCACCGAGGCGGCAACGCCGGCCTGGGACTTGCGCGCCTTTCGCAGGGAACGTATCACCGCCGGCGTGCCCATGCGTCAGTTCCGGCCACGCTCGGCGGGAGCGTAAGGTTCGCGCACCGTCCCGGTTCTGGGATCCAGGGTCTGTCCTACGCGCACTTCGATCGGCGTTTGCGAGCCACGAGTCTGGATTCTGGCGCCGCCGGGGTCGGCGATGTCCGTGATGACGCGAACCTCGCCTGCGTCCCCCCCGTGATAAGGCTTGCCATCGATCCAGACGGTGCGCTCGCCGTCGCTGCGGGTTACTACCCCACCAAGGCGCAGTTCCTGCGGTATCGGCTTCGGCGCCGGGCGGCGCACCGGCGCGGCGGCGGCCGATCTCGGCGCGGGGCGCGAAACCGGCACGCCTGCGTCCAGCGTGGCGCGCTGTTGCGGCGTGAAGAACAGCCTTCCGAGCGGCTCGTCGGCCGAAGCGGGCTGGCCAAGCGCGCTGCCGGCGAGCAAGAGTGTGGCGATGGCGAGGGCGATGCGTTTCATGCTGATGGTTCCTCGGGAGGCGCGACCGTCATCCAGCGAATTTCGCAGCGGGCGTTCAGATTGGCGCGGCGCGGCGCGGGAGTTTCCATGCCGGCGATGGGCTGCAGGCTGCAGGAATCGACTGCGAAAATCCCGGCGCGCTTGTTTTCCATCGCGCGCAGGAAACGCAGCAGGTCGCCTTCATGCGTAATGCCGAAATTCAGCCGCATGGTCGATTGCCTGAGCCGCTGCGAAATCGTGCCTGCCTCGAGCGCCCGCGAGTAAGGTGTCTGCGCGTCGATCTGGTACTCGATCCCGTACAGTCCGCTGCTGGCGTCGGCGTCACGCAAGGCTTCGATCCACGCTATACGCCGTTCGGGGCCGATGAAGCCCTCCTGCGTGAGTTGCCAATACTCCGGCAGGTAACGCAGGATCGTCGCCCTCTCGTCGTCCGATCGCTGATAACGATTGCGTACGTCATCCAGCGCGGACTTCTGCGCACGCAATCGCGTATCCGCGTCTGCCAGTCGGTTTCCGGAACCGCCCACGACGATCCACGCAAAAGCGAGTGCAACCGCGAGCGCGAGGGCGGGAACCCGCAATGGCAACAGGTCTTTTGCTGTGATCTTTGTCATGGCTTACACGCCCTGGCGGAATCGAACCGCCACCTGGAATTCGGCCTTGTCGGAACGGCGGTCGCCGGCGGTGCTGCCGGTCAGGCCCGACTCGGAGCTGACGTCCACCGGCAGGCGTATGACGCGGACTTCCTCCACCAGCTCGTTGGAGGCCAGTCGCGCGGCAAAATCCTGGATGCGGTTCAGCACCGCCCGGTAGTCGCCGGAACGTCCTCTCACTTCGGCGGTCACCAGTGCGGCCTGCCGGGCGGATGCATCCTGTGTGCTGTCCCGCGATACTCCACCAAGCACAGCGGCCTTTTCGCCGTGATGCCATTCGAACCGCAGCAGTGCGACGTCGGGCAGTGTGTCCAGGGCGCGGCTGAGAACGACCATCATGGCGTCCGGCAGGCGCAGTTCGTCACGAATCCGGTTCGCCGCCTCGACTGTATCGCGCAGCTCGAATGCGGAAACCGGGGAATCGGGGAACTGCGCAGTGACTTCGCGATACAGCGACTGATAGCGCTGCGTGTCGCGCGCGAGCTGCTGGGTCTCGCTGTTCACCTGCGATACGCGATAGGTGTTGACGCCTGCCCACACGATCGCGCCGAGCGCGCAGGCGGCGGCGGCGGCAAACACCATCTGGCGGGCGCGATAGACGTGGAAGCCGGTCTCCACTGCGGGGGGCGCGAAGTCCGGCGGCGCCTTGCCGGTGGCCAGCAGGTGTAGGTGCAGCGCATCGGGCAACTCGGCGAGCGCGGCGGGCGGGATGCCGATACGCTTGGAGATCTCGGAGGCGTCAAGCCGCGCACAATGGATATTCGGACGGCCGCGCGTGATCGCAGCTGCGAGCCCGGCGAGCGATCCATCGTGGTCCAGAATCAGCGCGGTGACCGTATCGTCGACGTGGGTTACGGTCAGCGCATCCAGGTACATCCGCGTGTTGCCGATTTCCTCGGCGAAAAAGGATTCCGCGCTGTTGGACGCGTCGCGAGTGGATGTCAGACGGCTGAGGCGGAACTGCAGGTTCTTGCAGAAGGTCTGCCGCAGACCGGCGCCGGTCTTGGCGACGATCAGCAGATTCGGCTCGTGCAGTTTCAGCCGCTCGATCAGCGACAGCGTGACCATCGGCAGCGGGTGGATGCCGGCTACCGGCGTGCGATTCAGTTCGATGGTGCGCAGCCACGGCGCCAGCAGTTCGGGATCGGTGAGTGCCGAGAACAAGTATCGGTCCTCGCGCCGCTTGCCGGCGATGCTGCCCTGGACGGACCAGGCGGCGAATGGCGTTGCGCGGTAGAGCTGGCGCAGTTTCCTGTTCGCCATCTGCGCGCGATCGCGCGGTGACGCGTGCGGCAGCGTTTCGAAACGATAGTCCTCGTCGAGCGTGTCGACCATGATGCGTGCCGGCGATCCGCGGGCCGCGCGCAGAAAGTTGCCGAACGCAAGCCAGCCGTCCTGGTTGTTCTCGAAGCGCCGGATCGAGGTCAGCTTGCTTTGCCGCCATATAGCGGCGGTCGCCTGGTCCGCGGAGATGCACAGCAAGAGTTTCGCGGCCATAAGGTTCAGAACTCCACGTGACCGAGGATATCGTAGATCGGCGTCAGCACCGAGAACAGGATCAGCGCAAGCACGATGCCGAGTACCAGCGTCAGCATCGGTTCCAGCAATTTCAAGGCCCTGTCGACCGATTCCCTGACGTCGCGATTGTAGAAATAGGTGACATTCATCAGCGCGGTGTCCAACGCGCCGGTGTTCTCGCCGACTCGCAGCATGCGGGTGACGAGCGGCGGGAACATGCCGAGATTCTGGAATGCCTCGCTCAGACTTTCGCCGGCGTTAATCTGCTGGCCTGCGCGCCGCAATCCGTCGGCGACATACTTATTGCCGACGATCTCTTCGCTGGTGCGCATCGCGTCCAGTATCGTGATGCCGGACCGGTACATCAGCGCGAAGAAGTTGGCGAACCGCGCAAGCATGATTTTTTGCAGAATTACCCCGACCACCGGTAGTTTGAGCAGCAGATAGTCGAAGGTGAGGCGCGCGCGCGGGTTGAGCTGCAGGGTAAGCGTCACGCCGCCGAATGCCAGCAGCGGAAGCACGAGCAGCAGCCACCAGAAGCGCACGGTGAAGTCGGACAGACCGATGAGAATGCGCGTCTGCAGCGGCAGTTCCATGCCCATGGTGCTCAGCAGTCCGACCACCTGCGGCACCAGGTAGACCAGCAGGAACACGATGACTGCGCCCACGACGACCAGAACCAGAGACGGATAGATCAGCAGCTTGCGCGTCTGCGAAACGAGTTCGTCCTGCCACTTAAGCGTTGCGCCGAGGCTTTCGAAAACCTCGGTCAGCCGCCCGGCGAGCTCGCCGGCGCGCACCAGGCTGACGAAGACCGCGCCGAACACCTGTGGAAATCCGGCCAGCGCCTGGGACAGTGTCTTGCCGCCTTCGATGTCCTCGAGCACCGAGGTGAGCACCTCGCGAAAACGCGGGTTGTCCATGCCTTCGCGCAGATCGCGCAGCCCTTCGATCAAGGGGATGCCGGCCTGAGACACCTGCTCCATGTCGAAACAGAACGTAATCAGGTCCTGACGCGTGATGGTGCCGCGGGCGATGGCCGGCGTGTGACGCGACAACGCGCGGAACGTGATCAGGTCCAGCCCCATTTTTTTCAGACGCAGCTCGAGGTCGATATCGTTGGCTGCGTCGAGGCGCCCGTGGGCGTGTCGTCCGTCGCGATCTATGGCCTTGTACTGGAATGCGGGCATGGTCTGCTCTTGCGCGTTGGCGTGGGCGATCAGGGTACCCGCCGGGTCAGGTCGATCGCACGAGCCACCTCGGCAAGGCTGGTTCCGCCGTCGACGACGCGCATGATGCCTTCCTCGGCCAGCGGCCGGAAATCCTTGGCCAGCGCGGCCTCGCGCAACTCGCGAGGGGTGGCTCGCCGCGCAACCAGTTCGTCGATGTCGTGGTCCATGTGCAGGATCTCCATGATCGCGGCACGCCCCTTGTAGCCTCGGTGGTTGCACTTCGGGCAGCCGACCGGCCGGAACAGCCGCAAATCGGGGTCGATGTCCCGCCCCAGCAGTTGCCGCTCCTCGGTGTTGGGCAGGTAGGCTTCCTTGCAGTTCGTGCACAGCACCCGCACCAAGCGTTGGGCGATGATGCCGATGATGTTGCCGGCCATGATGTCGGGCACGATGCCGATGTCCAGCAGCCGGGGAAACGCCCCCAGCGCCGAGTTCGTGTGCAGCGTGGTGAAAACCTGGTGTCCGGTCATCGCCGCGCGGAACGCCATTTCCGCGGTGTCCTGGTCGCGCACTTCGCCAATGAGGATGATGTCCGGGTCCTGGCGCATGATCGAGCGGATGCCATTGGCAAAATCCACCCGCGCGCTTTCGTTTACCGAAGTCTGCCGCATCAGTGCCACCGGGTATTCGACCGGGTCCTCCAGCGTCATGATGTTGACGGACTCGACATTCAGCTTTGCCAGCAGCGAGTACAGCGTGGTGGTCTTGCCGCTGCCGGTGGGGCCGGTGATGATGAGGATGCCTTCCGGCCGCGCCAGCATCAAGTTGAGCTTCCCCATCACCGGTTTGGGCAGGCGCATCTGTTCCAGCGAGATGATGGACTTTTCGCGGTCCAGCACCCGCAGGACGATGTTCTCTCCCCAGATGGTCGGCTGTGTCGATACGCGGAAATCGATCGGCCGGCCGTTCAGATTCAGGGACAGCCGACCGTCCTGCGGCGCGCGTGTCTCGGCGATGTTCATGCCGCTGATCACTTTTATGCGCACCGCGATTCCCGGCCAGTAGTTCTTGTGCAGGCTGCGCACCTGCTCGAGCACGCCGTCGATGCGATAGCGGATGCGCAGGAACGCGTATTCCGGTTCAAAGTGGACGTCCGAGGCGCCGCGCTTGACGGCGTCCACCAGCAAACCGCCGACCAGCCGCACGATCGGCTGGGTGTATTCGTCTCCGGCCGCGCCCTGCTGCAGGCTCTGGTAGTCGATCTCGCCGGTTTCGATTTCGCGCAGGATGCCGTCCACCGACAGTTCGTGCCCATAGAACTGGTCGATGTGCTCGTCGAGCTGCGCCTGTCCAGCCAGCACCGTCTTCAGCTGGATCGTGCTGCCCAGCATGACGCGCATCTGGTCCAGCGCGACGACGTTGAAAACCTCGGTAATGGCGACGATCAGCAGGTTCTGCTCGGCGTCGTAGGCGATCGGCAGCAGGCGGTGCCGGCGGGCAAACTCCTGGGGAACGAGCTTGAGCGCTTCGGCATCGACCAGCACCTGCGTGAGGTCGATACTTTCCTGGCCGATGGTCCGCGCCATGATGTCGCGGATTACCGCCTCGGTGACGAAGCCGAGGCGGACCAGCAACCGGCCGATCGGAATGTTCTGGCTCTTCTGCTCCGTGAGCGCGATTCGCAGCTGGTCCTGCGTAATCAGCCCTTGCTGGACGAGCAACTCGCCCAGGCGAAGCTTCTTGCGTTGCTCGGCCACGCTGCGCGCTTCCTTTCGGGATTACTCGACCCGCGCGGACAGCTGGCCAACGCGCTGGATCGCGAGATTCTGGTCGAAGTTGGCGCGGCCCCTGCGGAAGGAGAGGTCCAGTGCCTTGCGGTAATAATCGAGTGCGAGCCTCGGCTGGCCGAGGTGCTCCAGGCCCACCGCCAGATTGAAAGCGTAATCCGGATTGTCCGGCTGCAGCTGCGCAGCCTGGAAATAGGCCTGCTGGGCAGCAGGCCACTGCCCCTGCTCAGCATAGAGATTGCCGAGTGTGAAATACACGTAGGCGGAAGGCTCGCGTGCCAGAAGCAGCTTGAGCCGCGATTCTGCTGCCAGCGGGTCGGCCCCGCCGATCAGGGTGACCAAACCCGCCTGCGCGTGCGCGTTTCGCGGTTCGGCTTCGAGCACGCGGCTGAAATAATGCCCCGCGTCGTCGGACCGGCGTTCCTTCAGGGCGATGGCGCCGAGACCGAGCAGGGCGTCCACGTTGCGTGGCTCCGTGCGGATGACTTCGCTGTAGAGCATCTTGGCGCGCGGATAATCGCCGGCTTCGAGCGCTTCATATGCAGCCATCAGTGTCGGATCGACCGGCTGCAGGCCGCCGGCCTGCCGGCGCACCGCGATACTTTCCCCACGCGATGCCTCGGGGGAAACCAGAGCGACCGCATCCGTCGCCGCTCCGATCTCGATCGTTTCCACCGCATTCGCAGCCGCCGCGGCTGTCGGCCTTGCCGGCGCGGCGGCTGGCGTCTGCGAGGTCGTTGCTGCTGGAGCGGTCGAGGCTGTGCGTGCCGGCGCCTGGGCGCGCGATGGTCTCGGCGCCAGCGTTTCCGTCCGGGCGGGCGTTGGCGTCGCGGATTCGGCCCCGGGCGGAGTGGTTGCGGCGGTTACCGTGCCTGTGGCACCCGCGCCGCCGCCGGTCGCTGCCGGGTCGATGCTCGGCATGCCGCTGACCTTGGCTTCGGCGGCGGCAAGCGGTTCCGGTTCTGGCGGAGGTGCTTCGGCATGGACCGGAGACGGTCCGGGCGGCGGTGAGCGAAACATGCCCGGATTGGCGATCTGGAAATACACGTAAGTCCCATAGCCAATGGCAAACAGGACGGCCGCCAGGATCAGCACCAGCATCGGGCGGTCGCGAACCGAGTCGATCGCACTGTAGGAAGGCTGTTCGGTAGCGCGCAGGACTTTGGCGGCTTGCGCCGGTGTCGGCCCGCCGTGCGCGGTCAGGTCTTCGTCCCGCAGCTCGGGTTCGGAAAGCGGCTCCAGCGCCAGCGACGCGTCGCCGGCAGTCTCGGTGGTGCCTCCGCCTTCCGCGCCTTCACGGTTCTTGGAGGCCTTCTGCAATGCCTGGAGCAGCAGGCTCATGGATTCTGGCCGCTGGGATCGATCTGGGGTAGAAAGCGCTGAAAGTACTTCAGCTCGTCGCTGTCCAGGGACGGGTTGTTGATGACCGTCGGCTTCAGGAACACGATGAGTTCGGTTTTCCGGACGTCCTCGTCGCGGTAGCTGAACGCCTCGCCGATGCGAGAAACCGAGCCCAGTCCGGGAATCTGGTCGCGGTCGCGGCGTACGTCGTCCTGCATCAAACCGCCGAGAATTACCGTCTGCCCGCTGCCGACCTGCAGCATCGATTCCATTTCCCGCACCTGGATCTCAGGTACCTGATTCTGAATCGGGTCAGCTAACGGCTGTCCTTGACCGTCCAGACGCAGAGCCGGGTTCGGATCGTTGATAAAGCGTACGACCCGGGAGATCGTCGGGCGCACCGTCAGATTGACCGAGCCTGCCTCAGTAATCTGCGGCAGCACCGACATGATCAGCCCGACCGGCACCGTGCGCGCGGTCGTGCTGAAGGTGGTGATTGCAGCGACGTTCGCGCTGGCGGTGGTCTGCGCGTCGATCTCAAAGTAGACGACATTGTCGACCACCTTGAGGATGGCAGACTGGTTGTTCAGCGCCATCAGTTTCGGGCTGGAAAGCACGCGGGTATTGCCAAACTGTTCGAGCATTCGGATCGAGGCGGCGATGTTGCCCACTTCCGACGTCGGGTTCGCATATCCGATCAGCATGCGCGGCGCCGTTCCCAGGTTGGTGCCGAGCATCTCCTGCCGGAAGGTAAACCCAGTATTCGCGGCAATCCGGCTCCAGTCGACGCCGGCCTGGTAGGCGTTTGACAACTGCACCTCGGCGATCGTGGCCTCGATCAGGACCTGCCTTTGCGAGGCCGAGGTAACGGCGTCAAGGTATTGTTGCACCAGCGTGTGCTGCTTCTCGGTGCCGAGCACTGCCACCGTCCCGGCAATCGGATTTACTACGATCTCATCCTTTGCCTCGGTCCGCGTTGTTTGCTCTGCCCCGAATGCCGCGCTGTAAAGGGAAGGCGCATTCTCGCCTGCACGGGATACGGCTTCCGCCTGCGCGATGCGTTCTTGACGTGCGGCGCGGGCGGCCTCGCCGCGCGCCGCGCGCTGTTCGGCAGTTTCCGTCAGCGCCTTGGTGGCGGCGAGAATGCTGGAAATATTCTCGGTCAGCGCTTCCCAGAAATTGTTCCGTGAAGCCGACTCGACCCGCGTGGACGACGAACTTTCGTTCTGTGCCGAGGCACCTCCGGACTGGCCAGTTGCGGATCCGCTGGTGATGTCGCCCGAAACGCCAATCGTGGCGCTCGTTTCCCGGGAGACATTCACGTAATTGACCCGGTAAGTCTTGAAATAGGGCGTATCCGGCGCGACGACGATCGTTTTGCCTTCGGTGCGGTAGCGGATGTTGGTCTGCTGCGCCACGCGCTCGAGAATCGCCGGCAGGGTTTCGTCGATGGCGTTCAGGCTGACCAACCCCTGTACCCCGGGGTGGACGTCGATATTCTGCTTGGTGTCGCGGGCGAGCGCGAACAACAGTTCTTTTACCGGCACCTCGTGCACAACCACGCTGTAGGTGGGAGTTCGTACCTGCGGTCGCGGCGGCGATACGAAATCGCTGACCGTGACCGGCGGCAGCACGCGTTCTTCCTTGGAAAGTGTCGGAACGCGCTCGGCGCTGAGATGGCCCTCGGACGGTGGAACTGTTGGCCGATAAGCGCAGGCCGACACCGTCAGGGCGAGCAACACGCCGGCAAGGCGTGTCGCGCCAACAGCGGCGACGGCCGGCGACGCCCGTTGGACGCTTGCCGACAGTGCAACCGCGAGCCTGGTTTCCTCCCGCATCGTCGTGACGTGTGACTTCAAACTTGCGCTTGCGCGCCCATCCCCCGGGCGGCTCGCGCGATCCAGCGCCATCTAGGAATTATCCATTCCAATTTCGGCGCGAATGCCCCGGATAGTCCGAAAATAGGGGCGGTTAGATTGCAACTCATGCGGGAGCCTCTCGATTTCGGACATGGCCTCCCTGCGGTTCGCGAAACTGCCGAAAACGACAGTCATCGACGGCCGCTCTCTCGCGACGGTACGGTACACAAAAACATCATTGATCTCAAGATAATTACCAATAAAGTTCAGATGATTTCTCAGGAGTTCCGGGTCGGGGGCGCCCAACAGTTGCACCGTGTACCGCGTCCCGTCGGATTCCTTCAGCCAGCGCACGGTGGCCTGCAATCTCTGTTCCAACAGGTCTGTGGGCACTGGTGATTGTTGTGCCGACCGTGCGATTGGAGCGGGCGCGCGTGCAGTTTCGGCTGGGACCCTCGCTTCCTCATCGAGCTTTGGCGCGGTCGCGACCCACGCCACCTCAGTTTCTGATTCGGGCGCGGCCTGTTGCGGCGCGGCAGAAACTGCCGCAGATGCGTTTAGGTCGGGCGCGGACTGGTACGACTGTAAAGCATTGAAGGCGACGACGCCGAGCACGCCCCCCGCGACCAGGCCGCCGAGCGCGTATGCCAGGCGCGAGGATTGCGGCCGGGCGGTACCCGCGTTCGAAAACTCGCTATCGCTTATCGCGGATTTCACGTGCTTTACCGAGAGGTTGTGGGTGCCATCGGCAAAGGCCGCCAGCAAGGCCTTGTCGGCAATGATGTTGATGCGACGGGTCAACCCCTCGCTGGCGCGGGCGATCAGTTCGACCACGCGTTTGCCGAACAGGTCGGGGCCGCGATAGCCTGCGGCCTGAAGGCGGAAATTAATATAGGCGCGAACGCTCTCCCCGCTCAGCGGCGTCAGCGGAAAGCTGTGGGTGATGCGCTCGCGCAACTGCCGTATCTGGGTTTGCCGCAGGTTGTCGTCGAGTTCGGGCTGGCCGAACAGCACGATCTGCAGGAGCTTGTGCTCCTTGGTCTCGAGATTGGACAACAAGCGGATTTCCTCCAGCGTGGGCAAGGGCATGCCCTGGGATTCCTCGATGAACATCACCACCTGCCGGCCCTGCGCATGCCGGTCGAGCAGGTAGGCGTTCAGCTTGTGCATCACCTCGAGACGACTGGCATCTTTCGCGATCGGCAACTGCAGCTCGAAGGCGATCGCGTGGAGAATCTCCTCGGGGGAGACGCTGGGGTTGGCCAGGTAGATTGTTTCCACGTTGTCCAGCAACCGCGCCTGCAACATCCGGCACAGCATGGTCTTGCCGCTGCCGACCTCGCCGGTAACCTTGATGATGCCTTCGCCCTGGGAGATCGCATAGATCAGCGCTTCCAGGATGGCTCCGCGATTGCCCCCCTCGAAAAATACGTCGGTGTCCGGGGTGATCTTGAACGGGGGGTGCGAAAGGCCGAAAAACGCGTAGTACATCTATTCCTCCTGCGCAGCCTGTTCGTAGGCCTGCATGCGACTGTATAGCGTTGTGCGATGGATCCCCAGCAAGCGGGCCGCCTGGCTGAGGTTGCCGTGGGTCAATTCCAGCGCCGCCTCGACGTAGCTGCGTTCCATTTCCTTCAGCGTCAGGTCGAGGCTGAACTGCCGGTTTCCCTGCAGGTGTTTGCGGGCTGCCGCCATCAGCCCGCGAGAATCGTTCGGTGCCGGCAAAGTAGGCTGTGCGATCGCCTCCTCCCAGTCCAGTTCGCCGAGCAACTGGTCCGCGGTGACTTCGCGGCCTGCGTACTTGGTGGTCAGCCGGATCACGATATTCCGCAGCTCCCGGACATTGCCCGGAAACGCGTAGTCCATCCAGACGTCGCGGCTGCGTGCATCCAGCCGGAAGCGCTCGACGCCGGCCTGCCCGGCGTAGAAATCGGCGAAATGGTCGAGTAGACCGAACTTGTCGTCGCCGAGGTCGCGCAAGGGCGGAACCTGGATGGTGAAGACCGACAGGCGGTGATAGAGATCGCCGCGGAAGCGTCCGGCCTTCACCTCCTGCCGCAGGTCGCGGTTGGTCGCGGCGATGACCCGCGCGCTGCTCAGGCGGGTCTGGGTTTCACCCACCCGCTGGAACTCACCGTTCTCCAGCACGCGCAGCAGCTTTGCCTGCAGTTCCAGCGGCAGTTCGCCGATCTCGTCCAGGAATAGCGTGCCTTCGTGCGCGTCCTCGAAATATCCGGCGCGGGGGGCGGTTGCGCCCGTGAACGCCCCCTTGCTGTAGCCGAACAGGGTCGGCTCGACCAGCGTCGGCGAGATCGCCGCGCAATTCAGGGCCAGGAAGGGTCTCACCGCGCGTGGGCTCTGGCGGTGCAATGAGCTTGCCACGAGCTCCTTGCCGCTGCCCGATTCGCCCTCGATCAGCACCGGGAAGGGGGAGGCGGCGTACTGGGCGATCTGCTGGTGCAGCTTGCAGATCGCCGGGCCGCCGCCGATCAGCCCGGTTTCAGTGTCCGCCGCGTGGTGCTCAGCCGCCGCGATCTCGCGCGCCTTGGCCAACAAGTCCCTCAGCGTTTCCGGCTCGCAGGGTTTGGCGACGAATTCGATGGCGCCGAGTGTCCGTGCATAGCGGGCGTTGGCTTCGTCGCTCTGCCCAGATAGCACGAGGATCTTCATCGAACGGGAATGCGCCAGCAGTTCCCGGATCAGCCGGAAGCCCTCGTCCGGCCGGTGCGGGCTGGGCGGCAGGCCCAAGTCGATCAAGGCAAGTTCCGGCGGGCCATCCATCTGCAGCAGCAGGCTTCTTGCCTGTGCCCGCGATTCTGCCACATGGACCGCATAATCCTTGCCGAGAACGAAATGCAGCGTATCGGTGATCAGCGGATCGTCGTCGACGATCAGCAGGTCCGGCTTGGTGGCGGGGGTGTCCACTGAGGGTTGTTCAGCCATTGAAATCGCGCAGAGGCGGCTAGTGTGCCAGAAAGACCTTGCATGTCATATAGTTGCCTACCCTTCATGCAATGCATTCGAGATAGGCGTCCTCCAGCGTGGCGGCGTCGTACCGCTCCTTGAGTGCAGCCGGCGCGCCGACGTACAGCACTTCGCCCTCGTGCAGAACGGCCATCTGGTCACAAAGCTCTTCCACGTCTGCGAGCGCATGCGACGTGAGAAACACGGTTGCGCCCTGAGCGTGCAGTTGCCTCAGGTGCTTCTTCAATAGCGCGCGCGCCCTGGGATCGAGGCCGCTGGTCGGTTCGTCCAGCACTAGCAGGTCACGACCGCTCATCAGACAGGCCGCCAGCCCGAGTTTCTGCGTCATGCCCTTGGAGAACGCGCGCACCGGCCTTGCCAGCGCATCCCCGGCAAGATTCAGCGCGCCCAGGGTGGAGGTCGCCGCCTGCGGCTCGTAATCGCGCCCGTACATCCGCATCATCAGGCGCAGAAAATCTTCACCGGTCAGAAAATAAGGTGGCACGAAGCGCTCCGGCAGGAAGGCGAGCCGGCGGCGCGCAGCGGTGTTTGTACTCGGCTCGCCGAAGACCTCGATCTCGCCATTGTCGAACCCGCAGAAATCCAGCATGCACTTGATCAGGGTCGTCTTGCCGGCGCCGTTGGCGCCGACCAACCCGAACGTGAGGCGCGCCGGCACCTCAAGGTGCAGGTTGCGCAATGCCGGCCGCGTGCCGTAACGCTTGTTCACGCCGGCGAACCGGATCGCGGTTTCTTTACGAACCTCCATCTGCTTCTGGTCTCTCATGGGTTCTGGCGCGCAGAATTGCACGCAATTTCCATGGCGCGCAAGTCCGGCGCTCTGCGATACTTGCCGGTCTCCGTTAACATACGCGGTCCTGATCCTGACCCAGACGCACGTGCAGCCCGACCATCTCGTCGAGTTTTCCCAGGTTGATTTCGCTTACGGCGCGGCCCCACTGCTGCGGGGCGTCAACCTGCGTTTTCCACGCGGGAAAGTCGTCGCCATCATGGGCGGCAGCGGTTCCGGAAAGACCACCCTGCTGCGGCTGATCGGCGGCCAGCTCGCGCCGCGGCGCGGAGAGGTGCGGGTCGACGGCAAGCAGGTGCATGCGCTGTCGCATGACGGCCTGTACCAGTTGCGGCGCAAGATGGGCATGTTGTTCCAGTTCGGTGCGCTCTACACCGATCTGAACGTGTTCGAGAACGTGGCCTTTCCGCTGCGCGAGCACACGCGGCTGCCGGAACCGATGGTTCGCGACCTGGTGCTGATGAAGCTGCAGGCCGTCGGGCTGCGCGGCGCGCATGCGCTGAAAACCGCGGAACTCTCCGGCGGCATGGCCAGGCGTGTGGCGCTTGCGCGCGCAATTGCGCTCGATCCGATGTTGATCATGTATGACGAGCCGTTTACCGGTCTCGATCCGATCTCGACCGCGGTGATCGCCAACCTGATCCGTCGGCTAAACGACGCACTGGGTGCGACTTCGATCGTCGTTACCCACGACGTCGAGGAGTCATTCAGGATCGTCGATTACGTTTATCTGATTGCCAACGGCGAGATCGTCGCCGAGGGCACGCCGAAGCAGGTCATGGATTCCACCGAACCCTATGTGCGCCAGTTCGTGAACGGAGAAACCGACGGACCGGTGCGCTTCCATTACGCTGCTCCGCCCTACCGCGCGGACCTCGGAATGGAGCGCTGAGCGATGAACGCCATCGTGCGCGGGCTGCGGCTGGTGGGGCGCCTCACGGTAAACGGCGTTTGGCGCCTCGGTGCCGGCACGCGTTTCATGGGCATCGTTCTGCTGCGCTCGGGGATGACCTTTCGCCGCCCCCAGCTGTTGCTGAACGAGATCTACTTTGCCGGCACGCTTTCGTTGATCATCATCATCGTTTCAGGGCTGTTCGTCGGCCTGGTGCTGGGCCTGCAGGGTTACGAAACGCTCAAGCGCTATGGTTCTTCCGAGGCGGTGGGTACGCTGGTGGCGCTGGCGCTGGTGCGCGAGCTGGGGCCGGTGGTGTCGGCCTTGTTGTTTGCCAGCCGCGCCGGCTCGGCAATGACCGCGGAGATCGGCATCATGAAGTCGACCGAGCAGCTTTCGGCGATGGAGATGATGGCGGTGGATCCCCACTCGCGCGTGATCACGCCGATGTTCTGGGGCGGGTTCTTGTCGATGCCGCTGCTGGCCGCGATATTCAGCGCCATGGGTATTTTCGGTGGCTACCTGATCACGGTGGTTGTCATCGGCGTCGACCCCGGCGCGTTCTGGTCGCAGATGCAGGCAAATGTCGATTTTCGCCATGACATCGTGAATGGCGTGATCAAGAGCGTCGTATTCGGCGCCGCGGTAACCTCTATCGCGCTTTTCGAGGGGTACGATGCGCCGCCCACCGCAGAGGGGGTATCGTATGCGGTGACCCGCACGGTGGTGACTTCGGCACTGGCGGTGCTGGCGCTGGACTTCATCCTGACTGCTTTCATGTTTACTGGAGTGTGACCCATGGACCGGACCACTATTGACCTCTGGGTCGGCGTTTTCGTTACCGCCGGATTCATCGCCTTGCTGGTACTTGCCCTGAAAGTGGGGAACGCCAGCACGGTCAGTGTGTCCGACGGCTACAGCGTCACAGCCGATTTCGATAACATCGGCGGCCTGCGCGCACGCGCGCCGGTGAAAAGCGCCGGGGTGGTGGTCGGGCGGGTGGAAAGCATTGCATTCGACAACCAGACGCTGCGCGCACGCGTCATGCTACGACTGGACAAGCGGTACGAATTCCCGAAGGACAGTGCCGTGTCGATTCTGACCGCCGGGTTGCTCGGCGAGCAATACATCGGCATCGACGGCGGCGCCGATGACGAAATTCTTGCGGACGGGGACCGCGTCCGACTGACCCAGTCGGCGATCGTGCTGGAGAAGGTCATCGGCCAGTTTCTTTATGGCAAGGCCGCCGAAATGGGCCCCGGTAAGAGAACCGGCGCAGCAACTAACTGAAGGGATTGATCATGCTGAAATTGATTAAGCCGGCAGCCGCGTTGATCAGCATGTTGTTGCTGGCGGGTGTCCCCGCTGCGGCGGAGGAAGTAAGGGGGCCGGACGAGCTGGTTCGGCAGACGGTGGACGACGCCCTCAGGATCCTTCGCTCCGACAAGGACGTCCAGGCGGGGAATGCCGGGCGCATCGCGGCGTTGATGGAAGAGAAGGTCGTGCCGCATTTCGACCTCCCTCGCATGACACGGCTTGCCGTGGGGCGACCGTGGCGCGAGGCGACGCCGGAGCAGCGGGACGCGTTGATCCGGGAGTTCAGGACGCTGCTGGTGCGCTCGTACGCGGCGGCGTTCACTTTTTACCGGGGCATCAGTGTCGAAGTGCGACCGGTGCGCATGGAGGTTGACGCCAAGGAAGCCTCGGTCAGTTCCCTGATACGGCTGCCGGGCGGTGCGGAACCGATTGCGGTTGATTACGACATGCTGCTGAGCAATGCCGGCTGGAAGGTGTACGACGTGCGTGTCGGCGGCGCGAGCCTGGTAATCAACTATCGCAATATTTTCGCCCAGGAGATTCAACGGGGCGGCATCGATGGACTGTTGAAAAACCTGGTCGAGCGCAACCGTGGGGGCGCTCCCGCGACTGAAAGCTGATGATCGAGAAGGACGGCGACCGCTATCTGCTCAAGGGCCCGGTTACGCTGGTGAATGCCGGCGAATTGCTGGCAGAAGGCGAGCGGCTGTTTTCCGGACAACGGATGATCGTCGACTTCGGCGGCGTTACCGACGCGGACTCTTCAGCGCTCAGCTTGATGTTGGAGTGGGGGCGGCGCGCGAAGCGCCAGGGCGCACAAATGAGCTTCGCCAATCTTGGTGATGGACTCGAGAGCCTGGCCGCCCTCTATGGGCTTCCCGACCTGATTCCACGCGCGGGCGACTGACCCGCATCATTCGACCGAACCAGAAACGTCTTCAAGGCGTGCAGCCTGCTATTGAAATCCGCGGAGTAAGCAAGTCCTTCGGTCGCGTCCGGGCTTTGTCATCGATCGAGCTGACGATTTCACCGGGAGAGTTTTTTGCGCTGCTTGGCCCGAATGGCGCCGGCAAAACCACGCTGATCAGTCTGATCGCGGGGTTGGCACGTGCGGATGCCGGCGAGCTCGCAGTGATGGGGCATGACGTAGTGACCGATTACCGCGCCGCGCGCCGCAAACTCGGGGTGGTGCCGCAGGAGCTTGTGTTCGACCCGTTCTTCACCGTCAGAGAAACCCTGCGTATCCAGTCCGGCTATTTCGGCCTCCGGCGTAATGACACCTGGATAGATGAGGTGATCGAACGGCTCGACCTGGCGGACCGGGCGGACTTCAACATGCGCTCCCTGTCGGGCGGCATGAAACGGCGCGTGCTGGTGGCGCAGGCACTGGTGCACAGGCCGCCGGTGATCATCCTCGATGAACCGACCGCGGGGGTCGATGTCGAGCTGCGCCAGGGCCTCTGGAAATTCGTGCGCGAACTGAACCGGGATGGCCATACCATAGTTCTCACCACGCACTATCTTGAGGAAGCAGAAACGCTCTGCAGCCGGGTGGGCATGCTGAAACAGGGCAGGCTGGTGGCGCTCGATTCCACCGCCAACCTGCTGAAGGGCTACGCCGCGATCAATCTGCAGTTGCGGCTTGGCCTGGCCGGAGGCCTGCCGGAGACGCTGGTTCCAATGCTCACGGCGACGCCGGAGGACGGCACCTATGTGCTGGCGCTGCGCGATTTCGCCCAGGTCGAAGACGTGCTATCGCAGCTGCGCAGGGTGGGGCGGGAGGTTTTCTCGATGGAGCTGACCGAACCGGATCTGGAGGATGTTTTCGTTGCCATCATGCGCAAGGATTGGCAGTGAGCGGACTCCCGACACTTTTCTACAAGGAGATCCTGCGTTTCTGGAAGGTGGGTTTCCAGACCGTTGCCGCGCCGATATTGACCGCGCTCCTCTACCTGCTGATCTTTTCGCATGTGCTCAAGGATCAACAGCAGGTGTATCCGGGGGTCAGCTACGCCTCGTTCCTGATTCCGGGCCTGGCAATGATGTCAGTGTTGCAGAACGCATTCGCCAACAGTTCATCTAGCCTGATCCAGTCCAAGATAACCGGCAATATCGTGTTCATGCTGTTGCCGCCGCTGTCGCATCTGGAGATCTACCTGGCCTACGTTCTGGCGTCGGTCGTGCGCGGTGTCGTGGTTGGCCTCGGTGTGCTGGTCATCACGGCATTCTTTTTTCCGCTACCGGTGGCGCACCCGTTGTGGGTGCTGGCGTTCGCCCTGCTGGGGTCCGGAATACTGGCATCGCTCGGCATCATCGCGGGGATCTGGGCGGAGAAATTCGACCAGCTTGCGGCGTTTCAGAACTTCATCATCATCCCGCTGACTTTCCTCTCCGGGGTGTTCTATTCGATTCACTCTCTGCCGCCCTTCTGGCAACAGGTTTCGCACGCCAATCCGTTTTTCTACATGATCGATGGCTTCAGGTACGGTTTCTTCGGTGCATCGGATGTTTCCCCGGTTCTCAGCGCC
>DATKEK010000131.1:0-3431 GCA_035512195.1 Burkholderiales bacterium
CCGCCACCGCCGATTGCCCCTTCAAAGATGGTCGGGTTCGAGGTCAGGCCGGTGATCGAGAAATCCTCGATGTAGCGGCGCAGGGTGCCGTTATCGAGCAACTCTCGGGTGATGTTGTCCAGCCACAGGCTCTGGCCGAGATCGTGCAACAGTCGGGTCGGTTTCATGGAGTGCTCCTGGATGGTTGCTGTTGGGGTCTGTTCGCGATCTGCATCTACGACGCGAGTGGTTGTGGCGGCATAAAAATCGGGTAACGCAAGATCACACAGATCGCCGATGCGTTTGACGGTCACATCGGGTGCGGGGTCAATCGCGATGCTCTCGGATTCGACGGCGTAATGACCCTGGGGCACGAAAACCGTGGTCAGCCTCGCGCCAAGCACCTGCTTCATCGCCGCCAGCAATTGCGGCTTGTCCTCAATCGCCACGTAATGGCTGGCCGGAAAGCGCCGCTGGACCAAATCGAGCCTGCGTTCCTTGTGCAGGGTAATCAGTGCCCGGCCTGCGACCACGTCCCAGATGCCGGAGCGCTGGATCTTGCGCGGCTGGAACACGATGTCACCGTCGGTCAGCACTACCGGCAGTCCGAGCGTACCGAGGTGCGCGAGCGCTTCGAGCGCTCGCGGATAGAGGCGTTGTGCGAACGGGTACTCCAGCAGGAAGGCCGACATCTGCAGCAGGTTCGGATCATCGCCGAGTTCGGCGCGGAATGCCTGCAGCGTGGCGAGATAATCCGCGTAGCCGAGCCTATCGCGCAGCCTTGCGTAGAGCACCCAGTAGCGATCGTGCCCTGCGGCCCCGAATTTCTGCTCCAAGCGCGCGCTCAGGTCCGCGGCGAAGCGGTCGTTGTTGAGCAGTGTGTTGTCGACGTCGAAAAGAAACACCGTCTGGGTTGGAGTCAGCATGGCACCGTCTCCTCGGGTGTTGGATCGTGCCAGCCCTTGTCGCTGACCACGATGTCCGCGGCAGCGGGTGGTCCCCAGTTGCCCCGCTCGTATTCCTGCACCGGCGTGTCTGTGCCAAGCGCCGGATCGATGACCCGCCACGCGGCTTCCACGCTGTCATCGCGCGTGAACAGCGACGGATCGCCGCGCATCGCATCGCGCAGCAGGCGCTCATAAGGCAACTCTTTGTTGTGAGGCTCATGGCGGGCAACCAGCTCCACCGGCTCGCCGCGCATTTCCTCGCCGTGCTGCTTGACCCGCACGCCCGCCGAAATCACCACCTCGGGGCTGAGCCGGAAGCGGAAATAGTTCGAGGTCGCCGGGCTGATCCCGTCGAAGATCGCCAGCGGCGGACACTTCAGATTGACGACGACTTCGGTGGCGGTAACCGGCAGAAACTTGCCGGTGCGGATGTAGAACGGCACACCGGCCCAGCGCCAGGTGTCGATATGCAGGCACAGCGCGGCAAAGGTCTCGACTTGGGAATCTGGTGCCACGCCTTTCTCGTCGCAATAGCCGCAGAACTTGCCGCGCACCACGCAGGCCGGATCCAACGGCCGCATCGCACGGAACAGCCGCAACTTCTCGAAGCGCACCGACTCCGGATCGCGCCCGATCGGCGCCTCCATCGCCAACAGCGCGATCACCTGCAGCATGTGGTTCTGCACCACGTCACGGAGCGTGCCAACTTCGTCGTAGAACGCGCCCCGGCCCTGCACGCCAAAGCTTTCGGCCATGGTAATCTGCACATTGTCGACATAATGCCGGTTCCAGATCGGGTCGAGGAAGCTATTAGCAAAGCGGAAATACAGCAGGTTCTGCACCGCCTCCTTTCCCAGATAGTGATCGATCCGGAACACCGACGATTCCTCGAAAACCTCGTGCAGAGTGCGATTGAGCGCCTGCGCCGAGGCGAGGTCGCGTCCGAACGGCTTCTCGACGATGACGCGCGCATCATGGTCGCAGCCGGCTTTGGCCAGTCCCCGCACCACGGCTCCAAACATGCTGGGAGGTATCGCAAGGTAATGCACTGGGCGCGCGGCGCTGCCCAAGGCCTGTTTGAGCCGTTCATAGGTTGCAGGATCACCGTAGTCGCCGTCGACGTATTTCAATTGCGCGGACAGTTTGGCGAACGCGTCCGCGTCGACACCACCGTTCTGCTCCAGGCTGTCGCGGGCGCGGTCGCGCAGCTTGTCCAGCGTCCACCCGGCCCGGGCCATTCCGATGATCGGCATGCCCAGATCGCCGTGTCGGATCAGCGCCTGCAGGGCGGGAAATATTTTCTTGTAGGCCAAATCGCCCGTGGCGCCGAAGAAAACGAGTGCGTCTGAACGGGATGCCGTCATGTCAGATTACGCCTTGCTGCGATATGCGGAAACGGATCATCCGAGCCTCACCAGAACCTGATGGGTGGCGCCGTCATCAACCAGCGGCAGGCACAGAGGGCGGTGGGTTGAACGAAGGCAAGCTGATCCTGATCAACACCTCGAAGTCGCTGTTGAAGGAACAGGGCACAGAAATCTTCGGACGGTTCTTCATTACGCTGATTGCGCAGGCAGCCCAGGAGCGCGCCACGCTGAAGGCTGAGGACCGCCTGCCGACAATGGTTTATATCGATGAGGCGCAAGATTACTTCGATCAGAACATCGGCATTATTCTGAGCCAGGCCCGCAAGTACAAGGTCGGCATGATAATGGCACATCAGTTCCTGGGCCAATTGAGCAATGGGCTTCAGGAGGCGTTCGAGGCCAATACCTCAATCAAACTGGCCGGCGGCGTCTCGGCACGCGACGCGCGCACCCTGGCAGGCCAGATGAATACCGATGCCCAAACCATCCAGCATCAGCAGCCGGGCACTTTTGCCACCTTCGTGCGCGGTTTGACCCGGCAAGCAGTGCCGATTTCGTTCCCGTTCTTCGTGCTCGAAAATCTGCCCCGAAACAGCAAGGACGAGATTGACGCCATTCGGCAACACAGCCGCGACCGTTACGCCGAACCATGGCAGAAAGCACCTGAACATGTGGCGCCAGAGGTGAACCTAGTTGCTGAAAAAAGCAAGAAAACGACGACGAAGACCCAATTGCACCTTCGCCGGAGCTCTAGAATCGCCTAATCTGGGGCGATGACGCAGACAGATGCCCTCGGCCGGTCCACATTTCTCCACATAGCGCCCCGGGCGGGCGTTCGTCCGACGCCGCGCGAGATCAGATGGCTCAAACACATCGAGCGCCATGGGCCGCAATCTTCGATATACCTCCATGAGTTGACCCGGGACACGCATCGATGCAGGGACACCAGTCTAAGGCAGCTGCAGAAACTCAGGGCCGGCGGATTCCTGACGTTGCCGCACCAACAGCGCGCGACAGAACATGCTGAATTCAATCCGTTCATTTATGAACTGACGAAGAAGGCAAAATACCACCTCACAGATCTCGGCATCGCAGAGCCTACCGTGCGCCCCACGGGGCATTGGTGGCACGGCTACAT
>DATKEK010000132.1:0-3897 GCA_035512195.1 Burkholderiales bacterium
TGAGGCGCTCGAGATCCTGGACTATCGCCGCAGCTACGATGACTGTGTCGCCTTGGTGAGGAAGGCCCTGGAATAGCGAGACGCCAGGATGATCGTAGACGGCAAGGCGCACCATCGAGCGCCGGTCACAAGTCGTCGCTCTGATCCCCCAATCGCACGCGCACATCTTCCCACTCGCGCCAACCGGACAACAGCGGGAAGTAGAGCGCCAGCATCGGCCGCTGCGCCTGCAAGGCGGCGGCATAGCCTTCGAGTTGCGCGCGGTAACGTTCGCGCTCGCGGTCGAGAAATGCGTCGATGTCCGTGCCTTCGTGACTGCTGGTCTTGTAGTCGACGATCCACTGCCTGCCATCGGCATCGACGAACGTGCGGTCGACGATCAGCCTGCGGCGTCTGCCGCCGCTTATCGCGGTAACGCGCAACTCGCTGCGCGCATCGCGCTGGCGCCTCAGCAGCCAGCGACCACGCGCATCTTCCAGGCAGAGACAGAGCGCTGCGATCACGCGTGCCACAGCGTGGTCGAGTTCGGCATTGGCTACGCCGCGGGCGGCAAGCATGTCGCGGAATGTTTCGCGCATGCCTTCCACGCGCCCACGATCCCAGCCCTGCGTCGCATCCCCGGCGATCGCCTGCAGCCAGCGGTGCACCACGCTGCCGACATGCCTTGCGGTCACGCCCGCCCAGGAGAACTCGATCTGTCGCGACTCCTCGCCATCCTGCTGCGAGTTGCCCCAGGCGACGGGTTCCGGCGCATCGGGAAGACGAAAGTCCGCCGGCAGCCTGCGCAGGACGTCGGCTGAAGGTGATAATTTGTCTGTCGGCCCCTCTCCCTCCGCCGCCTTTCCGCCGGAAGGAGCGGGAAGAGGTATATCCGGCAATGCCGCCCACGCGATTCCGAGCAGGCTTCTGCGCGCCGGCATTTTCACTACGCCGTCGTGATCGACCTTCAGGCAGCCCAGAAGGTGCAGCCGCGATTCGGCCCGGGTTGCGGCCACATACAGCAGCCGCCCGGCCTCGATGTCTTCCGCCTCGCAGTCCAGCTGGCGTACATAGGTGTAGAGCGGTTCCTGGTCACCACCGGTCTCGTCGATCGGCGCGAGTAGTACCCCCCTCCTCTCCCCCACGCCCTCTCCCGCGAGGGGAGAAGGCAACGCGCGCCAGGCGAAAAGTGGCTTGCTCGCTGTACGCGGGGGACGGTCGAGACCGGGGACGATGACCGTATGAAACTCGAGGCCCTTCGCCTTGTGGATGGTCATGATCTCGACCGCCTCCGGCCCGGCACTCACGTCCGGCAGGGCGAAGAGTTTTTTCAGGCTTTCGCCGAGCGCGGAGAAGTCCTCGAGTTCGCCAGCTTCTTCCAGGCGTTCCAGTTCATCGAGGAACACCTCCGCGTCTTCCAGTTCGGTGGCGTCCTCGATGCAGGCCGGGCCGCCGAGCGCGAGCCACACGCCTTCGACGCGATCGCGCAGCGTGCCGCGCATGCGGTCGGCCAGGGCCGGTGCGAGCACCTCACGCAGGCGCGCGAGCCGCGGCTGATCCTGCATCATTTCCCAGATGGTGAGTGCGTCCCGGCCTTCGAAGAAGGCGGAAAGCTCGTCCAGCCTGAGGCCGCACCACGGCGCGCGCAGGATCGCCAGCCAGGCCACACGGTCGCCGAGATGGGTCAGCGCGCGGGTGAGCGCGTAGAGGTCCTGTACCACCTGCTTCTCGCCGAGATGCTCGATCTCCACCGCGCGAAAACGGATGCCAGCCTGCTTCAGCGCCGGCACCACGGCGTCGAGGTGGCTGCGGTTGCGCACCAGGATTGCGGTCTTACCGGTCGCCGCCCGCGCCAGTTCGACCACGCGACGCCCTTCCGCCTCGCGATCGGCGAAGGTTTGCAGCGTCGGTTCGCCATCGGGGTCCGGTTGGTGAAAAGATTGTGAAGGCGAATAAGGCACCGCGCCGGACGCTTCGTCTTCCACCGGCGGCAGCACGCCCGGAAATACGCGATTCGCCCACTCCACAATCTTCGCCTGCGAACGGAAGTTGGTAGACAGGGTGAGCGGATGCAGTTTGACGCCCGGCAACCCGTGCCGGCGCGCGTGCAGAAACAGTCCCACCTGCGCATCGCGGAAACGGTAGATCGACTGCATCGGATCGCCGACTACGAACACCGTGCGCCCATCACCTTCCTGCCAGCCGGCGGTCAGGCGTTCGAGCAATTCCCACTGCGAGTTGGAGGTGTCCTGGAATTCGTCCACCAGCAGGTGCCGCACGCGCACGTCCATCGACAGCAGCAGATCGGTGGGTTCTTCCGGCGTGCCGAGCGCCTGCAGCGCGCCATGCGCGATCTGGGTGAAATCCACTTCGCCGCGCTCGCCGAACAGCATGAGCAACTGCGCAACCGCAGGTTTGAGCAGCGCGAGAATCGCGTCCAGCGTTTCCCATTGCGCCTCCGTGTAGGCCGGCGGTGGCAGCAACAACAGCGCGGCAAGCGCTTCTTGCAGCCCGGGAATGGCGATCAGTTCCGGCGGCGCCGGCGGACGCTTGCGCCATTCGCCCTTCTGCGTGAGCACGGCCTGCGCGAGTTCGGGCGAAGCTTCCGCATGCAGCATGCGGGCGCGATCGATCATGCGCGTGCGCTCTGCCACGAGCGCGGCTTCGAGCTCGGCGCGTGTCGGCGCTTCGCCGGTCTGCCGCAGCCACTGGTCGCGCCGCTCCAGCATGCCTGCCAGCAGCCCGATCGCCTGCGCTACGTTGTTGTCCAGGTGCGCGAGCAGCCGCGCCACCGGCGGCGTAATGTCCGCCAGCGTGCGCGCCGCCGCCTCGCGGTACAGCTCCGCCGGATCCTCGGCAACGCCGGGCTGCGCGCCGAAACGCGAAAGCACCGGCATCTGGCTGGTCAGCGACGCACACAGCGCATCGATGGTCTGGATGCGCAGCCGCGATGCGATTTCGGGAGAAATCTGGTCTGTCACGCGGCTGCGCATTTCCGCCGCCGCTTTCCTGGTGAAGGTGATGGCGACGATTTCTTCCGGCTGCTGCACCGTACCCAGCAGCTTGAGGAAGCGCCGCACCAGCAGTGCCGTCTTCCCCGAACCCGCCGGCGCCTGCACGATAAAGGAGCGCGTGACGTCGAGGGCGTCCTCTCGTTGCTTGTGGTCCGCCGGCTCGTGGTCAGTCATCGCCGCCCTCCCCCGTGAGCGCATCCATGCGTTCATGCACCCGGCACAGCGGCTGCAGATCGCAGTAAGTGCAGGTCTGCAGCAGATTCTTCGGTGCAACGCGCGCATCGCCTTCGGCAAAGCCCTTGCCGAGAGACTCGATCTCTGTTTTCCAGCCGTCTAGCAGCGCCGCCCAGTCCTGCGCCTGCCGCACCCCTGGAATGAGATCCTTGTGCTGCGAGAATCCCATGTAGCGCATCTCGCCGGTCCTGAGTTTCGCGAATGCGATCGCGGAGATGCTCTCCTTCGCGCTCAGCGCGTACACCGGCAATTGCGGATCGTCCGGGCGTTCTCCCATCCATTCGTTCTGTGTCGGACGGCCGGTCTTGTAATCGATCAGCGCATGGCCGCCGGCTTCGAGTCTGTCCATGCGGTCGATGCGACCATTGAGCTCGAGGCCGGCAACGACAAACTTGCGCTTCTCCTCGGTCGCAATCACTGCAAATGGTTCGCGCGCGCGCTCGACTTCGAGCCATTCGCGCGCGAGCCGCGCGAGGCGCGTGCGCTCGAGGCCGGCGAACGGCTCTTCCAGTTCCGCTTGCGCAACCGCCGCGGCCACCGCTTTCTCGATCGCGGATCCGCAATCGCCATGCAGGCTTTCGCTACCTTTCAACTCGTCCCACAGTTCTTTCATCAGCGTGTGCAGCAGCCGACCGCGCGATCTCGCATCCGGTCCCTCTACCGGCTCTTC
>DATKEK010000133.1:0-3786 GCA_035512195.1 Burkholderiales bacterium
TGATCCCGCCGATATCCTCATCCGTGCAGCAGAGCGGCGGCGCATAGCCGAGCACGCCGTTGGCGAAGGCGCGGATGACGAGGCCGTTGTTCCATGCGCGGTCGAAGATGCGGCGCGACGGATCGGCTTCCCGCGGCAACGGCGTCTTGCGCTCCTTGTCGGTGACCAGTTCGACCGCGGCCAGCATGCCGCGACCACGTACGTTGCCGACCAGCGGGTGATCGGAAAGCGAACGGAGACCCTCCATCAGGCGCTTTCCGGCCTTTCGCCCGTGGTCCAGCAGGCCCTCCTCGTAGAGGCGCAGGCATTCGAGCGCGATCGCCGCGCTCACGGGGTGGGCGGAATAAGTGTAGCCATGGCCGACCACCGCGTTACCGGCCCCGTCCGCGATCGTGTCGTAGACCTGGTCCGACATGAAAACGGCGCCCATCGGCGCATAACCCGAGGTCAGGCCCTTCGCCGTGGTCATCAGGTCGGGGACGACCTCGTCCTCTTCACACGCAAAGAGCGGACCGGTGCGGCCGAAGCCGGTGATGACCTCGTCGGCAACGAAAAGGACATCGTGTTCCGTGCAGACCGCGCGCATGGCTTTCAACCAGCCAGTTGGCGGAACGAGCACACCTCCCGATCCCTGGATCGGCTCCACGTAGAAGGCGGCGACGCGATCCGCCCCGAGTTCTGCGATCTTGGCCCGCAGGGCGGCGACCGAGGCCTCAATGATAGCTTGCGGACTGGAGCCGGCTGGATTGCGGTACGGATAATGGGAAGGGATCCTGTGCTGCCAGTTGTACGGCACGCCAAAACCAGCGTGAAAGACCGGTAGCGCGGTCAGGCCGGCACCGGCCGTCGAAGATCCATGGTAGCCGTATTCGACCGAGATGAACTGATCCTTCTGCGGCGTGCCCCTTGCATGGTAGTAGTAACGGATGAACCGGATCGTGCTGTCGATTGCATCGGAGCCGCCGAGCGTGAAGTAGATATGGTTGAGATCGCCCGGCGCCACTTCGGCCAGCCTCGCAGCCAGGCGAATGGCCGGCTCGGAACCGATCCCGAAATAGCCCGTCGCGTAGGGAAGCTCGCGTAGCTGCTTCGCTGCAGCTTCGACGATGCTGTCCTGTCCATAGCCGGCATTGACACACCACAGTCCCGCAAACCCGTCGAGCAGCGTATGCCCGGTGGCGTCGGTCACCGTCGCGCCCTTGGCCGATTTCAGCACCCGCACGCCCATCGCTTCATGGCTGCGGTAGGACGCGACCGGATGGACCAGATGCGCGCGGTCGAGTTCGATCAGCGAGTTCGCAAGCATTTCTTCCTCCAGGCAAAGCCTCTAGTTCAACCCGCCGACGTGAAGCGCCTTCACCTCGAGATATTCCTCGATGCCGAGCTGCGATCCTTCGCGGCCCAGCCCCGACTGCTTTACGCCACCGAAAGGCGCGACCTCTGTCGAGATCAGGCCGGTGTTCAGGCCGATCATGCCGAACTCCAGCGCCTCGGCCACACGCCACGACCGCTTGAGGTTTTCCGTGTAGAAGTAGGCCGCAAGTCCGAAGGGCGTTCCGTTGGCGATCGCGATTGCTTCCTCCTCGGTCTCGAAGCGGAACAGCGGTGCAACCGGCCCGAACGTCTCTTCCGACGCCAGCAGCATGTCGGTTGTCGCGTCGCCGAGCAGAATGGGACGGGCGTACTGCCGGTTTTCCGGCACCAAATCGCTCTGCGCAATGATCCTTGCGCCCTTCGCCAGGGCATCCGCAACGTGCCGCTCGATCTTCTCGATGGCTGCGTCGTTGATCATCGGCCCGATCACGACCCCCTCCTCCGTGCCGGCTCCCACCTTCATCTCCGAGACCCGGCTGGCGAGCTTCGCGGCAAACGCATCGTAAATGCCGGCCTGCACCAGAATGCGGTTGGCGCAGACGCAGGTCTGGCCGCCATTGCGAAACTTGGAGTTCACCGCCCCTTCAACGGCGAGTTCGAGATCCGCGTCATCGAAGACGATGAAAGGCGCGTTTCCGCCGAGCTCGAGGCTAAGCCTCTTGATGCTGTCAGCGGCGCCTTTCATCAGAAGCGCACCGACGCGGGTCGAGCCTGTGAAGGAGATCTTGCGCACCGTTTCGTTGGCCATCAGCTCCTTGCCGATGTCCGCCGGCATGCCGGTTACGATGTTGATAACGCCTGCCGGGATGCCCGCTCGCTCCGCCAGGACGCCGAGTGCGAGCGCCGAAAACGGCGTGAACTCGGATGGCTTGATCACCACCGTGCACCCGGCGGCGAGCGCGGGCGCGACCTTGCGCGTGATCATTGCATTCGGAAAATTCCACGGGGTAATGACGGCGCAGACGCCGACTGCTTCCTTGAGGACCAGGATGCGGCGATCGGCCGTGGGTGAGGGTATGGTCGAGCCACCGAGCCGGCGCGCCTCCTCCGCAAACCACTTCACGAACGATGCCCCGTCGCGGATCTCCGCCAGCGCCTCGGCAAGCGGCTTGCCCTGTTCCAGCGTCAAGAGACGGGCGAGGTCCTCGTCGTGCCGGCGAATGAGGTCGTACCAGCGCTCGAGCAATCCCGCGCGCTCGGCATGGGTTCGCTTCTTCCAGCTTTTGAACGCCTCGGCCGCCGCGTCGATCGCGGCCCTGGTCTCATCACCGCCCATATCGGGGACGGTCCCGAAAACCTTCAGGCTTGCGGGGTCGATGACATCGACCACGGCCTTCGAGTCCGCATCGCGCCAGGCGCCACCAATCAGCGCCTGCTGGCGGAGCAGGTCCGCATCGTTGAAGATATCGATCTTCGTCAACGCATTCATGATGCTGTCCTCTCTCTGTCAGCCAAGTGCCGCAAGCACGGCCTGCGTGATTGTTTCAGTCCTGTCCTTGCCCGCCGTCGTGCCCGTTCCCCGTGCGGTTGCGGACTCGATCGCCGCCATTACCCGGGCCGCAGCAGGCCGCTCGCCGAGGTGCTCGAGCATCATCGCGCCGGACCAGATCGCGGCGATCGGATTGGCAACGCCGAGATGCGCGATATCGGGCGCCGAGCCATGGACCGGCTCGAACATCGAAGGCACGCCGCGATCGGGATTGATGTTGGCCGAGGCGGCATAACCCAGCCCGCCCTGGATCGCCGCCCCGATGTCCGTGAGGATGTCGCCAAAGAGGTTCGAGGCGACGATCACGTCGAGGCTTTCCGGCGCAAGGACCATGCGGGCGGCGATGGCATCGACGTGGTAGTGCGAGACCTCCACGTCGGGATAGTCTTTCGCCAGATCGCGGGTGACCTCATCCCAGAACACCATGGAATGTCTCTGTGCGTTTGACTTGGTGACAGATGCGAGCTTCTTGCGGCGGGCCCTGGCCTGTTCGAGGCCGAAACGGATAATCCGTTCGACACCCGCACGCGTGAAGATTGCCGTTTCGATCGCGACCTCATTGGCCGTGCCGGAATGAACGCGTCCGCCGGCGCCGGAATATTCGCCTTCCGTGTTCTCGCGAATGCACAGGATGTCGAAACGATCCGAGCGGAGGGGTCCCTGCACTCCCGGCAACAGCCTGTGCGGCCTTATGTTGGCGTACTGGGTAAATCCCTTGCGGATCGGCAGCAGCAGCCCGTGGAGCGATACCGAATCGGGCACTTCGGCGGGCCAACCCACGGCGCCGAGACAGATCGCATCGAATTTCCACAATGTGTCGATGCCGTCCGGCGGCATCATTGCCCCGGTTTCCAGATAGTAGGCGCACGACCACGGGAAGCTGGTGCCATCAAGAGCGAAGCCGCCTTGCCTTGCCGCTGCCT
>DATKEK010000134.1:0-3122 GCA_035512195.1 Burkholderiales bacterium
GCCCGTACTGGTCGATTCCGCCAGACTGGCCGGTAACTTTCATGTCGACTTCATGCGGGATCCCGCTGGCCCCGACCTGCTAACCATCTCCGGCCGGGCCGGACTGTACCAGCTTGCCGCGCGGGAAAAGGATGGCAAGCCATTGCTCGCGGCGGAACGCATCGATCTCCACATCGCCAGCCTCCAGCCAATCGCCCGCGTCCTGGAGTTCGAATCCATTGCCGGCGAACTCGTCGAGGCGCATCTGCGCCGCGATCGCACCGGGCAATTGAATCTGGTTGCGTTGCTGCCCGGTCCGGCGGCGCCCCGGGACGCCGGCCACGCTGCCGGCGCACGCACGACAATCCGCATCGGAGAAATCCGCCTGTCGGAGAGCCGCATAGAGTTCACCGACGACAGCGTGCGCCCACGCTTTGCACGGTCGCTTGGAAGCGTCGCGGTGTCTGTAACCGGAATCGATACCGCTGCCCGCACGCCGATTGCAACCGTGTTCGAGGCCACAGCGCGCACCGGCGAGCGCGTTTCGCAGCGCGGCGAGATTAGCTTCGCACCGATGGCGGTCAGCGGGGAATTCAATGTCTCCGGCGCGCACGCGCGGCATTACCACTCCTACTACGCGCCTTATATCCGGTTCAGCACGCAAAGCGGGATCGTCGATATCCGCGGCACGTACGCGCTCGCGCGCGACCAGGGCCGGTTATCAGGCCACATCGACCTCGCGAATATTGATCTGCGTAACGGCAAACTTGCTCCGCGCGGCAGAAACGAAGCATTCATGAGCGTAACCCGCGGCAGGCTCGACGGACCGAGAATCGACTTCGACAAGAAGCAGGTCAGGTTCCGCAGCATCAGTTCGGAGGGCGGCGAAGTGTTCGTGCATCTCGACGGCGATCGCCGTGTCAACCTTGCCACTTATTTCACGCGCGCTGGCACCAACCAGGTAGAAACATCGAGCTCCGGCACCGCACCTGCAGACGGCCACTGGAGCGTCGAACTCGGAAACATCAAGGGGCGCGGCGTGACCGTCCGCTTCCGCGATGACGGCGCCGTCACGCCGGCGGAGTTCGTGGCGAACTCGGTCAGTGCGTCTTCATCCGGCCTTTCCACGGTCCGCGGCAGGAGCGGCAGGGTCGAGACCGCGTTCGAAAGCGGCGGCGGCACGGCGGCAGCCAGTGGCACCATGACACTACGCCCATTCGCGCTGGAACTCGAAGTGCAGCTTCGCGATACCGATGTGCTGCCCGCTCTGCCCTATTTTGCAGACCGGATAAACCTCGAGATCGAAAACGGCCGCGTCTCGTTCGACGGCAAACTGGCGGTCGGCACGACGGACAATCCTGCTGCCGGCCATATCGAAGGCAATGTCAATATCGCCAGCTTTCAGTCGGCCGACAAGGCGACCGGAGACGACTTGCTGTCGTGGCGCTCGCTTTATCTTTCCGGCTTCCGCGCAGGCTGGCTGCCGACAGTGGTATCGTTCGATGAGATTGCGCTCAGCGATTTCTATTCGCGGCTGATCGTCAGGCCCGACGGCAGCTTCAACGTGCAGGACCTGCTGATCCTGGACAAGGACGCCGCGCAAGAACCGGGCGAGGCAGCCGACGCGCCGCCAGCGCCGCCGATAGAGATAAACCGTATCACCCTGCAGGGCGGTACCGTCGACTTCACCGATCGCTTCATCCAGCCGAACTACTCGGCGACGCTGATCGACATTGGCGGCACGGTCGCCGGGCTTTCCTCGGAGCCTGGCACGCTGGCGGATGTGGACCTGCGTGGCCGACTGGACACCGGCGCGCCGACCGAGATCACCGGACGCATCAATCCGCTCGCCGGAGATCTCGTGATGGACATGCGCGGCGACATACGCGGCATCGAACTCTCCCGGCTTTCGCCTTACTCTGGCAAGTATCTCGGCTATGGCATCGAGCGCGGCACGCTCTCGTTCAGGGTGCATTACCAGGTCGAGGAACGCGAACTGCGCGCGGAGAACCAGGTAACGCTGAACCAGCTCGTCTTCGGCGAGCGCGTGGAAAGCCCGGACGCAATACGCGTGCCGGTGCAGCTCGCACTGTCCCTGCTGAAAGACAGAAACGGCATGATCGATGTAAACGTGCCGATCTCCGGCACGCTGGACGATCCCGAATTCAGTGTTGGCGGCATCGTGATGCGCATCATCCTGAACATGATGCGGCGCGCAGTTACTTCTCCGTTCACGTTTCTCGCCAACCTGGTCGGCGCGCGCGAGGAACTGAGCCACGTCGATTTCGACCCCGGACGCAGTCAACTCTCCGCAGGCGCAAGGGAGCGGCTGGACAGCCTTGCGCAGGCGCTGGACCAACGTCCGGCACTCGGACTCTCGGTGGTCGGGCGCTTCGATCCGGACAGCGACCCCGACGGGCTGCGCCGCGCCCGGCTCGAGCTAAAGGTCAAGGCGCAAAAGGCCGCTGCGCTGCCCAGCCGGGATGCCGAACCCGGCGTGCCGGAGGAAATCGCGCTCGCGCCAGACGATTACGAAACCTGGCTGCGCCGGGCCTATCTCGCCGAACCGTTTCCCAAGCCGCGCGACGAACGCGGGCGGGAGCTCGAACTGTCGGTGGAGGAAATGGAGAAACTCATGTTCGCCCACATGCCGGTCTGGGAGGAGGACCTGATCGCCCTCGCGGAGCGGCGCGCGGACGAACCCAAGCGCTACCTTGTACAGCAAGGCGGCGTTGCCGCGGACCGCATCGCGATCACCGCCGCCCAGCGGCTTGCTGAAGACGCGAAACCCGACGAAAAGGCCACACGCGCAGAATTCCGCCTGCGCTGATCTCGTAGTCTCACGCACCCCGGAACCCCGGCCCTCCGCCGCCTTTCCGGCGCGCCGTATAACCATGGTTATCCCACCTTCGCTCTATTCACCCACCCTGCCTCGCTTCCTAATATTCGCATCAAGCACGAGGCCATCATCGGCGAAAGCAGCGCCGTCACCGGTGAGCGGCCAGATAAGGATCTGGTTTCAGGCTGCGTGTGGGCAAGGCTGTGAACCGTTAATCGCAGCCATTTCAACCAGGGAAAGTGAAGGAGGGCATCATGAACGCAATCATTTCTCGCAAGTACAGCATCATCGCGATCGCCGCAGG
>DATKEK010000135.1:0-13095 GCA_035512195.1 Burkholderiales bacterium
CTGATGGTGATCACCATCACCGGGAGCTATGCAGCCAGGCTGCGCTCCTACGAGTTGCTCGCCGAAGCGTTCGCGCTGGACGCCACCGACGGGATCGCGACGTGAGTGAACCTGGGCCGACACGCGAGCGCTGGCTGCTGATTCTGCTCGCCGGCGTGCAGTTCACGCATATTCTCGATTTCATGGTAATGATGCCGCTCGGGCCGCAGTTCATGCGCCTGTGGGACATCGATGCGCACCAGTTCGCCCTTCTGGTTTCGGTGTACACCTTCACCGCATCGGGTTCGGCCCTGCTCTGCGCACTCTACCTCGACCGCTTCGACCGCAGGCGCGCGCTGCTGTTCATCTACGGCGGGTTCGTGCTGGCGACGCTGTTCTGCGCACTTTCGCCCGACTACAGGACGCTGCTGCTCGCGCGCGCGCTCGCCGGTGCATTCGGCGGCATCGCCGGCGCCACGGTGTACTCGATCATCGGCGACACCATCCCGGAGGCACGTCGCGGCACGGCGATGGGCGTGCTGATGACCGCGTTTCCGGTCTCCGCAGTGGCCGGCGTGCCGTTCGGGCTGCTGCTTGCCGACTGGTTCGACTGGCGCGCACCGTTCGTGTTCCTGGCTGCGGTCTCCGGCCTGATCCTCATCGGCGCCTACAGGGTGGTCCCGCACCTGCATGCCCATGTCGAGCACGCGCGCGCGCGGCATCCGTTCTCGCAAGTCGTTGCCGTGTTCCTCGACGCAAACCACCTGCGCGCGCTTGCGCTGGTTTCGATTCTGATTTTCGGCGGCTTCTCGGTCATCCCATTCATGGCGCCGTACATGGTCGCCAACGTCGGGCTCGCGGAGTCCGACCTGCCCTGGCTGTATTTCTTCGGCGGGCTGGCGACCGTATTCACTTCGCGCCTGTTCGGCAGGCTTGCCGATCGTCACGGCAAGCGGGAAATGTTCACCCTGCTCGCCGCGCTGTCGATACTCCCGCTGCTGTTGATCACCAACCTGCCGCCGGTGCCCGTATGGGGTGCGATCGCAACATCTGTGATCTTCATGGTACTGGTGTCCGGCCGCTTCGTGCCCGCGATGGCGATGGTCACTGCCGCCGCGCAACCGCGCATGCGCGGTACCTTCATGAGCTGCAATTCCGCGATCCAGCATCTCGCGCTCGGGCTGGCATCGCTGTCTTCCGGCCTGATCATTGGCCGGGCCGACGACGGGCAGCTCACCCGTTACTGGGCTACCGGCCTGGTCGCCGCCGCTGCCACCCTGACCGCGGTCTGGCTTGCGCAAAGAGTCAAAGCGGTCGGCTGACGCCTCGCTCGCCACAGATTTTCAACCGAGGCAACTCCGAAACTTGCCCAGGATTCCTCTGCGCCCGTCGGATTTTCGCGGCGGGGGGCTGTG
Source organism: Burkholderiales bacterium (assembly GCA_035512195.1). Classification (GTDB taxonomy): domain Bacteria; phylum Pseudomonadota; class Gammaproteobacteria; order Burkholderiales; family Eutrophovitaceae; genus DATKEK01. The sequence goes on from DATKEK010000135.1 coordinate 1,395, forward strand.
CGTTTTCTTCTTGGATTGCGAACCGGAACGCAGTGCCGCCACGTGTGGGCGGCCAAACGCTGTGGCATCATCCACGCAGTTCGAACAAGCCTTCACGCTACCCGGCCGCATGGCATAGCCCGGATCTGCCGGTTCGGGCAAGGCATGACGAATTGATGCAGCCTTTCCAATCGAGGTGCATGGCATGAGCGTCGAAACGAAAGTGGCAGTCGTTACCGGCAGCGCCGGCGGAATCGGCGAGGCAACCGCGCGGGCGATCGCACGGCGCGGCGTGCGCGTGGTAGTGGCGGATCTGCGTGCGGATGCCGCCGCGGAAACCGCGCGCAGTCTGCGGACGGAAGGCCTGGAGGCCGAAGCGGAGGCGGTAGACGTCGGCGACCAGGCGAGCGTCGACGGCATGGTCGCCAACGCGCTCTCCCGCTGGGGGCGAATCGACATCCTCGTGAACAACGCCGGGGTGGAGAGCTCTCGGCCCTTTCTCGAGATCGGTCTCGAAGAATACGAACGCGTCATGCGCATAAACGTTACCGGCGCGTGGCTGTGCAGCCAGGCGGTGATTCCGGCAATGCTGCGACAGAAGAATGGCTGCATCGTGAACATCAGCTCGGTGGCGGGGCAGCGCGGCGGCGGCCTCCTCGGCACAGCAGCGTACTCGACCTCGAAAGGCGCAGTCATCGCGCTCAGCAAGGCGCTCGCGCGGGAATTCGCACGCGCCGGGATTCGCGTAAACGCGGTGGCCCCAAGCCTGACCATGACCGACTTCGCCCAGCGTCAACTCGAAAAGCTCGACCAATCCACGCTGGATCGCGTAATCGCGATGACCCCGCTTGGCAGGGCGGCGAAGCCGGCCGAGATCGCATCGGTCATCGCCTTCCTTGCCTCGGACGATGCCGCATTCGTCACCGGCCACGTATACAACGTGGACGGCGGCACGGCGATGTAACGCCAGCCGACCGCACATGCGCGCAATCGTCGTTCGCCGCGACCGCGTCAGGTCGGCAGGAAGGTGAGCTTGCTCTGCGGTTTCGTGGTGACCGCTTCCCAGTGTTCGTCGAAATTGAGCAGCGCCGGCAGCCGCTCGCCCGCATGCATGCGGGCGAGCGCATCCACCTCCATGCTCTGGATGGACTCGGCAACGGGCAGGATGCGTTCCAGTTCGGCAATCGACGCCACGACCACGCCGTCATCGTCGCCGAAGATCACGTCGCCCGGGTTAACGGCGACGCCGCCGCATTGAACCGCTACTTGCGTACTGCATGCCGTTTCCGTGGTGCCCGACATCGGCGTGACGAAACGCGCATAGACCGGAATGGAAAGCTTGCGCAGGGTGGCGGTATCGCGAACCGCTCCGTCCACGATGATGCCGGCGAGCTTCCGATTGATCGCTTCCGTGGCGAACAGTTCGCCGGCCACCGCGCGGCGCCCGCCGCGCGTATCGATGACCAGCACATCTCCCGCGCGCGCGTCGACCGGGGCCCTGAGCACGGTGAGATGGTCGTCCGGGCACACCAGCGTGAACGCCCTGCCGGCCATTCTGGCGCCCGCATTGATCGGGCGCAGCGCGGGATCGATCACGCGCAGCCGCTTGTCCGCATCGCATAGCGCAGCGGCATCGAGCCTGAGCAGCCTGTCCCGAAGCTGGCTGAATTCCATTGAGTCCTCCTTGCTGTCTGTCGTATCTTTAGACTGCGGCAATGCTGCCCGGCGATGTCAGGTTCGAGCCAGCGCGCGCCGTATTTCCGCGGTAGTCGCTGGCTCCTTGCCGGCCGCGCGCACCAGGCGCACTGCCTCCTCCACCAGCTGCACATTCGATTTGCGTGCACCGAAGCGCGCGTCCTCCAGTCCGACGCGCACATGGCCGCCAAGCTCGACCGCGTAAGGGATAAGCGACGTGATGTCCACATCCAGGCCCGCGATCATCCACGGCGCATGCGGCGCCTCCTCCGCAAGCAGCTGCAGGAAGGCATCCAGACCGTAGCGTCGCGGCGGAAAGCCGAAGCTCAGGCCATCGGAAAACATGAAGCGGTAAATGCATTGCGGCACGTCCGGGTAGGCGCGCTCCAGCGCCGCACCGAGGCGCACGAATGCCGGCTCGTACAGCGCATAGCCGGGGTGAAACCGGTAGCGGGTCGCGAGTTCCAGCCCGCGCCGGATGTGGGATTCCGGATTGGCGTAGACGAAACCTTCCTTGCCCGCCGAAATGTCTTCCAGACGCGTGATATTGGTCGAGCCCGGATCCACCACCGCCCACTCCAGCAGGCCGCGCCGGGCAAGCGTTTCGGTGTGCGCGAAACGCGTCTGCGCCGTCATCATGTCCGGGGCATCGACGTGCCCGGCGAAGGGCACCGTCGGATAGACGATCACGTCCTCCTTTGCGCGAATGCCCTCGATGATCGCGACATACAGGTCGGCATCGTCCTTCTGCCGCCCGGTCTCCACGTCATAGGCATGCACGTGCACCACCGCCGCGCCGGCGCGTGCGCAGGCGATGCCGTCCTCCACGATCTTGTCCACCGAAATCGGAATCAGCGGCTGCAGATCGCGCGACCAGGGCCCGTTCAGCGCAACTTCGATCCAGGTCTTCCCTGGCGTGTCGACCCGCCTCCTCGTTGCCTGTGCGGCAATCGCGGCTGGCACCGTGCCGAGCCCGGCCATCAGCAGCGGCGCGCAGGCCGCGGACACGAAACGCCGCCGGCCGGTGGAGATCTCTTCAGTTTCCGTGTTGTGCCTGTCAGTCATGGCAGTCCTCTCTTTAACTGGGTGGCCGGCAGCGAAACGCTTGCGCCGTCACGCGCGTGGCCGTGAAGGCAGCGGATACATCAGCCCCGCGGCCTGGAATCCGCCGTCGACGTTGAGCGAATGGCCGTTGACGTAGTCGCTTTCGCCCGACGCAAGGAACACGGCGGCATCGGCTATCTCCCGCGGCTCGCCGTAGCGCCGCTGGGGCACCAGGAAATGGTAAGCCTCCACGGTCGCCGGGTCGTGCATGGCGCGGCCGACGTCGGTCGCAATCGGCCCCGGCACGATCGCGTTCACGTTGACCCCGAGTTCCGCCAGTTCCACCGCCATCACCTTGGTGAGCAGCTCGAGACCGGCTTTCGATGCGCCGTATGCCGCGCGCCCGATGCCGCCGCGCTGCCCGGACAGCGAGCAGATGTTGATGATCTTGCCGTAGCCCTGCTCGACCATTCTGCGTCCCGCCGCCTGCGAACACAGGAAGGCGCCGGTGAGGTTGATGCGGATCACCCGCTCCCACTCGTCCAGCGCAAAATCCAGCGTGCGTTTGCTGATGCCGATGCCGGCGTTGTTGACCAGAATGTCGATGCGACCGAATTCGCGCACGCAGTGCGCCGCCAGCGTTTCGCCGCCCGCAGGATCCGCCACGTCGACTTCGACAGCCTTTACGCGTCTCGCGCCCGTCGCCAGTTCTGCTGCGGTTTGCACGGCGCGCTCGCCATTGACGTCGCCGATCAGCACGCTGGCGCCTTCCTCGACGAACGCGGCGGCGATCGCCTTGCCGATTCCCTGCGCGGCGCCGGTCACGACGGCTGTGCGTTCCTTCAATCGCATGCCTGGAATTCCTTTGCGGTTGCGTTTCGCCAATTCAACCGATGTCGAGATCCGTGACCGCGCCATGGGAAGCATCGGCAACCAGGCGGGCGTACTTCGCCAGAACGCCGCTGGCATAGCGTAGTGGTGGCGCTTTCCAGCCGGCCAGTCGCCGCCCGATCTCGGTCTCGCCGACTTCGACGTCGATCCGCCGGTTTTCCACATCGATGGTGACGATGTCGTCATCGCGTAGCGCGGCGATCGGCCCGCCGTGTGCCGCCTCCGGCACGATATGGCCGATGACGAAACCCCGCGTTGCGCCGGAGAAGCGTCCATCGGTCATCAACGCCACCGTCTCGCCAAGCCCGGACCCCTGGAGCGCGCCGGTCACCAGTTGCATTTCGCGCATGCCCGGTCCGCCTTTCGGTCCTTCATAGCGCAGCACCATCACGTCGTTGGGCTGGATGCGTCCCGACTTGATCGCCTGAAACGCATCTTCCTCGCGCTCGAACACGCGCGCCGGCCCGCGGTGCAGCTTTTTCGTCTGTCCGGAAATCTTGATCACACAGCCGCCCGGCGCCAGATTGCCGCGCAGGATCGCGAGGCCGCCCTGAGGCTTGAGCGGCTGGGACAGCGGCTTGATCACGATCTGTCCGGCCGGCTCGCGCGCCGCCTCGATCTCCTGCGAGAGGGTGCGGCCGCTGACTGTCTGCTCGTCCGCATGCAGCAGTCCGGCCTCGAGCAGTCGCTTGCCCACTACCGGCATGCCGCCGGCCTCGTACATCTCCGGCGCGGTGAACGTGCCCCACGGACGCAGGTCGGCGAGCACCGGCGTCTTGCGCGAGATGCGGTCGAAGTCGTCGATCGACAGTTCCACGCCGTAGTCATGCGCGGTCGCCAGCAGATGCAGCACCGCGTTGGTGGATCCGCCGGTTGCCATCACGCCGGATATCGCGTTCTCGAAGCTGCGGCGTGTGACCAGCGCGCGCGGCGTGACGCCCGCTCGCACCAGTCCCATCACTCGCTTGCCGGCCTCGAATGCCACATCGACCTTCACCGGGTTGGTGGCCGGCACGTCGTTCCAGCCCATCGGCGAGATGCCGAGCATCTCGTAGGCAGTGGCCATGGTATTGGCAGTGAACTGCCCCCCGCAGGCACCGGCGCCCGGACAGGCGTGGTCCTCCACGTCCTTGAATTCTTCCGCCGTGATCTTGCCGGCGTTGAACGCGCCCAGCGCCTCGTAGGCATCCTGGATGGTCAGCTTGCGCCCGGCAAACATCTTGTTGGGCCTGGTGCAGGCGCCGGACTGGATCGACCCGCCGTACAGGGTGAGGCCGGGAATGTCGAGCCGTCCCAAGACCATCGCCATCGCCGGGATGGTCTTGTCGCAGCCGGAAATGGTGACGATGCCGTCGAACATGTGCCCGCGTGCCACCAGCTCCACCGAATCCGCAATCACCTCGCGGCTCACCAGCGAGGTCTTCATCCCCTCGGTGCCGGTGGTGATCGCGTCGTTGATCGCCACGGTGTTGACTTCGATCGGCGTGCCGCCGGCCGCGCGAATGCCTTCCATCACGCGCTGCGCCAGCTCCCGGTGGTTCCAGTTGCACGGCATGGTGCCAATCCAGCAGTGCGCCACCCCGATCTGCGGTCGCGACAGATCCTCGTCGGTGAAACCCACCGCTTTCATCATGGACCGCGCCACCGCGCGGTCCGGCCCTTCCAGCAACAGGCGGCTTTTGTGTCTCGGGTCGACGGGCACGGGACTTCCTCCGCTTCAGGCTTGAACCAGCCTGGTCAAGGCGTCACGCACTCGAGCGCCATTGGACAGCCCCAGTTGCTTCGCCTTCGCGTTCACATGCGACAGCACGCCGTTTTCCCACATGTCCAGCGAATCGCCGATGCGACCGCTGGTGTGGGCGACCGTGCCGCCGGCGACCCCGTGCTTCTCCAGCATTTCCAGCGCGGCGATGCCGGCGTCGTCCTTGCCCACGCCGGCATCGTTGAAGATGACGACCTTGAGCGGCACCTCCAGCGCGAATTCGCCGGAACTGGTGCCGCCGTGCGAGGCGCACACCACGATCGCCCCCTCGTCGTCCGATTCCACCTTGGTGATCGAGTCCATCACGATCACCCGTCCGCCCTTGCCCTTCGCGACTTCTTTCTTGACCATTGAAGTTCTCCTTCGGGCGGCGCATTGCTCCGCCCGTATCCGTTTATGCGATCCATCTCGATTTGCTGGCCGGGAGCCCGTTCGACTTTGGGCGGGCCGTTGCCCCAGCTCCCTGCTCCGGCCTCCTCCTCCACCTTTACTACGAAGTAATCATGCGGATGTTTTCGGCGATCGCTTCGCGTTCGAACACTTTCTTCCAGTCCGCCACGAAGATCTCCTTCTTCGCCCGCTCGACCGCCTTGTTCGCGGCATCAGACATGCGCACCCCTGGCAGCTGGTCGAACAGAATCGCCAGCTCGACGTTGAGGTGCCCGAGAATGAAGTCGCGCGCCGCTTCTTCCGGCACGCCGCGGCGCACCGCTTCGTCGGTCGCCTCGCGGATGATGGTCAGGCAGGTCGCACACACGGTTTCCGACAGCACCGGCTCCAGGATGGCCATTTGATCAACCGTTGCCCGGTGCGAACGCACGACCGGCGCATACATGCGCTTGGCCACGTCTTCTGCAACGGCGTAGTTCTTCTCATCGCCGCGCAGCAGCGCGCACACGATCGACTGCTTGGCCTTGATGCCGCCGAAGTAGTCGCGCTTGGCCTCGAGATCGGTTTCGTCGTTGAAGATCGGCGGATGGCAGGGATGCGCCACGAAGATCGTGAGGTCCTCCCGATCGGGCAGGTGGCCGGCGAACGGCGCGGCGGCGTCCAGTGCGACCAGAGTGGCGCCCTTCTTGAACTTGTCGACCAGCTGTTTGGTGACTTTTTCGATCATGTTGTCGGGAATGGTCAGCAAAACGATGTCCGCATCGCGCAGCGCAGTGTCGGCGTCCACGCAGCCGATGCCGAGGTCCTTCTTCAGCCGCTCGCGGCCCGCCTCGCTCACTTCCACATGGCTCACCTCATATGGCGCGTTTTTCAGGTTGGCCGAAACACGGTAGCCCATCTTGCCGCCCGCGCCGATAATCGCGATTCTCTTCTTGCTCATCGTCTCTGCTCCTCGATTCCAATGTTGGTTGACAGTCCAGGTGTCCGGACGCAGCCGCTCCCGGCGGCGCCATCGAGCCCCCTCATTTGCCTCGTAACATTCCGAAATAGTCCGCCTTGCCCATCTGGCCTCCCTTGAGCGCGATCTCGAGGCGGTCGAACTGCGGATCGTCCGAGTAGGCGCGGCACAGCGGCGCCCCCGGTGTCAGCTCCGCCAGCATTTCCAGGCCGTAGAGCTGCAGTTCCTGGGTGGCGTAGCTCGACGTATCGCCGCCGGCGATCACCACCCGGCGCAACCCCGTTCGCGCCAGCAGCTCGCGGGTCATGCGACCCATCTCCGCCCCGAGCACTTTTGCCGAGTTGCCCGCGCCTTTTTCCAGTCTGTCGCGCGTGGCGCGGATGCTGGGATCATCCGGCCCCGCCGCCGAATACAGCAGCACGCTGTGGCCGGCGGAGAACGCATCGAGCGCGCGCTGCAACAGCTGCTCGCGAGCCGACTTCGCGGTCTGGGGCTGAACGAGCGCCTCGGTGGGTACCCGGATGCAATCGAAGCCGTTCTTTCCACCCCACTCAATCTGCTGCGCGGTCATCGGCGACGCGCTGCCCGACATTACCAGCAGCTGCTTCACCGGTTTGACAGGCGGAAACTTCACCCGCTCACGGCCGATCATCCCCCGTGCCCGCCAGTGCGCAGTCAGCGCATATTCCACCCCGGACGAACCGATTGCAAAATGCGGCTCGCGCTTACCCTGCTGCCAGATCAGTCGGCCCACGGCTCTCAGGTGCGCATCGTCGAGCGCGTCGTAGAGCAGCATGTCCGGCCTGCTCCCAAGTTTCTCGACATGGCGCGCGTCGACCTGCGCGTCGTCGCCGACCAGCTCGACGACGTTCATCAGCCCAATGCTCGCCTGCGTCTGCTGCGACAGGTGAACGCGCAGGTCCGACTCGTGCATCGGCGTAGAGGGATGGCGCGACATGGTGGGGTGGCGGTCGAGTCGAAAGATCTCGTCGCCGGCGGCAGCGAAGTGATTGCCGAACACCGTATAGCGACGCAGCGGCGGCGCGCTGGCCAGAACCGAGATCACCCGCCCGGGCACCAGCGTGCGATGCGCGATGTCGGCGATGCGGCCGATGCTGCCGACCGTCGGCGACGAGTCGAAGGTCGAACACACCTTGTAGTGTGTCACCGGCGCGCCGAGCGACCACAGCTTGCGCAGCACCGGTTCCACCTCGGCGTCCATTTCAGCAGGCGACATCGCGCGGCTGGTGCCGGCAACGCCAAGGCAGCGCAGGTCGGGAAACTTGCTCCGCAACAGCTCCGTCGAAGGCGGCGAAAGGAACAGCACGGTACGCAGCCCCGACAGGGCAAGCGCCTCCATCGCATCGGTCGAGCCGGTGAAGTCGTCACCGTAGAACGCCAGCAGCAGCTTGTTGTCGGTCGCCATCAGCCGCGCCCCCCGAATTTTTCGATCGCCTGGCGGAGTTCCTCGTGCGTTTCGGCGTACTTCGACAGCGGCACCCCCTTCAGCGCCGCCTCCCAGCCTTGCTGCATGCTGCGTACGCCGGCCGCGGTACCGCCGGGGTGCGCGATGATGCCGCCGCCGGCGAGGTGGATCACATCGGTCGTGCGTGTCGCCGCGTAGATGTCGACCGCCGAGCCCGCCCACTGCGCGGACGAGATCGCCGGCATTACCCGGTAATCGTCGAACATGGGCGTCAGGCAGTCGCGGATCGAGCGAGCGACTTCTTCATTGGTCTCGTAGAACTTGCTGTCGAAGCCGCCGACATGCAGATGGTCCACGCCGGCCAGCCGGCACACTTTGTGGTAGGCGGTGTAGCCGATGCCGAGCAGCGGGTGCCGCGACATGGCGCCGAAGTTGGCGCGATGACCGTGGATCGGCAGCTCGCAATTACGCCGCACATGCGCGAGCGCGGCGATGCCCACGCTGTTGACGTTGACCATCACGCAGGTGCCGCCGTGTTTCTTTACCAGGTCGTGGCTGCGCAGCATGTGATCGATGTCGCCGCTGATGTTGAAGGCATACATGGCCTTCCTGCCGGTCTTGTCGGCCACCCTCTGGATCTCCGGCATGACGGCGGCGACACGTTCGGCAAATGGCGCATACGGCGGGTCGGCCTGCAGTTCGTCGTCCTTGATGAAATCCAGACCGGCGGTGGCGAGATCGCGCACCAGTATTGCCAGCGCGTCGGTCGTCAGCCCGATGCTGGGCTTGATGATCGTGCCGATCAGTGGACGGCCTTCCACCTGGGCAAGCCGTCGCGTGCCCTCGATGCCGAATCCCGGACCCGGGTAACGCTCGGCAAACGCCTGCGGCAGTTCCAGGTCCTCGAGCCGAATGCCGGACAGCTCCTGCAGTTCATAGAGGTTGCCCGCGACCGTGGCGAGCAGGCCGGGCAGCGACGGTCCGAAGTTGTGCAGCGGGAACGAGATGACCACGCGGCCGCGTCGATACTGCAGCTTTGCGCTGGCGGAACGCGGTGGCTTGCTGCCCGGGAGGCTCGGCGTCTCGAAGCTGTCGAGCGCTTCGATCTTCAGCACCTGCGCGCCGAAGCGCTGCTTGAGCTCGCTGGTTTCCCCCGGCACCGACACGAAGGTACCGCTCGACTGTTCCCCCGCAATCACCGCTGCCGCATGCTCGAGCGAATGGGGTGTTTCCACCAGGTATGTCGCGAGAACGCAGTCTTGGTCCATCAACACTCCCGTCTGAAAGGAACGTCCGCAACCGCCGGAGCGACGTCGCGAGACCCGCACAGTGGCAGGCGAACGCAGTTGCAGCTCGCGCGCGGAGGCGGCGGCGTCGCGATGGCGGGCAGGCTGGGGTTTAAAATGCGTCCGTTCACGGCAGGAATATTACCGGCGAACCTAAAGAAAAGGCTTCCTGTTTTTCTTATTCGCCAGGCTCATACAGAAAAGTTTTCTATTCGTTCACCTTTTTTCAGAAGTCGAATCTTCACGAACCGGAATCTCTCGGGACAATGTTCTGCCGACGCGCCCGGACACGCCCGAAGGACAAAGACTGCCACTCAGGCACGCATACGCACTACGCCATGAGAACAAATGCGCGAAAGGAATCGCCAAACCGCGAAGTTTTCACATTCCTTCGCAACTTCGCGCCTCGACGCTGAGCAACCGCGCAACCTCGCCCGAGCGCCACCGGCCCTCGCGAATTTCAGCTGCGCGATTGAATGCGTTCGGCAATGGCGAGCACGTGGTACATCGATCGCACCACCGGCAGCTCGATCAGCTCGCCGTCGACCATGACCAGGCCGGTCTTGTCATTTTCGAACGCGGCGCAGACTTTCTTCGCTTTCTCGACAGTCGCCTCGTCCGGCGTGAACGCCGCATGTATGACCGGGAGCTGCTTCGGATGAATCGACGCCTTGCCGGTAAAGCCGAGATCGGCGCAGCGCGTGGCTTCCTCGCGCAAGCCGTCCAGATCGTCGAGATTGAGATACGGCACGTCCAGCAGGTCGATGCCAGCGCTCGCCGCCGCATGCACCAGCCGCGAGCGCGTGTAGAGCAGCGGCTCCCAGGCCTTGCGGCAGCGCAGATCGGCGGACATGTCCACCGCGCCGAGGATCATCGAGTCGATGCGGCTCGATGCGCGCGCGATCTCATGCGCGCGTTCCAGGCCGCGATTGGTTTCGACGATCACGCAGAATCGGATCTCCCGCGTCTTACCGGTCGACAGCAGCGTATCCAGCAACTCGATTTCTTCAGGTGCGCGGATCTTCGGAATCATGATCGACGGCGGCGGCGCGTCGGATTCGATGATCGCCTGCAGGTCCTTCAGCCCGTCCGGCGTCGACATGCCGTTGACGCGCAGCATCCGTTCTACATTTACGTTGTCGCCTTCGGCGAACAGCGGCAGCGTCAAAGCTCGGGCTTCCGCCTTGCGATCGAGCGCTACCGCGTCTTCGATATCCACGCACACGATATCCGCGCCCGTTTCCAACGCCTTGCGGTAGCGATCCGGCCTGAGCCCCGGAACGAACAACAGGCTGCGGCGCGGGCGAATGGTGCGATCCAGTGAGTTCATGTTCTTCGGTCTCGATGTCGTAAATGCAGCGGATGTTAGCAGCACGGAGATGCTAATCGCGAATCACCAGCGGCGCGCGGTCGCCCTCGTCCAGCGTACCGACCGCGGAACGCCGGCCGACCAGAAGCAGCAGCGGCAATGCCGCTATCGCTGCAACGGTGAGAAACACGAAATCCGCGTTGTAGCCGATCATCATCGCCTGTCGCTCGATCTCGCGCTCGATGACCGCGAGCGGCTGGCCGGTTCCGGCGTCGAACACATCCAGTCCGCCACGCAACCTCAGCGCCTGGCTGTAGGGAGAGACGTGCTCGACCATGCCCGCGCGCGAGATCGCACTGTTCATCACCAGCAGCGTCAGGGTGATCGACACGCCGATGCTGCTGGAAACGCTGCGCACCAGGTTGAATACCGCTGCGGCCTCGGTGCGTTGTTCGGGCGCGAGAGAGGGAAAGGCGATCACCTGGATCGGCACCAGCATGATGCCGGCGCCTATGCCCTGGATGAATCCGGTCCACACGATCGGCCAGGCGCCAACGTCGGTGTTCCAGCGCGTCATTTCCGCGCTGGCCACCGCCATGCACAGCAGCCCGAACGCGATTAGCGTGCGCGGATCCACCCTGCCGGTGATGCGCCCGCTCACGATCAGCGCCGCCAGCAATCCCACGCCGCGCGGTGTCTGCAGCAGGCCGATGGTGGCGATACCGTAGCCGCGCAGTTCGTCAAGGAACGCCGGCATCAGCACCATCACCGGCACCGTCAGCAACCCGTAGAATGCGATCAGCAGCAGGCTGATGAAAAAATTGCGCTGTGCGATCAGCCGCGGGTCGAGGAACGGATCGCGCGCGGTGAGCGTGTGCACCACGAACAGGTAGAGTCCCAGCGCGGAAATCGCGGCCTCGATGACGATCTCAGTCGAGTCGAACCAGTCCAGATGGTGTCA
>DATKEK010000136.1:0-21269 GCA_035512195.1 Burkholderiales bacterium
GCAGTGAACTTCGGCGGCACGGTGAAGCCGTTGCGGATGTCGCGTTCGCGCGGTCCCTGCATCTTGGTGTCGACCGTAAGCACCAGCGCGTTACAGTTCGCGGCGCGCGCGCGGTCGATGAAGGCCTTGGTCAGGCCGCGGTCGCGCAGCACGTAGAGCTGAAACCAGTGCGGCCGGTCGCTGCCTTGTGCGATTTCCTCGATGCTGCAGGTCGCCATGGTCGACAGGCAGTAGGGGATGCCTGCCTTGTGCGCGGCGCGCACCGCCGCCAGTTCGCCGCGTCTGCGCAACAGTCCGGCGAGCCCGGTCGGCGCCAGCACGATCGGCGACGCGCAGCGCTGGCCGAAAAGTTTGATCGACTGGTCGCGCTGCGATACGTCGGTGAGCACGCGGGTCATGAACCGGATGCGCCGGAAGTCCTCCATGTTGGCTCGCAGCGTGGTCTCGTCCTGCGCGCCGCCGTCGATGAACTCGAATATGACCCGCGGCAGGCGACGCCGTGCCTGTTTACGAAGATCCGCGATGTTGATTGCCCGCATGGTTTGCGTCTTGTCTGTCGAACGGTTTCCGGAGACGGAAACGGGGAACTCGGCCGGTAGCCGAATTTGGCCCTATCCGTTCACACAAGGGCTGTTGTCGGCCCTGAACCGCTTCCACCTTTATCGCCCACTGAAGGAAGCGGCATGGTACCGGAGAAAGTCGTGCGGGCCCCGTCCCGGTCGGGCCCGGCGGGCCGTCGTAGCCATGCGGCACCGTGCGCTACAATGCGACTGATTATGAAAGATCGCGAAGTTATTCACGCCGTCCTGAGCAGAGTCGCCCGCCGAATATCCTTCAACCGCGCTTTACGCGAGATTGTGTTTGCCGCGGGCGTGGTGTTGTTTGCCCAAGTGGCATTCCAGTTGGCGCGGCCGACGACCGGGCTGGGCGGCATGTCGCTGATGGCCGGGCTCGGGTTGGGGCTCGCCAGTTTCGCCATTTATGCGGTCTGGCGCGCGTCGCGGCGGGTGCCGCTGACGCAGGCGGCGGGCGAGGTGGACGCCAGGGCTCAACTCAGGGATGAGTTGAAGAGCGCCTGCTGGTTTCTGTCGAACGCGGAGCAGACACCGTTCGTGCAGGCGCAGGTGGCGCGCGCCGCCCGCACGGCGCAGGGCGTCGACCCGGTTGCACTGGTTCCGGCCCGCGCACCCCGCAGCCTGGCGGTCCTTACCGCGCTTGCGATTCTGCTGGCTGCGACTGCGTGGGTGATGCCGCGCCTTTCGCACTCCTGGGAGATCCTGGCACGCGCCGACACGGCGGTCGAGATGCAGGACGCCGGCGGACTGCGCGCGCGGCTGCAGCAGCTGCCTGCCGGCGCGGAAGTGCAGCAGATTGAGCAGGCGCTTGCCGTGTTCGAGCGGCCCGCGGCGACCGCCGAGGAGTTGGAACAGGCTGCAAGAGAAGTGCGCGACGCTGCCGAACGGGCGAACATGCGTGCGGCTGTTGCCCGCGAGGCGCTGGATCGGCTGGCAGGTGCGATGCAAGGGCGCGCAGAGCTTGAGCACGTGGCGCGCGCGCTCGAACAGGGCCGTGTCCAGGAAGCCATGGCGTTGTTACGCGAAGCGCACGGCGATCCGCTTCGTGATGCCGGGGGGGGAACGCGCAGCCCCGCCGCACAGGAGAACCTGCAGAAGGCGCTCGAACACGCTACCCGCGAACTTGGGGATGACGGCACGGATCTCGACCGAGAAACCCTCCAGCGCGCGTTACGGGTCATGCAGGACTCAGATCAGACACTGCAGATGCGGCGCGAGGTCACCGAGATTGCGCGCGAGATGCAGGAGTTCCACGCATGGTCGGCGCTGCGCAGTCCGTATTCTTCCGGCGACCCAGATCAGTCGTCTCCGCCGGAGTCGGGCAATATCGAACTGCGCAGCGGCGGAACTTCCCAGCAGGGCGTCAGGCTGCGGCTGGACGACGACGGCTCGCAGCAGGATGGAAGTGGCGTGGGCGCCGGTGCCGGCGACACGCCCACGCGCGAACTCATGGGCGCGCCGACCGCGCGCCTCGACGTGGAGCTTCAGCTCGAGGCGGTACAGGTGCAAAGCACGGGCGGCGGTGACGCCGGAGACGAGTCGTGGTTCCTCGCTCCCACCCGCGAACAGGCCGCGACCGCTGAGTTCGCGGCGGTACGCGAGGGGCGCAGCTATACGCGCGCCGAAATCATGGGTCCACCGAGCATCCCGCTGCGCCAGCGCCAGCTTGTGAAGGACTACTTCATCAACTTACACGAAAGCCAAGACCAATGAATACTGTTGTCGATCGGCAGATCCAGGCCTTCCGCGACCAGTTCCAGCGAGTGCGCGACGAAATCGCCCGCGTAATCGTTGGCAACGAGGATGTCGTCGCAAACGTCATGACCTGCCTGCTCGCGCGCGGCCATGTCCTGCTCGAAGGCATCCCCGGCGTGGGCAAGACCAAGCTGGTGCAGACCATGGCGGACGCCATGCACCTGCGCTTCTCGCGCATCCAGTTCACCCCCGACCTGATGCCGGGGGACATCATCGGCACCAACATCGTCCGCGAAGACGATGCCGGCAGGAAGTTCTTCGAGTTCCAGCGCGGGCCGATTTTTGCCAACATGGTGCTTGCCGACGAGATCAATCGCGCCACGCCGAAAACCCAGTCGGCCCTGCTGGAAGCCATGCAGGAGAACAGCGTCTCGGCGAGCGGGAGCACGCATTCGCTGGACCAGCCCTTCTTCGTGCTTGCAACACAGAACCCGATCGAGATGGAAGGGACCTATCCGCTGCCGGAAGCGCAGATGGACCGCTTTCTGTTCAAGCTTAAGCTCGACTTTCCCGATGTCGATCAGCTGTACACCATCGTCGACCGCACCACGCAACGCAACGAACCACAGGTCGAGCGGGTGCTCGAGCAGGAACAGATTCTCGATATGCGCGAGACGGTGCGGGCGATTCCGGTTGCGCGGCCGGTGCAGGAGTACGCGATCCGGCTGACCCTGGCTACGCACCCTGAGAGCAGCGGCGGGCACGAGATGGCGAAGAAATATGTGCGCTTCGGCTCCAGCCCGCGCGGTACCCAGGCGCTGATACTCGGCGCCAAGGTGCATGCGCTGATGAACGATCGCGTTTATGTCTCCTGCGAGGACGTGCGTGCCGTCACGCTCCCCGCGCTGCGGCACCGCGTGCTGCTCAATTTCGAAGCGGAAGCCGAGCGGATCGATCCAGACCAGATCCTGCAGCGCATTCTCGAGACCGTGCCCGAACCCAAAGAGTAAGGTGTAATGGCTTCCTCCTCCCGGCGCCGGTTGATCAAGGGCACGGCTGCACTGGCCGCCGGCGGCCTGCTCGGCGTTCCCGCGATCCTGCGCGGCCAGGGCGAGGCCATCCGAATCGGGCACCTGACACCACGTACCGGATTTCTCGGTCAGATCGGCGAGTACGGTTATCGCGGCGCGGCGCTCGCCGTGGACGAGGCGAACACTGCCGGCGGTGTGCTCGGGCGGCCCGTGCAACTGATCGCGGAAGACAGCGTGAACCCGGCGACCGCAGTTACCAAAGCGCAGAAACTCTACGAGCGCGACCGTGTAGTTGCCAGTCTCGGCGAGATCAATTCGGCGTCTGTTGCGGCGGTCGCGCAGGTCGCGGCACGCGCGCGCCGCATCCGCGGCGCGAAGTGGTATTTTCTGGTTACCGACTACGCCTTCGGCCACGACCTGTACCGCGCGTCCTCGCAATTCCTCAGGGAGGCGGGCGGCATCGAAGGCGGACGCGACATGATCGCGACAAACACCCAGGATTTCAGCGCCTACATTCTGAAGATCAGGCAGGCGCGGCCGGATTTCGTGTTTTCCTGCCTGGCCGGAATCGACATCACGAATTTCATGCGCCAGTACCGCGAGTACCGGCTGCCGTACCCGGTCACGGGCGGCGCGAACGATACTGGCCTGTTCTGGGCGGCGGGAATCGATTCGCTGTCCGGTTACTGGCAAACCATGTGGTATCACACTTTGGATGTGCCGGCGGCGCGGACTTTCGCGCGCGCGTTTCGTGCACGATTCGGCATGCCGCCGGAGAACGGCGCCTGGGCCGATTATGTCGGCGTGCGCATTCTGCTGCAGGCGATTGCCGAGACCGGCAGCACCGACAGCGAGAAGCTGGTGGACTATTTCGACAGCGGTGCGAGCTTCGATGTGCTGAAGGCGCGCAAGGGGGTGTTTGCCCGCAATCATCAGTTGTTGCAGGAAATGTACGTCGTGCGTATCAAGGAGAAAGGCGAGATGCAGGACCAGTGGGACATCTTCGACATCGTCCGGTCGGTGCCGGGGCCGGACCATCCGCTTACCCTGATCCAGCCTTCGCAGCAGGAGAATCCCTGCCCAATGGCGGCTTGAATCGGCAGCATGTTCAGGCGCACTGCACGCGCCTGCCGGGAAACACATCGTGATCCAGCAAAGTCTCGTATTCAGTGAGGAGTTCCTCCGTCAATTGGAGCACTTGGCGCTGGCCACCAGTCGGCCGGTGGCGGGGCATCTGCGCGGCCAGCACCGTTCGCGCCGCACCGGCAGCGGCATGGTGTTCACCGATTACCGGCCGTATTCGCCCGGCGACGACACCCGCAACCTCGACTGGGGTAGCTACCTGCGCCTCGACCGGCTGATTCTCAGGTTGTTCGAAGAAGAGGCCGACCTGCCTGTGTACATATTCGTCGATTCCAGCCGGTCGATGGATTTCGGGCAGCCGAGCAAGTTCGATTTCGCCAGACGCGCCGCTGCGGCACTCGCATATATCGGGCTGATCAATCATGACCGTGTGAGCATGATCGCCTTTGCGGACGGTGTGATCGAGGAAATGCCGGCGCGACGCGGCAAGAATCAGGTCTGGCGCACGCTGCATTTTCTGGATCGTCTGCGGCCTTCCGGACGTACCAGCCTGCAATCCGCGTTCCGCAACTTCTTCGGCGCACGTCGCACCCGCGGCCTGGTGATCCTGGCCTCGGACTTCCTGGATCGCGCGGGATTCGAGTCGAGCTTCCAGGTGATCCGCCAGTTTCGCCACGACGTTTTCGCGGTCCACGTGATCAGCCCTGAAGAGCTCGACCCGCCGTTCGGGGACGAGCAGGTGCTGGTGGATTCGGAAGACGGCACCGCCACGGAAGTCAGAGTCAGCGACGATCTGCTCACTTCTTATCGCGAAGCCTTCTCGCAATATTGCGGAGAAATCGAGGGGTTCTGTCGCAGCCACGGCTGGGGCTACGTGCGCGCACCCACCGATGCGCCGTTCAAGCAACTGATGCTGCGCGCGCTGCGCGAGCACGGTCTATTGAGATGAACGCCCTGGCCCTGTTTTCTCCGGCTGTCATCGGCGTGGTACTAGGCGCGGTGCTGCTGGTGTTTCTGCTTTACCTGTTGCGCCCGCCGGCGCGGCGCCTGCTGATTCCCTCCGGCCTGATCTGGGATCGCGTTCTGCGTGCGAGCCGCCGCAACGATGACCGGTTGCGCTGGCTCCTGTCGTTTCTGCTGGCGGCGGTTATCGCCGCCTGCATCGCCGCCGCAATTGTCGGCCCCAGCGTGCCCGGCGTGGCCGGCACCAATCGCGTGGTGATTGTCCTCGACAACTCTCCAACCATGGCGACCCGCACGGCGGATGGCAGCACGCGATTCGATCGGGCACGGCATCTCGCCGCGGAGTTGCTCGATGCTGCCGCGCCCGCAACGCAGGTACTGCTCACCGACAGCATGCGACAGATCGCCATCCCCGCGTTCGAGACGCGCGACGCGGCGCTGGAGACGCTGAGCCGGCTCGAAGTGGCGTTCGGTCAGCCCCCGGTTATCCCGGCGCCGGCGATTGCCGCCGTGGCGGACGCGCGCTACGTCATCACCGACGGCGTGCAGTTGCGCAGCCTGCCGTCTGGAATGACCGCAATTTCGGTGTTCGAGGCGGTCGAGAACGTGGGTATTACCGCCTTCGATGTCAGGGCCGTCCCCGGTGCTCCGCATCGATACCAGGCGTTTGTCGAGATCAGCAACGCCGGATTTGCGCCAAAGGCTGTAGCGCTCACTCTGGCCGGAATCGGCGCAGAGCGCATCGAGCGAACGCTAACCGTGCCCGCGGGATCGGCGTCGCGCGAACTCGTAGATATTTCCGCGTTCGACGGCGGGCCGGTGCGCGCGTCGTTGCTGGCCACGGGAGACGGTTTCTCGCTGGATGATGCGGCTTATGGCTTTCTGCCGATGCGGCGGGCGGTTCGCGTGGTGCTGGTGACGCTGTCGAACCCGTTTCTGGAGAAATCACTGGCCGCACAGCCGCGCGTGCGCCTGACGGTGACGCCCCCACATCTGTACACCGAGCAGGGCGACGCCGATCTGTATGTCTTCGATCGATACGCCCCGCGCGCGGCACCTTCGGTGCCGGCGTTGCTGGTGCGGCCCGGGCGGGTGGCCTGGCTGCCGGATCTCGGCGCGGAGATCGTACAGCCGCAGGTAGCGAGCTGGGACGGCAGCCATCCGCTGCTGGAAAATCTGTCGTTGCGCGACCTGTATATCGAGAAGGCGGTGCCGGCGCGTGCGCAGGCCGACAGCCTGCGCACGCTGGTTGCGTCGCGCGGTGGCATGCCGCTGGTGCTCGCGGAGCAGTCCGGGCGGCGCTGGGTCTCGCTCGCCTTTGCGCTCGAGGATTCGAACTTCGCGTTGCACGCCGGGTTTCCAGTGTTCCTGAACAACGCGATCAACTGGATGCTCAGTGAGCCGGCGGTGCGTAACGCGGGGCTGGGCGAGGTCGACCTGCTGAAGTCCACGGCGCGCGTGATCGGCGCGGACGGCGTTGAAGTGGGCACGGTCAGGATCGCCGGCGGCTTGCGTTTTCACGCCACCCAGCCTGGAATTTACACGGCGGTCGCACCGGGCGAGCGGACGCGCGTCGCGGTCAGCCTGCTCGACCCGCAATTGACGGCGGTAAACCGGTCTGCGCTGCCAGAGGCTTCTGCGGCCGTGGAGCGCGAGGCCATGCGCGGCTGGTCGTTGGATCCCTGGACGTTGCTGCTGCTGGCGGCATTGCTGTTACTGGGAATCGAATGGCTCACCTATAACCGGCGGCTGACCGTGTGACATGACCGGCAATTCGATCACTTTCGGCGCCTTGTGGCCGCTGCTGTTCACGCTTGCGATTCCGCTGATCTGGTGGATCGGCAGGCAGACCCGCGCAAATCTCGCGCGCCGGCATCTCTCGGCGGTGACCGCGCTGCGTTGCGCTGCCGTGCTGCTAGCGGCAGTCGCGCTTGCGCGGCCGGCCTGGCACACCGGCAGCGGGGAGTTGTCGGTGGTATATGCGCTGGATGTCTCCGGCAGTGTTTCCGGCGGCTTTGTGGCCGAGGCGCTCGACTGGATCGACCGCGCGCAGGCGCAGATGCCCCGCGGCAGCTCGCGTATCGTGGCGTTCGCCGACCGCCCGGTGGTGGTCGATGACTCGGCGGAAGTGCGGGCGCTGGAGATTGCCACCGGCCCGGGCCCGGCGGCGGCAATCAACCGCGACGCGACCAATCTCGAGCGTGCGCTGGACCAGGCGCTGCTGGCGCTCGATCGCGAGCGTATCAAGCGCATCGTTCTGCTCACCGACGGCAATCAGTCTGCGGGCGATGTACGGCAGGTGCTGCCAAGACTGCAGGCGGCCAGCGTGCGGGTGTATCCGGTGGTGGCGCGCATGCGCGACGGCGCCGATGTCTGGGTGGATGGCATCCAGCTGCCGGACGACGTTCGGGATGGCGAGCCGATCGAAGTTTTCGTGCAAGTGTTCAGCCCGACCGAGACGCGCGCCAGCGTGCGACTGTCACGCGGCAGTCAGCGGCTCGGCGCGCGCAACGTCGTGCTGGCCGCGGGAATGAACCAAGTGGGGTTCGAGGTGCGCCTGCGCGGCGCCGGCACGGCGACGCTGACCGCGGAGGTCGAAGCGCCGGCGGACACGGTTGCCGAAAACAACCGTGCGACGCTGACCGCCTGGATCGGTCCTCGACCGAGGGTGCTGTATGTCGAGGGCCAGCAGGGCAGCGCACGTTTCCTGCGGGAAGCACTGGAGGCGGAGGGCATCGAAGTGACGGCGGCAGCGGTGAATGCGATGCCGTCGGCAGCAGACGGACTGCGCCCGTACGACGCTGTGATTCTGTCCGACGCCCCGGCGAAGGCATTACAGGAGCCGCAGATGCGCGCGCTGGAGAGCTACGTGCGCGATGCCGGTGGCGGTTTTCTTTTTGCCGGCGGCGAGAACACTTTCGGCGAAGAAGGCTACGCCGGGTCCAGGGTAGAAAGCATGCTGCCTGTGGAGTTCAAGGCGCAGGAACGCCGGGATCTCGCGCTGGTGATCGCGATCGACCGCTCCTACAGCATGCGGGGGCGCAAGATAGAGTACGCCAAGGAAGCGGCGCGCGCCGCACTGGATCTGCTGGAGGAGCAGCATCGCTTCGGCGTGGTGGCGTTCGACTCGCGTCCTCACATTGCGGTGCCGATGCAGGACGTGGGCTCGAAGCGTCGCGCGGAGGACCAGATCGGCCGCATCCAGGCGAGCGGCCAGACCAACATCTTTCCGGCCCTCGGCGTAGTGCACGATCTGCTGGAGAAGGAGACGGCCAGAACCAAGCATGTCATCCTGCTTTCCGACGGCGAGACCCAGCCCGCCGATTTCCCGGGGCTGATCGGACGCATGCGTGCCAACGGCATCGTGGTGTCCGCGGTGACGCTGGGCGAAGGCGCGGACCTCGACCTGATGAAGCGGATTGCCGACCTGGGCGGCGGCCGGCACTATGTCGCTACGACCGCTGAGGCCATTCCGCAGCTTTTCGTAGAGGAAACCCAGAAGGCGATGCGCGACAACATGGTGGAAGAGCCGATCCGGGCGGTGGTGAAACGTCCGATGGCGGCTTTGCAGGGCGTGGATTTCGGCGGTGCGCCGGCGTTGCGCGGCCATGTGGCCACCGAAGCCAGAGATACCGCCGAGATCGTGCTTGCTACTAGCGAGGGCGCGCCGCTGCTCGTGCGCTGGCAATACGGTCTTGGAAAAACCGTGATGTTCTCCTCCGATGTGAAGAACCGCTGGGCCGTCGAGTGGCTGCAGTGGCCGGGCTACGGCAAACTGTGGGCGCAGCTGGTACGCGAGACGATGCGCCGCGACAGCAGTGAGGCGCTCGATTTTCGCGTCGTGCGCGATGGCGAAGAAGCGGAAATCAGGCTCGGGATGCTGGCGGCGGACGGCAGTTTCCGTATGGATGTCTCGCCGCGGGCCCAGGTATCGCGCACCGGTCAGCCGTCGGAGGATATCCTGCTCAGACAGACCGGGCCCGGGGTGTACTCGGCCCGGGTCGCGCTGAACACGGATACGGCTGCGTCGTTCTCGCTGTTGGCGCAGGGCGGGGTCCCGCCGCAGGCAGCGGCCCGTGCGGGCGTGCGCGTGGCGCATGCGCGTTTTGCCGACGAGTACCGAGCGCTGCCGCCCGACGTCGCGCTGTTGGCCGCGATCGCCGAGGATACCGGCGGCCGCGTGGGCGCCGCCACGGAAGAGGTGTTCGCGGCGCAGGGCGATCGCGGGCAGCGCAGCCATCCGCTGTGGCCCTGGCTGGCTGCCGCCGCGTTGCTGGCATTCCTGCTGGATATTCTGCTGCGGCGCGCGCCGTTCGCCTGGCGCCGATTCGGCTCCTGATGCCGGTCGACTCATCAGGGACGAGCGCGTGATCAGTGCGCTGTGGCTGGTGGCCGCGGGATTTTTCCTCGGGGTCCGGCATGCAACGGATGCCGACCATGTGGTGGCGATTGCCACCATCGTCAGCCGGCAAAAGACCATTCGCGACGCGGTATGGGTCGGCGTGCTCTGGGGAATCGGGCACACGCTGACCGTTTCGCTTTTCGGCGGCGTCATCATCCTTTTCGGGGTCGTGATTCCGGACCGTGTCGGCCTGGCGATGGAGTTGATGGTGGCGGCGATGCTGGTGATACTCGGCTTTGCCACGCTGGCCGGAACCGTGACCACTGCACGCGGCGACGCGGCATTGCGCGCCGCGCATCGCAGGGATGTGCACGCGCATGTCCATGTCCACGGCGACTACGTGCACAGTCATGTGCATGGCCATACGCCGGCCGGGCATGGCCATGCGGACGGTGAAACCCGCAGGCGCGGGTGGACCGATGGTTCGGCCGGATCGGTATGTATCAGGCGCTGCGTCCGATCGTGATCGGCGTGGTGCACGGCATGGCGGGTTCTGCCGCGATTGCGTTGATGGTGCTGACTGCTATTCAGGACACGTGGTGGGCGATTGCCTACCTGGCGCTGTTCGGCCTTGGAACGGTTGCGGGAATGGCGCTGATCACGGCGGCGATCGCTGCTCCGTTTGCCTACAGCGCCGAGCGCATGCCGGTATTCAACCGGCGACTGCGGGTCGCTGCCGGCCTGCTATCGCTCGTGTTCGGCCTGGGTTTGATGCTGCATATCGGCTTTGTCGACGGGTTGTTCGTGGACAACCCTTCGCGGCACGCGCGTTGAATTCAGGACTGGTGCTGGCCGGCCAGCGTGATCACGATGCGGTTGCGACCCTCGACATAAGCGTATTGCGCTGATTCGGCGATTGCGAAAGTCAGCGCAACGCCGAGCCCGCCAACCTTCAGGTTGTTCACGGTGGATGCGACGTTGGTACGCATGGCGGCGGCGAGCGAATCGTACTCGGGCGCGGCGTCCTCATAGACGACCTTGAGTTTTCCGCTGTGCGATTCCAGGCTCACGCTGACCGGCGAGTCGCTGTCACCACCATGCCCGTGGCGGATGGTATTTGTGAACAATTCCTCGACGATCAGCGTCAGCTTGTGACAGTCCTCGTTGGCGATGCGCGCAGCGGCTGCAAAGTCCTCTATGAGTGACAGTATCTCTCTGAAATAAAGGATCTTTGCCTGGACTGAACAATGCCGTTTAATCATTGCATGCCCTCGAACCGGGATATCGTGGTCTCTGCCCGACGCCAGATGACCAGTCGCACAGGGAGAGCGCTCGGGCATGGACCGTGCTTTTATCCCGGGCTATGGGCGCAGGGCGCAAGGTGGCGTCGGCGACCCGGAACCCAAGGAGAAATTCATGATCCGGCAGATGCAATTCCACTGGAAACACTTTATTCAGATTGCCTTGCTCGTGCTGCTCGCGGGACTGATTGCCGCACCTGCGGCGGCGGATGTCGGTCGCGTCAAGGTGGCGAAGGGGGCGGTTCATATCGAGCGTGCCGGCAAGACCGTTCCGGTTTCGGTGGGTACTGTGGTGCAGGTTCGCGACACCATCGTTACTGGATCTGATGGCAGCGTCGGCATCACGTTCCGCGATGACAGCCTGATGTCGGCCGGCCCGAATACGATCCTCACCATAGACAGCTTCGCATTTGATACCACCACGCATGCAGGCGGGTTCGAAAGCACGCTCAAGCGCGGAACGTTGACTGCAGTATCGGGCAAGCTGGTCAAGCAGCAGCCGGAATCGATGCGTGTCAGGACCCCCGCAGCAATCATGGGTGTGCGCGGCACGGAGTTCGCGATTCGCGTGGCGGATTCTGCCAACTGAGTAAAGCGGGCGGTCAGTGTACTGCTGATTGCCACGCTGACCGCCTGCGCGCAACTGGTTGAAATCGGCAGCGACGAACCTGTAGATCGCAACGCCTACCAGCCGCTGAACGACAGCTACGACGACCTCGTCGTGCTCCTGCCGAAACCAGACGGGCAAACCGGCGCGGTCGTCGTGCAACATGGAACCCGCACCCTGTTGCTCGACCAGCCGTTTGCCGCGATCAGGCTTCGTGCCGGGCATGCGGTGAAATCGCGACGGCTCGATGCGAAAACCTTGCAGCAAACCTTCTCCGGCGCGCTCGCGGCATTGCCGCCGCGCCCGAATACTTTCCTGGTGCATTTCGAAGATGCGAGCGACGTGTTGACCGCTGCATCGGACGCCGAGTTTACCCGCATCTTTGCCGAGATTGCCTTGCACCCTGGCTCCGAGATTCTTATCACGGGACATACGGATTCGGTAGGCAGCATTCACTACAACGACCAACTTTCCCTGCAGCGCGCGCAACGCGTGCGCATGGAACTGATTCGTCGCGGCATCCAGCCGGAGCAGATCGAAAGCGTTGCCGGGCGCGGCAAGCGCGAGCCGCTGGTGCCGCACGGCCCTGGCGTGTCCGAACCGAAGAATCGCCGGGTTGAGGTCAGCGTCCGCTGAACCGAGTCGCGAACCGTTCACCTTCACCACGTTTCTCCGTTCCACTTCAGCACCAGAATCGTGATGTCGTCGGAGCGCTCGGCGTCGGCGCTATGCCGTTGAACGTCCTCCTCGATCAGGCTCACGAGTTGGCGCGGGCTCGACTTCGTGGCCTGTGACGCCAGCAGTTGCGCCAGCCGCGCGCGGCCGTAGAGTTCCTCATTGATATCCATCGCTTCGGTGACGCCATCGGTCACCGCGCATAACACTTCACCGCGCTGCATCTGGTACGAGGCGGCCCGGTAATCGAATTTCTCGAGCACGCACAACGGCGGTCCGTCGCCACCCTCCAGTCTTGCCACGCCCTCCCGGTCGGGGGCGGCAAGCAGCGGTTCTTCGTGCCCGGCATTGCAGTAGGTCAGTTGCCCGTTGCGCAGATCGAGCAGTCCGGCAAACAGCGTAACGAACAGCGCTTCAGGATTGTCGCGCGCGATTTCTTCGTGTGCCGCACGCATCACTGTGCCGATATCGGACTCGCTGCGCAGCGCGGCGCTCTTGTACAGGGATTTGCTCACCGCCATGAAGATGCTGGCCGGCAGGCCCTTGCCCGAGACATCACCGACCGCGAAGAAAAGGCGATCGTCGTCCAGTTTGAAATAGTCGTATAGATCGCCGCCCACCGTCTTCGCGGTCTGCAGCATCGCTTCGAGTTCGAAGCGGCGGTCGCGCAGGAAACTGCCGGAGGTCGGCGGCAGCATGCCGAGCTGGATACGCCGCGCGGCTTCCAGTTCGCCCGCCGCCCGCGCTGCGGCCTCGCGCTCCTCTGCCAGCGCCAGCGCCAGCGCCCTGCGTTGGCGGTCTGTTTCCGCCAGAGTGCCGGCGAGCAGCGCGCCGTACACGAGTGTCGTTCCGACTGCCGGCCAGGCGCCATCAAACAGCACGGCGCGACCCAGATACAGGCCGAAGCCAAGCGCAAAACATGCAGCGAGAAGCGCAACGAACAGCGTGGCGCCCGTGCGCGGCCGGACGGCCGGCGCCACGGCGATCAGGATCAGGCCGCAGACCAGAAGCAGCAGACGCTCAGCGTGCGCTGCAGACGCCGCGCGCCCAAGCAGCCGTCCGTCGAAAATATTCTCCAGCAGCTGGGCGTGAATCTCGATCCCAGGCATGCGCACGCCGAGCGGTGTTGCCTGATGATCCAGCAGGCCGAGGCCCGTTGCACCGACCAGCACCAGTCTGCGGTCGAATATCAGCGGATCGATTCTCTGCGCAAGCACGTCGGCCGCCGACACCAGCCGGTCCGTGCTGCTCGGGCTGAAATGTACCCAGACCGCTCCGTCGGGCCCGGTCGGAATCGAAAGGTCGCCGATTGCGATGCTGCGTACCCCGCGTCGGTCGCCGTGCAGCACATATCCGCCGGTTGCGCTTGCCACACGCAACATCTCGACAGAAAGTGCCGGGGTGAGCGTGCCGCCGATGGTGGCGACCAGGGGCACGCGGCGCACGATGCCGCCACGGGGATCGACGGACAGCAGAGCGTGACCTGCTGCGGCATTGTCCAGTTCAGGCAGGCTGCGCAGGCCCGCTGCAAAGCTGCGCAGATGTGCCGACGGATTCGCGCCGCGCACGAGGAACGGCGCGGTGCGACCCCCGACTCGGCCTGTGGGGACTTCTTCCAGTCCCGCAATACCGAGCACGACCGGCGCTGCCGCGATCGAACCTGCAAAGATTGTGTCGTTTCGCGGCAGACCCGCGAGCTGCCGCGCAAGTTCGGGCGCGGTGTGTTCGACGATCGAAGCCAGGCGATCCGGCGACAGCCGGTCCGGTTCCGGGAACAGCGCGTCGATTCCGATGGCGGCCGGCCGGCCTTCCGCGATGTTGTCGATCAGACGCGCGAGCAGCGTGCGCGGCCACGGCCATTGCCCATGTTCCGCGAGACTCTGTTCGTCGATCGCGACGACGATCGCCGGTGCCGACTGTTGCGCCCTCGGAAACAGCGTCTGATAGGCATCGAACAGCGCGAGTTTCAGGCCGTACGCCGGCCCGCTCTCCGGCAACAGTGTGAGTGCAACCAGTACCGCCAGGAACAGTGCGCCCAGAGGCCGGCCGCGCGCACCGACAAGCAGCTTGACCGCGCGGCGCTCGCTCCAGGCGCTCTGCCGCGGTGTCGCTGCCGTGCTGGATGCCGTGCCGGCCACTGCGTGCTATACCTCGATCTCGAGACCGTCGAATGCGGCGGAGACCTGCAGCGGCCGCGAACGCCGTGTCAGTTGTTCGAGCCGTATGGTTTCCTTCAGCACCGATTCGATTGCCTCGTCGTCGAATGCCGGCTCGTGATGAAACAGGCACAGGTGCCGGGCGCCGGCCAGCTGGCAGAGTTCCACGCTGACCACGTTGCTGGAGTGGCCCCAGTCTTCCTTGATCGTTGCAGCGTCCGCCAGCGAGTACATCGCGTCGAAGATCACCAGGTCGGCATCGCGGAAAAACTCGACGAACGACGCCGTCTCTGCGTTGTCTTCCGGTCTGTGTTCCGAGTCGGACGAATACACCACGGACTTGCCCGCGCGCTCGAACCGGTAGCCATAGGAATCGCCGGTATGCCGCTGCTGTTTGGGCGTGACATTAAAACCGGCGATCTCGTGCGTCCTGCCAGGGTCCAGCCTGACGAACCGGATGTCCGCGGCGAGCCGCGAGAATTCCACAGGGAAGCAGGGTGGCGACTGCTGCAGCCTGAAGGCCTGCTCGAGCACTTCGTGACATCCGTGGATGACGATGCGGGTACCGGGGACATAAGCCGGCGCGAAAAACGGGAACCCCATGATGTGGTCCCAGTGCACGTGGGACATGAACACGTTTACGGTTGGCGGGGCGCCGCGACTTCGCGACAGCACGCTGTTGCCGAATGCCCTGGCGCCGCTGCCCAGATCGCAGACGAGAAATTCGCCGCTTTCGGTGTCGATCTCGACGCAGGGAGAGTGGCCGCCGTAGGTGTGGGTGACCGAGAACTCCAGCTCCCGATCGAGGAAATCGTTTATCTGGGCGGGAGACCTGATCTGCCGCTCGATTGCGGCGAGCAGCGCTTTCTCCAGCTTGCGCCGGATATCGGCCAAGGTGAGCGAGACCGGGATGGAGCCCCGTGTGCCCCAGAAGCGCACGAGGAGTCTGTCTGCCGCCTCAGGCGCCATCGAATTGCGCGAGCGCCGGTGGCGCTTTCTTCGCGATCGCGTCTCTCACCGTGGGAAACAGCTCGAATACCAGGGTGAAGCGGCTGATCTCGAAGATTTCCTTGACCACCGGCTGCAGCGCGGCGACGACGATGGTTCCGTCGAGCGACTTGACCAGTTTTGCCGCCAGCATGAAGCAGCGCAGCCCCGCGCTGCTGATGTATTCAACCCCGGCGAGGTCGATCACGATCGGACTGCCAGCCTTGGCGGCTTTTTCCACCAGCGATTCCAGCTGCTTGCGGAACTCGTCGCTGGTGGCGTGATCGATCCGGCCCGTGGGCGAAACGACCAGCACCGACCCGAATGTTCGATCTTGTATGTTCATGAGTTGGTTGCTCTCCCTCAAGCTGGCACCTGACGCAGCGCCTGTTGTTGGTGCGTGGCGGAGGCTATGGTAGCCGAGCCGGCCGGGATTGTGGCCCTCCATGTCTCCATGGCAGGTGATGATGCACGCCGTGCGTGCGCTTGCCTCGGAGGGGCCTCCGGCGGCGCAGGGACGTTTGCCGTTAAACTTCAGGCGGATTAGGCTTGTCCCAGACCAACGCTGCGAATGCCGTGTGGAACAGAATCATGAGCGGAGGAGAAACATGCGACGCTTGATCGTAGCGGCATTGCTCGCGCTGTGTTGCGGCCTTGCCGCGGCGGACACACAAAAGGGCTATGAGGCCTATTCCGCGGGCGACTTCCGCGCCGCGGTGGAACTGTTCCGCGCCAGCGCGGCACAGGGAGACGCACTGGCGCAGTTCTATCTCGGGGAATGCTACTACCACGGCCGCGGCGTGCCGCAGGATTTCGCCGAGGGTGTGCGTTGGTACACCGAGGCTGCCGAACAGGGGCAGATCGAGGCGCAGGAAACACTCGCGGGCATCTATTTCTTCGGCCGTGGCGTGACGCAGGACTACGCGCAGGCCGCAAAGTGGTACCGCGGGCCGGCGGAGAGCGGCAAGGCCTATCCGCAGTTTCTGCTCGGATACATGCATGACCAGGGACGCGGCGTGGCGCAGGATCATGTTGAAGCCGCCCGCTGGTACCGCAAGGCGGCCGAGCAGGGTAACCACGATGCACAGGAAGCCCTCGCGCTGCTGCACTTTTTCGGCCGCGGCGTGGCGCAGGACTACGCAGAGGCCGCCAAGTGGTATCGCATGGTGGCGGAGCTCGGACGCGTCTATCCGCAATACCTGATCGGCTGGATGTACGAGAACGGTCGTGGACTCGACCGCGACGAAGCGCGGGCCGTGCAGTGGTACCGTAAGGCGGCCGAGCAGGGCGACGCGCGTGCGCAGGCGAGCCTCGGTTTTCTGCTCTACCAGGGTCGTGGCGTTGCGCGCAATGAAGCCGAGGGGGTGCAATGGTTCACCAGGGCTGCAGAGCAGAGCGAGACTTCCGCCTTCGCCGCACTGGCCTGGGCGTACTATCAGGGCAAGGGTGCCGTGCAGGATCACGCCGCGGCGGCAAAGTGGTTCGAGAAAGCGGCCGCCGAAGGCGACGTGCAGTCGATGAACATGCTCGGCTATATGTTCGAGCAAGGTGAAGGCGTCGGACAATCTGGCGAGAGTGCCGTGCGCTGGTATCGTCAGGCCGCGGAAAAAGGCAGCCGCGAGGCAATGGAAAGCCTGGGTGCGCTGTATTTCTTCGGGCGCGGCGTGCAGCAGGATTTTGCGCAGGCGGCGAAGTGGTACCGCGAGCCCGCGGAGGCGGGCAGCACCTATGCGCAATACGTGCTCGGCTATCTGCATGAAGAAGGCAAAGGCGTCGCCCAGGACTACGGCGAGGCGGTGAAGTGGTACCGCCTGGCGGCCGAGAAGGGAGACGCGCGCGCACAAAGCCACCTCGGCTGGCTGTACCACGAAGGCAAGGGCGTCGGGCAGGATCTCGCCACCGCCTATATGTGGAGCAACCTGGCGGCGGCGCAACTCACCGGCGAAGAGCGGACACAGGTGGAAAAAGTGCGCGACTTCATCGCCTCGAAGCTGCAGCCCGAACAGCTCGCGCGCGCGCAGGAAATGGCGCGTAACTGGCGGCCGAAGGAGTGACCGGGCGGCGGAACGCGCGGCGCCTAACCGACCCGGTATTTGCTGACGATCTTCGGGTTCAGCTCGATTCCCAGGCCGGGGCGATCAGGCAGTTCGATCTCGCCGCTGCGTGAATCGAAGGCGTAGGGTTCTTTTACCAGTTCGGTCATTAACGCATGCGCCGGAAACACCGTTTCCGCCATGCTGCCATTTCGTACTGCGCCAAGCAGATGCAGCGCGCAGGCTACCGCCACCGCCGAGCCGTGGATATGCGGTGCGATCGGCAGGTGCGCCGCCTGCGCCATATGCGCGATCTTCAGCGTCTCCGTCAGGCCGCCTGCCCATGCCACGTCGGGTTGCACGAAATGCACCGCGCGCGCCCTGATGTAGTCGTTGAAGTCGACGATGCCGTAACTGCAGGTTTCGTATCCCGCAACCGGGATCGAGACTTTGGCTGCGACTTCGGCGCTGCCCGCGACATCGTCCGGCCACACCGGCTCTTCGTACCAGTAGA
Source organism: Burkholderiales bacterium (assembly GCA_035512195.1). Classification (GTDB taxonomy): domain Bacteria; phylum Pseudomonadota; class Gammaproteobacteria; order Burkholderiales; family Eutrophovitaceae; genus DATKEK01. The sequence continues at coordinate 17,963 of DATKEK010000136.1, forward strand.
TGTCGTAAGGCTCCAGTGCGCGCCCCATTTTCACCGCAGTGGCGACATCCCACGCGCCGTTGGCGTCGACCATCAGCCGGATATCGGCCCCGATAGCCTTGCGTACCGCCGCGACCCGCTCGAGATCCTGCGCCAGCGAGACCTCGGCAACACCGCGCTGTGCGGAGGCGCGCAGCGCGGACATTTCGATCCCGCTGTTGCGGCCGACTTTCATCTTCACCGCGCGAAATCCGGCCGCCACATAGGTTTCCATTTCGGCGACCAGTTCGCGCACGTTCTTACCTTCCGCGTAGAACCCGCCGGTGGCGTAAGCGGGGACTCGCCTGCGATAGCCGCCCAGCAGCTGCCACACCGGCATGTTGGCCATCTTGCCGCGCAGGTCCCAGAGCGCGATGTCGATGCCGCTGATTGCGGCGATCACGATGCCGCCGCGTGCGTGCTTGTATGCACGCCGGTGCATGCGTTCCCATAACCGCTCGATCTCGCGCGGATCTTCCCCGACCAGATAGGGCTTGAGTTCATGCTCGATGACCTGCGCGGTCGAAGCCATTGGCCCGCCGAAGTGCGCAGCCTCGCCGAGACCGACCAGTCCCTGGTCCGTCTCGACCTCCACCAGCAAGGCCGGCTTGGTTGCCATCGTGTAGTTTGCGTCGTACACGGGCCGGTCCAGCGTGACTTCCACCGCAATGGTGCGGATATCGGTGATACGCATGTTAAATTTTTTCTCCCGATTTCTCACGACAACACGAAGATGTCGCCTGATGGTGACAGCGGTGATGAAAAATTAATCAGCACCAAGAACATGAACGCCGGGAAATGAGTTTGCGCAAAAGACAACATTAAATCCACAAGGTTATCCACAGAATTTGTGGATACTTCTACGCACGCAAACGCGGCGGGTTTTTACGACTTCCGGCAGAAGTGAATCGAGTGATAACCGATCCAGCACCAGGTGGTTGCGCGAACCGGATCTGCGTCTTCGATTCGCCAGTCCTGCGGGCTCATGAATGGGCCGGCGACAAAGTGTTCCTCGGATTTACAGCTTTTGCCGCATTCAGGGCCGTGCGCGTTTGCCGCATGCAGCGCCTTCTCTCGGCGTGACTCGAACGCCCGCCGGTAGGCTGCGGACGCGTCCTCTACCGCGTTGTCGCCGATGCCGTTGCCGACCACCAGCTCGTAGTACACGCGCGTGCTCGGCGGACAGGCGAGTGCGTCCTCGATCGGCGCGCCGAAGACTTTCTTTTTCTTGCCGCGTTTCTTCTTGCCTTCGCCGTCTGACTTCCTGTCGGGTTTCCTGCCCATTCGCGCCCCCTGGCTGAAGCGAAGTAACCGCTGACTCGCCGCCCAGTCTATACACCCAAATGCATGAAGTTATCCACCGCGCGGAGTTCCTCCGGCCAGACCTATAATCCAGGGTGTTGCTTCTGTCCAGTTCGACTGCCCAGCCACGATGCCGAGATTTGCCGCGAATCTGCATTATCTGTTTACCGAGGTGCCGTTCCTCGACCGATTCGAGGCCGCGGCAGGCGCGGGTTTCGCGGGTGTCGAGTTCCAGGTGCCCTACGATTTTCCCGCGGCCGAACTGCGATCCCGGCTGAACCACTGGGGCCTGAAGATGGTGCTGTTCGACGGGCCGATGGGCAACTGGCAACAGGGAGACCGCGGGCTGGCCGCGGTGCCCGGGCGCGAGCAGGAATTCCGCGCCAGCCTCGAGCGCGTGGTCGAGTACGGTGCGGCACTGGGCTGCGACACGGTGCACCTGATGGCGGGCGTGGTCGGCAGCGGTCAGGACTATGCAGCTGCCGAACAGGTTTACCTGGCGAACCTGCGCTACGCCTGTGATGTTTTACGGCCCAGCGGCATGCACGTGGTGATCGAGCCGATCAACAATCTGATGGGCGCGATCAGCGACGGGCCTTCCTATACCACCCGCGGCATGCATGGGTATTTCCTCAATCACACCCGGCATGCGCGCCGGATCGTTGAGCAGGTGGGGGCGGATAACCTGTCGCTGCATCTGGATTTCTATCACATGCAAATGCTCGAAGGGCATCTGGCCGACACCATCCGCGAAAACATCAGCCTGGTCAGGCACTTCCAGATCGCCGGTGTACCCGGGCGGCACGAGCCGGATATCGGCGAGATCCACTATCCGTTTCTGTTCGATCTGCTGGATCGACTCGACTACCGCGGCTGGATCGGCTGCGAGTACCGGCCGAAAGCCGACACCTGGCAGGGCTTTGGCTGGGCCGCAAACTACGGCATCCGCGCAACGCGCGAAAGCGCAAAGACTTGATCTGCCGGGTCAGGGCATCAGTGCAATCAGGTCGCGGGCGGCAAGCTCGACCACCGACCTGAAAGTCACCGTGCGTTCCAGTGCCGGGTCGGTCGCATAGACAGCCTCGTTCACGCCTTCCCAAGCGACCGTGCCGTCGATGCTGTCCCATACCTGCAGGAACAGGCGGATGCGTGCGCGCTCCGCGAGGCCGGGCGATATTGCGCGCGCATTGCCCTCGCGATGGAAATCGCCCAGTTGCAGCAGCGCGAAATAGCGCGCGCCAGTGATCCCGCGCAGTTTGGCCAGCGGTTGCCGGTCCAGCACCCCGGTGGCGCGGAATCCCTCGTACAGGCGCTGGTAATCGCGGGTCATGCCGGCACGGTTTACCGCGCCCAGCGTCTGTGCGAGCGTCACCACCCGGATCTCTGGCCTGGCCTGCGTAAGTGTCGAGGCAAAGGCAAGCGCAAGGGACTGCTTGTCTTCCTCCTGCGCGCTCGGTGTCATGGGGGTCAGAAACGCGATTGCCTGCGCATTGAAGCCGTCGGCGCCAAGTGTGGACGACACCTGGATGTCCGGTGGCGCCTGTCGCGGTGCGGCACAGGCTGCCAGCAGCGAAAACGACAGCAACATCAGGACAGCCGGCACATCGGCCGGCCTTGCACGTTGGTACAACGGGGTTCCTCCCTCGACTGGTTACTTGCTTATTTGGTTTGTGAATCCACCGCGAAGCCAACATGCAGGCTGGATCGTGCCGCAGCCGGGACTACGCTGACGGCCCGCTTGTGGACCGCTGCTTGTGCCAAGACCACCGAAGGGCGACATCCGCCGCGCCCGGCCATGTTGCGCTGCGTTGTGCTGCGCCGATTCTAACCCGCAAAACCCGAAACCCCGCCGAAGCGGGGTTTCAGGGCATTAGGTCGTTGGCATTAGGACTATGGCTTTGCCTTGAGACATTCGTTCCGAAACTGCTTGAATTCATCGCCTTTCAGGCCCTGGGCCTTGGCATCCGCATTGCACTTCTTCATTTTT
>DATKEK010000137.1:0-14079 GCA_035512195.1 Burkholderiales bacterium
GCAATCGCGGACTTTTCATCTCCGCTGCCGGTGTCGATGCCGATCGGCGAGAACAGCACGTGCCCCAGCACGCGTCCACCCTCCTCCGCCACCAGCGATAATGTGATCCTGTTCGAGGCGCGAAGCCGGTCGACCAGCCGCGCTTCGGCGTTGCCACCGAACGCGTCATTCAGCAGCGCGCGAACCCCGTCGAAATCCGCAGTGGTTTCTTCGCGAATCCGCGGCATCGGCTGTCGTAACGGGGCGAAGCGAACGGACCGCTCAGCCGCGCGGGCCGCCGCCGTTCACGTATACGACCTGCCCGGTCATGTAGCTGGCCGCGTCGGAAACAAGGAACGCCACCACTTCCGCGATCTCCTGCGGCTCACCCGCACGGCCGAGCGGCGTGGACTTGACGAAGGCATCCGCCTTCTCAGGCCCGAGACTCCGGAACGCCTCGGCCAGCATGTCGGTGCGGATCGGACCCGGCGCCACCGCGTTCACGCGAATGCCGTTTGGGCCTTCTTCTTTCGACAGGATGCGCGTAAACGCGTCCAGCGCGCATTTCGAGATCGTGTATGCGCCATAGGCGGGCGGAAAGCGCTGTGTCACGTTCGAGGAAAGATTGACGATGTGGCCGCCGCCCTGCGCGCGCATGTGCGGCAGCGCCGCCTGTACCAGGTGAAACGGCCCGTTCAGATTCACCCGCAGGATGCGATCCCATTCCTCGGGCGGCGTATCCGCAAGCGTCACGCCCGGAAGATGCGTGCCGGCATTGTTTACCAGTACGTCAAGCCTGCCCCATTCCTCCACCGCGGCCTTCACCACGGCGCCGGCCGCAGCGGGATCGCCCGCGTCCGCACGCAGCGCGCGCACTTCGCCGCCGGCCGACTGCGCTGCACTGACCAGCTGCTGCGCGTCCTTCTCGCTGCTGGAATACGTGAACAGCACACGAACGCCGCGTCCGGCCAGCGTGTTAACGATCGCCCGCCCGATCCCGCGCGAACCCCCGGTTACGATTGCGACTTTGTTCTCAGCCATGTAAACCTTTCTCGGTTGGCAAACTACAGGAACTCAAAGCGAACCACCAAGAGCACCAAGGACACCAAGGACACCAAGGACGCCAAGAACGACAATAGAAAACCCCGTGGAGAACGCTGACGTTTCGCCGTACCGGTTTCACATTCGTTCTGCTTTCTTCGTGCCCCTTGGTGCTCTTGGTGGTTCGCCTTTTTTGTGATCCTTCCGGGAATCAATTCTTCCAGCGCAGCGGCCGGCCGTTGAGCGGGTACTGCGGGTCGTTGTAGCCGGGCGTCGACGGATGGCCCGGGCTTACCAGCGACTCGACTAATGCCTCGTCTTCGGCGTCGAGTTTGTGTTCGAGCGCGCCGAGATACTCGGTCCATTGCTGCAACGTGCGCGGCCCGCCGATGACGCTGTCGATGATCGCATTGTTCAGCACCCAGCAGAATGCGAACTGGCCCGCGGTCATACCCTTCTGCCCGGCGCGCTGCCTGAGTTTGTGCGCGATGTTCAGCGACTCTTCGCGGAACTCGGTTTCCATCATGCGCCGGTCCTTGCGGCCGGCGCGCGTCTCGCCCGGCGGCTCCTGGCCGGGCTGGTATTTCCCGGTCAGCACGCCGCGCGCGAGCGGGCTGTACGGAACCACGCCGATGCCGTAGTGACGGCAGGCCGGCAGGATTTCGCTCTCCGGCTGACGGTTCATCGCGTTGTAGTAAGGCTGGCATACCACGGGCTGTGGCACATTCAGGTCCCGGCACAGGCGCACGGCCTCGGCGATCCGCCAGCCGCGGAAGTTCGACAGGCCGAAATAGCGCGTCTTGCCCTCGCGGATCAGATCTCCGAGCGCGGTGAGCGTCTCTTCGAGCGGAACGTCCTCGAAGTCGCGGTGCAGGTAATAGATGTCGATGTAATCGGTGCCGAGCCGTCTCAGACTGGCATTGCACGCCTGCACGATCCACTTGCGGGAAACGCCGCGCTCGTTCGCACCCTCTCCCATTGGATTGCCGACCTTGGTCGCAATCAGCCACCAGTCGCGCGCGGAAGCAGTCAGCTTGCCGACGATGCGCTCCGCCTCGCCCTTCACGTAGACATCGGCGGTATCGATGAAGTTGACGCCCGCGTCGCGCGCGGAGCCGACGATGCGCTCCGCTTCGGCAAACTCGGTGCGGTCACCGAACATCATCGTGCCGAGACAAAGAGACGAAACTCTCAGCCCGCTCTTTCCGAGATGGCGGTAGTCCATTATCTCCTCCCTGTCATTGTTTTGCGGCAATCATGCCGCAATCGTGCGGTGCGTACAAACTTGAGTCGCCATGACGGGCGGTGCTATAAAGCGGGGACACTCAAGACGAAGGAACTGCAAATGCCTGCGACATTGCCCTCGAACATGCGCGCGATCGAGATGTCGGCTCCCGGAGGACCGGAGGTGCTGCGCGAGACCACCCGGCCGGTGCCGCGCACCGCGGCGGGAGAAGTGCTGATCGAAGTCGCGGCCGCTGGCGTGAACCGGCCGGACGTACTGCAACGCATGGGCGCCTATCCGCCGCCGCCGGGCGCGTCCGACATTCCCGGCCTGGAGGTTGCAGGCCGCATCGTCGCCCTGGGCGATGGCACGAGCGGATGGAAGATCGGCGATGAAGTCTGCGCACTGGTGACCGGCGGCGGTTATGCGGAGTACGTGAATGCCCCGGCTGCGCAGTGCCTGCCGGCACCTAAGGGCCTGAGCACGATCGAAGCGGCAAGCCTGCCGGAGACCTTCTTCACCGTCTGGATCAACGTATTCGAGCGTGCGCGCCTCGCGCAGGGCGAGACATTGCTGGTACAGGGCGGCTCCAGCGGCATCGGCGTCACCGCGATCCAGCTTGCGCACGCCTTCGGCAATCGCGTGTTCGTCACCGCCGGCAGTGACGAGAAATGCCGGGCGTGCGAACAGCTCGGCGCCGAGCGCGCGATCAACTATCGCACCGAAGATTTCGCCGCGGTCGTGAAACAGTTCACCGGCGGTCGCGGCGCCGACGTTATTCTGGATATGGTCGGCGGCGACTACGTGCCACGCGAGCTCACCTGCCTCGCGGACGATGGACGGCTGGTGTTGATCGCCTTTCTCGGCGGCAGCAGGGCCACGATAGACATGACGGATATCCTGCGCAGGCGGCTGACGATCACCGGCTCCACGCTGCGCCCGCGACCGGTCGAGGTCAAGGCTGCAATCGCAAATGCGCTACGGCAGAAAGTCTGGCCGCTGATCGAGGCCGGCAAGATAAAGCCGGTGATCTACAAGACGTTTGCGCTGAAGGATGCTTCGCAGGCGCACGCGCTGATGGAGAGCAGCACGCACGTGGGAAAAATCGTACTGGTCAGTTGATTTTGGAATCGGGGTCGTCGCCGGTCTGCGGCGGCGGCGGTGTCCGGCGCAGCAGGTTGAGATCGTGCTGGGCGGCGATCTGCGACGCGTACTGGATGTTCTTGTCGATTTCCTCGAGGTACAGATTGTGGCCGCCGAAGTGCGTTTTGGCATAGCCGTAGGTGCTGCCGAGATGTTCGTCCAGGCGCACCACCGCAGTCTTGTAGAAGCTCGGGGTTTTTGCCAGCAACTCCTCGACCGACCTGAACACGACACTGCGGCGCCTGTCCGTATGGTCGCGGGCCGCCAGCCCGCCCGCCACGAACTCCGGGAACAAACGGTCGCGGCACTTCTCGAGATAACAGCGGTCCGCCATCTGCGCGATGATGTCCGCGGTGCCGAGCATGTTGCCAAGCATGCGGAACATCAGATTCGGCACCTTGATCCGGTCAACCGCTCTTTCGTAACCGGTGAAATGCACGATCTGCGTCGCCACCGGCGCGAGATCGGTCATGCCCACCTTGTCCATGTACTCTTCGATGAACTTCGCGCCGCGCGATACGTGACGGAGCGTGTATTCGGCGCCGTTTTCGTGCCGCGTATCGTTGGTCTTGCGCAGGTAGCCGATGTCGTGCAGCAGCGCGGTGACGATACCGAAAGCAAACAGCCTCGACCCGATCGGCTCGGTGCGGTCACGCGTGCGCTCGTAGCCGTCCATCAGTCTGGCCATCGCCAGGCTGACGTCGAGCGTGTGCTGAAGATTGTGGTACGAGGTGTCGCAGGCGCGGTAACCCGGGTATTCGCCGTTGAACAGCCGGGTGACATCGGAATAGACGCGATCGAGAAGCTGGGCGGATGCGTCCGGATACAGATCGAGGAATATACGACCCACCTCCCGATTCACCAGCTCCGGGACGGTGGTGTCGATCTTGTTGGTCACATCGTAGTTGTTTCGACGCGACTCCATGCAATCACCTTCGAAGTTGGAGCGTCATGATTGGGGCATGGTACCCTCGCCCCGCTGATACCCGCAAGCAATTAAGGATGCCGGATTCCACTCTTTTGCGCCTCCTGGCCCGCCTTACAGTCACGAGGGCTAATGGTATTCCGTGCCGGTCTTTCTCGGAAATGGTGACCGCTCGCACCTGCGCCATCTACGCCCGCTGTACGGTTGCAGGAGAACTCCGGCGAGTGGAAGTGCGGGTCGCCCTGGACCCGGCGGCACGAAACCGTCGTTCGCCGCGTGTCATTGCATTTGTATTGATATAGCAGCGCAGCGATGACAATGCTCTTGAACGCGCTGCCTCGCCCGTACTGCGGAATGTTCCGCAAGCTGCGCCATCTCGCAGCCGCGCTGATGCTCGCGCTGGCTGCGACGACTTCCTGCGGCGATGAAGCGCGGGAAGCCGGAATGCCGGAGATTGGCGTCGCCGAACTTCCAGCGCAGGCACGCGACACACTGGCGTTGATCCGCAAGGGCGGCCCGTTTCCCTATTCGCGCGACGGCACCACGTTCTTCAACCGCGAGGGCAGACTGCCCGCGGCCGGGCGCGGTTATTACCGGGAGTACACCGTGCCCACGCCCGGAGAGCGCACCCGGGGCGCCCGGCGGATCGTCGCGGGACGCGGCGGAGAGCTGTATTACACCGCGGACCATTACCAAAGCTTCAAACGGATACGAGAATGAACCTGGATCAACTTGTCGCTGGCAGTGCCGGCGGCGTCCTGCGCTTTAGCCCGGGGTTGGCGGCAGGATTCGTCGGCGCTGCGCAAGCGGCCGGCCTGGAACTCGTCACCGTGGATAGCCGCAAGGCCAGGGACAAGCCGGCCTTTCTGCGGGCGAGCGCGGAGGCGTTGCACTTTCCGGAGTACTTCGGCCAGAACTGGGATGCGTTCTACGACTGCGTCGCCGAGCTCGCGACGGAATCAGGCCGCGGCAAGCTGATCGTGTTCGAGGATTTGTCGGGCTTCGCGCGGACTGAACCCGAGGAATTCGCGACCGCGATCGACGCACTGCGCGACGCAGTGGAATTCTGGGCGGAGCAATCGAAGCGGCTGATCGTCCTGATCGGACTGGATCAGCCGCTGCTGGCGCCGGAACTCTCGGGGCTTACCGGCTCCAGTACAGGCTCCGCTCGCGGCCGGCCGAAATAGTACCGTGGCGTGCGCAGGTTGATGAAGTGGGCGAGCTCGGTCAGCGCCATACGATAAACTTCGCGCTTGAAGTCGATCACCGAGTCGAGCGGCACCCAGTAGTCGTGCCAACGCCAGGCATCGAACTCAGGATGCGCGCAGTTGCGCAGGCTCACGTCGCAGTCGCGTCCCACCAACCGCAATAAATACCAAATCTGTTTCTGCCCTCGGTAGACGCCGCGGCTTTCGCGGCGCACCCAGTGCTGTGGCACGTCGTAACGCAACCATTCGCGTGTACGACCCAGGATCTTCACGTGTGGCGACTGGAGCCCGACTTCTTCCTTGAGTTCACGGTACATCGCCTGTTCCGGCGATTCGCCGTGTTTGATTCCGCCTTGCGGAAATTGCCAAGCGTGCTCCTTGACTCGCTTACCCCAGAAGACCTCGTTTCTGCCGTTGCACAGGATAATTCCTACGTTTGGGCGATAGCCGTCACGATCGATCATGTCAGCCACCCCGCCGGATTGTCTGGGAAGGATTCTTCCACAGAAACAGGCATTAGGGAAGCTCAGACGGTCAAATCCCTGTCCGAATGCGGGTTTAGCCGACGCATCCCCTCGACCATGCGCATGAATTCGAGCCCGTAGGTGGCCTCCAGCTCGCGGGCCTCGGCCCGCAGTACGGCCCAGCGCGTGGTCCGCGGCGGCCGGTTGAAGGCGAGCACCGCAACATTGCCGTGGCGCTCGGCCGGCACGCAGACCACCGTCGGGAAAACGCTCTCGATGCGCTGCAGATAGGTATCGAACCTGCGGTCGCTGGACCACAGGTTCGCCACCAGGATACCGGTCGGGTCCAGTGCGGATCGCGCCGAGGCATAGAAGTCCTCGGTGGACAGCGTCTGCACCTGGTTGTGGCCGTCGTAGCCATCCAGCATCAGCACGTCGCAGCTTTCGGGATTGCGGGCGATCCATTCCTCGCCGTCCCCAAGCTCGACCTTCAACCGCTCGTCGTCCTCGGGCACGAAGAAATACTGGCGTGCGGCGGCAATCACCCGGGGATTGTTCTCCACCACCGTGGTGCGCGCGCCGTCTATGCGATGGTAAACGAACTTCGCCAGCGAGCCGCCGCCCAGTCCGATCATCACGACATGCTTCGGCCGCGGCGCGAACAGCAGGAACGCCATCATCGCGCGGGTGTAGGAAAGCACCAGTTCGACCGGGTCGGACAGCTTCATCGAGCTTTGCACGGTGGAGCTGCCGAGGTGCAGCGAGCGCACGCCATCGCGCTCACTGACATCCACCGACGACTCGCGCTCGAACCAGCGCTGGATGCGCCATTTTCCTGACAACATGCGGGTCCTGGACCGGCTCTGCTTGTAAAGCTCTGTAGAATAGCGGCTTTTCGACAACGGCTGCGATCGATGCGAGTTTCGAAGTTCTTCGTCCCCACCCTCAAGGAACCCCCCGCAGATGCCGAACTCGTCAGCCACAAGCTGATGCTGCGCGCGGGGCTGATCAGAAAGCTCGGCAGCGGACTCTACAGCTGGTTACCGCTGGGACTGCGCGTGCTGCGCAAGGTCGAGAACGTGGTGCGCGAAGAAATGAATCGCGCAGGCGCAGTCGAATTGCTGTTGCCGGCGGTGCAACCGGCGGAGCTGTGGCAGGAAAGCGGCCGCTGGGAACACTTCGGTCCGCAGATGCTGAAGATCAAGGATCGCCACGATCGCGACTTCTGCTTCGGGCCGACGCACGAGGAAGTGATCACGGACATCGCGCGCCGCGACATCCGCTCTTACCGCCAGCTTCCGGTCAATCTCTACCAGATCCAGACCAAGTTCCGCGACGAGATCCGCCCGCGCTTCGGCGTGATGCGTGCACGCGAATTCGTGATGAAGGACGCGTATTCGTTTCACGCCGACCACGCCGGCCTCGAACGCGAATACCGCAACATGTACGACGCCTACTCGCGCGTGTTCGAGCGGCTGGGATTGAAATACAGATCGGTTGCCGCCGATCCCGGTGCAATCGGCGGCACCGGTTCGCACGAGTTCCATGTGCTCGCGGACTCGGGCGAGGATGCGATTGCGTTCTGCCCGGACTCGGACTATGCCGCCAACATCGAACTGGCCGAAGCGGTGGCGCCGAAACGTGCGCGCGGCGCGCCTTCGCAGCCGATGGAGAAAGTTCCCACGCCCGGCAAGACCACCTGCGAAGAAGTGGCCGAACTGCTCGGGCTGCCGCTCGCCAGCTCGGTAAAGGCGCTGGCCGTCATGCGCGAAGACGAGATGTTCATGCTGCTGCTGCGCGGCGATCATCAGCTGAATGAGATCAAGACCGCGAAGATTCCCGGCCTCAGCCCGTTTCGTTTCGCCACCGACAAGGAGATCGAGGACCGCATCGGCTGTCGCCCCGGCTACATCGGGCCGGTGGGCTTGCCATCCGACGTAAAGGTGATCGCGGATCGCGCGGTCGCTGCGCTGAGCGACTTCGTCTGTGGCGCGAACGCAGCCGGCTATCACCTGACCGGCGTCAACTTCGGCCGCGACCTGCCCGAGCCGGCGCATATAGCGGACATCCGCAACGTGGTCGCCGGCGACCCCAGTCCGGACGGCAAAGGCGCGCTGGCGATCTGCCGCGGTATCGAGGTCGGCCACATTTTTCAGTTGCGCACCAAGTACTCGGACGCGATGGGCGCGACGTTCGTGGACGAATCCGGGCAGCAACGGCCATTCGAGATGGGCTGCTACGGCATCGGCGTGTCACGCATCGTCGCCGCCGCGATCGAACAGGGGCACGATGAACGCGGCATCGTCTGGCCACTGCCGATGGCACCGTTCCAGGTCGCGATCGCCGCGATCGGCTACGAGCGTAGCGACGCGGTGCGCGAGGCGGCCGACCAACTGCACGATGCGCTGGAAGCAGCGGGCGTCGAAGTCCTGCTTGACGATCGCGGGGAGCGGCCGGGCGTGATGTTCGCCGACCTGGAACTCCTCGGCATTCCCTGGCGGGTGACCATCGGCGACCGCGGCCTGAACGAAGGCAAAGCCGAGGTCCAAGCCCGGTCTGAGGAAAAGCCGCAATCAATTGAGTTGCAAAAAGTCCCGGACCACCTAGAATCCCTCGTATGTACCGGCACTTGACACAGATTCTTGGAGCGGTTTGCCTGCTGACGGCAACTTCGGCGGCCTTTGCGGGTGCGCAGCGGTACGAGCCGCTTTCAGCCAGCGTGCGCGCCGCCCTGCACCATGCAGTCACCGACAGTTCCGCGCCCCGGCTGGCGTTCGCGGACGAATTCGACGGTCAGGTGTGGCTGGCAGACATGTCGACCCGGCTCGCGCGGTTCGTTCCGGACGCCGTTGCGCGGCGCGACTTTCTGACTACAGTGCACTACGAGGCGACGCGCGCCGGACTCGACCCGCAACTGGTGCTGGCGGTGATCCACGTGGAAAGCGCATTCCGCAAATACGCGATCTCCAAGGCCGGCGCGCGCGGCTACATGCAGGTGATGCCGTTCTGGGTAAGAGTGATCGGCGACGAGCAGGAGCACAACCTGTTCAGCCTGCGCACCAATCTGCGTTTCGGCTGCACGATACTGCGTCACTATCTGGATATCGAACGCGGAGACCTGTTCCGTGCGCTTGGCCGGTACAACGGCTCGCTCGGCAAACCGCAGTACCCGAAGCGCGTAATGAGCGCGCTGACGCGCCACTGGGAATACGAAACTGCTCCTGGTGTCACCTCCGCAAAGGGCGAGCCGAAGCAGACACCCCCTGCCCCGCCGCGCAAGATGTAACGGTGCTAAGCGGCGCGGGACGACGAGCGCGATTCCCGCATCGCATACAGTTCGGCGAGCGAGACGTCGATCACTTTTTCCACCGCGGAGGTTGCGCGCGCAACGAAATTGCGGATCGCCTGTTCTTCGGTGGCGGCGGCGGCCGCCTCGCTCACCAGGAAACGGCGATACACATCGCGCACGCTTATCTGCGATGCGTCGCGCGCGAGCACCCAGCCGTTGCCCTGCAGCTTTGCCACCCAGCCGGCGTCGACCAACTGGTCGAGAATCGCCTCCATGTCCTCCCATGAGAGCTTCACCACCGAGCGAAGCTGCTGCAGGTTGAACACCTTACCCTCTCGGTGCGCGCGCCACAGCATGCCAAGAATCTCCAGCGCATCGATGAACTGGCTTCCCGGAACGCCGTCGCGTTTTACGCCGCCGGTGCGCCAATAAGGCAGCACGGCGGTGATCACCGCGCCGAAAACCACTACCACCCACGACAGATAGACCCAGATCAGGAAGATCGGCAGGCTCGCAAAGGCGCCGTACACCAGCCTGTGCGTGCTGAAATGGGTGATGAAATTGCCGAATCCGAGCTTCATGCCCTCGAATGCGATCGCCGCCAGGATGCCGCCGACACTGGCATCCAGCACCGTGACCTGACGATTGGGCATCAGCCGGTACAGCAGCGCGAAGGCGACACCGGTCATTGCCAGCGGCACGATTTTCAGCATCACCAGGGTGAGCTCCGGAACGTACTGCGCGGTATCCATCGATGCGGAAAGCAGCCACGACCACAGTGTCAGGCTGCCGCCGATCAGTAGCGGCCCGATGGTAAGTACCGACCAGTAGATGAGTACACGCTGGATCAGCGGGCGCGGGCGCTTCACCCGCCAGATGGTATTGAACGCGCGATCGATGGTGAGCATCAGCATGATCGCGGCCGCGCCGAGCAGCGTCACGCCCGCGGCGGTAAGGCGGGCGGCGTTGTCCGCGAACTGCTGCACGTACACCGTGACCACCCGGCTGGAGGCGGTCGGCACCAGGTTATCCGTCACAAACTCCCGCAGTCTGTCACTCATTGCGGAGAGCACCGGGAATGCGGTCATCACGGTCAGCATGATGGTCACCAGCGGCACCAGCGCGAGCAGCGTGGTGAACGTCAGGCTGCCGCAGAGCTGGAAGCAGCGCTCGTCGCGAAAGCGGCGATACACCAGCGAAAGGAAGTTGCCCAGCAGCCAGAACTGCTGGCCGAGTTCGCGGACGGATGGAAATTTGATCTTCATCGGATGGGCCGGGAGGCGGCCATATAATACTTGCCGTCCCGGACCACGGAGCAAGAAACATGCACGAAATCCTCGTGCTCTACTACTCGAATACCGGCGCAGTCCGGCAAATGGCCCAACTCGTCGCGCGCGGGATCGAAAAAGTCCCCGGCGCCCGGGCGCGCCTGCGCACCGTGCCGAAGGTCTCCACGGTCTGCGAGGCGACCGGGCCCGAGGTTCCGCACGAGGGCGCGCCGTATGCGGAAATCGCGGACCTAGTGGAATGCGCCGGCCTTGCACTCGGCAGTCCCACCCGATTCGGCAACATGGCTGCGCCGCTGAAGTACTTCCTCGACGGCACCGGCGCGATTTGGCAGAACGGGACCCTCGCCGGCAAGCCGGCAGCGGTGTTCACCTCCACTGCATCGATGCACGGCGGGCAGGAGTCGACACTGCTGTCGATGATGATCCCCCTGCTGCATCACGGCATGCTGATCGTCGGCCTGCCCTACACCGAGTCCGAGCTGAACAGCACGCGCAGCGGTGGCACCCCATACGGCGCCAGCCATCTCGCCGGCGCGAACGCGGAATTGCCGGTCACCGAGGAAGAACGCCGCCTTTGCCTGCGCCTCGGCGAGCGTCTCGCCGAAGCGGCGATCAGGCTGGCTCGCACGTGACGTGACGATGCACGAGACTGCATCCGCAAAAGAACTAATGCGGAGCAAACCACGAAGGCACGAAGAAACGAAGAAACACGAAGAGAATCCATATCGATCGATTCGATTTTTTTCGCGGTACTTTGTGCCCTGGCGCCTTCGCGGTGAAACCCGATTTCTTCCAATGCTCCACTACCTCGCCGCGCTGCCAGATTACTGCCGGCTCATGCACGGACTGCAGACGTACAAAGCGGAAATAGTCGGGATCGACTGCGACGGGTTCGACATCCGCACCGACGGCGCACGGCTGCATTTCGATTTCGCGCAACCGGTACGGGATGCGGGGCAGGCGCGCAGCGAACTGGTCGCGCTCGCGCGCGAGGCGCGCGGATGATTCGCGCGCTTCAGCTCGGCGCCTGCGTGAGCCTGATCGCGCTGATCGCGCTGTGCGTGCTGTGGGAAATGTGGCTCGCCCCGCTGCGCCCGGGCGGCTCGTGGCTGGTGCTGAAGGTACTGCCCCTGCTCGCGCCGCTGCCCGGCATCCTCGCCGGAAGGCGTTACACCTACCAGTGGGCATCAATGCTGATCCTTGCCTATTTCACCGAAGGCGTGGTGCGTGCGTGGAGCGACACCGGCCTGTCTGCCGTCCTCGCCGGCGCCGAGGTCGTGCTGTCGGTGGTGTTTTACCTGTGCGCGATCTTCTACGCACGACTGACACGCAGCGAAAGACTCTGAACCACGGAGGACACAGAGGACACGGAGGAAAAGCGCCAAGGAAGGAGAATCTCACCAGCAAGACACCAAGGGCACCAAGAGAATCAATCAGGCCTTCACTCTGCATTTTCTGTGCAACCGTGGCGTGGTGACGTTCGGAGCCGTTTCTTGCTTTGTCCTCCGCGTCCTCCGCGTCCTCCGTGGTTGGCGTTTGGTTTAATCTCGCGCCATGACCGTTTACCGCGGAAGATTCGCGCCGACGCCTTCTGGGCCGCTGCATTTCGGCTCGATGGTTGCAGCGATCGGCAGCTTTCTCGATGCGCGCGCGCATGGCGGGGCGTGGGGGCTGCGCATCGACGATGTCGATCCGCCGCGCGTCGTGGAAGGCGCGATGGATTCGATCCTGCGCTGTCTCGAGGCTTTCGCGCTGCATTGGGACGGACCGGTGGTATTGCAGAGCCGGCGCGGCGATGCGTATCACGCGGCACTGCACAGGCTGCGTCAGGCGGGCGTGACGTTCGCCTGCGCCTGCAGCCGCAAGGAGATCGGCGAGGCAGGGATCGCGGGCTTGGAGGGCGCAGTTTATCCGGGCACCTGCCGCGACGGGCTGCCGCAGGGCCGCGCCGCACGCGCGCAGCGCGTGCGCGTTAACGACAGCGCGCTCGGGTTCGAAGATGCGCTGCAGGGTTGGATCGAACAGGACCTCGCGCGCGATATCGGCGATTTCGTGCTGTATCGCGCTGACCACGTGTTCTCATACCACTTGGCCTGTGCGGTAGACGATGCCGAGGAAGGCATTACCGATATCGTTCGCGGCGCCGATCTGATCGACTCCACCCCGCGCCAGATTTACCTGCAGGAACTGCTCGGCCTGCCGCAGCCGGCCTATCTGCATCTGCCGGTGGCGGTGAACGAGCAGGGCGAAAAACTTTCGAAGCAGACGCTTGCGCAGCCGGTGGAGCCGCAGCATCCGTGGAGGGCGATCGACGCAGTACTGCGCTTTCTGGGTTTAATGCTGCCGGGAGAGTACGCCCGCGCCGGCGCCACGGATTGCCTGCAATGGGCGGCGGCAAACTGGCGCCGCGAGGCGCTGCCGCGCAGGCGGGCGCTACCCGCGCCCGCGGATTACGCGGACAACGGCGCGCCGTGATGAAACACGATCAGTTCGCCCGGCGCGAATGAAGTCCACGCCTCGTTGTCGGTAAGCGGCTCGGTGGCGATCACCGCGACCCGGTCGTCCGGCGTGGTCACCTCGCTGAAGTCCACCGCCACGTCCTGGTCCTTCAGGTGCGCTACGGTGAACGGCGCCTCGCGCACGATATAGGCGAGGCTGGTCGAACAGTGCGCGAACAGGTACTCGCCATTGGACAGCATGTAGTTAAAGGTGCCGTGCGCCGAGAGCCCGGCGGACAGTTCGCACAGTGCTGCCTGAAGCTCGGCCAGCGGCGGCTCGCCTTCGGGAAAGCGTGCCCGCAATTCGCGCAGCATCAGGCAGAACGCCGCTTCGCTGTCGGTGGTCCCCACCGGGCGATAGGGGTCGCAGGGTTCGGGCGAGAAGTTCTCCAGATCGCCGTTATGCGCGAAGATCCAGTAACGTCCCCAGAGTTCACGCACGAACGGATGCGTGTTCACCAGCGCCACTGCACCCTTGGTGGCCTTCCGGATGTGGGCGATTACGTTCATGCTGCGAATCGGGTACTCGGCAACCAGGCTGGCGATCGGCGATTCCACCGCGGCCTGGCCGTCGATGAACACCCGGCAACCGGCGCCCTCGAAGAAGGCGATGCCGAATCCGTCGGCATGGTCGCCGGTAACCCCGGCGCGCTGATGGAACCCGCGAAAGGAAAAACAGATATCGGTGGGAACATTGCAGTTCATTCCAAGCAACTGGCACATCGGTAACAACCTCCGGACAACCGGCAGACAATCGACGCGCCGATCCTAACTCATGGCGGAGCCCACGCATGTCGAACAAGACCTTCACCCTGTCCCACGCCCTGTACGAATACCTGCTGGCGAACTCGCTGCGCGAGCCCGAACTGCTGCGCAAACTTCGTGAGGAGACCGCGGCCGATCCAATGGCAAAGATGCAGATCGCGCCCGAACAGGGCCAGTTTCTGCAACTCCTGGTCCGGCTGATGGGCGTGCGCAACGCCCTGGAAATCGGGGTTTTCACCGGCTATTCGAGCCT
>DATKEK010000138.1:0-2617 GCA_035512195.1 Burkholderiales bacterium
CGATTATTTGCGCAAGCTGCAAACTGTATTCATGCACCGTCCGTACCGCCGCATGCCGGAAACAGGCTGGGCCATCGCCTACCTGTTCGCACTCGGTACCGGCACTGCAGAGGACCGCGCGGAGCTGGCCTCCTATTGTTACGAAGCGGGAATCGAACCCGAGGCACTTCTCGCGGAGATGGTGAGCAAGCCGCAGATCGTCAGCCTGGCGAATGCTGAGCAGCTGAATTTCGAGGTTTATCCGCTGACCATGGCGGTCTTCCGGATCTTTCGTGCCTCCCGGCGTTATCGCCGCGAGATTCTCGACAAGCTGGCGCTCGGCAGCGACACCATGCTGGATCTCGGCAACCTGTATACCGCTGCGCTACCCGCCTGGATAGCAGCCGGGTTCGAGCAGGCTCTTGACGAGGGCCGGAACCTGGAAGGCGAAGAGTTACTGACGCTCGGTTACGGGAGCGGCGATGCCGCGGAGGTGATCCCGTTTATCGTCTCGAATCGCTGGCGCGAGGCGACCGCCGCTATCGGTTTCGCCAAGGCCATGGAATTCACCATCGACCTGAACCGCGAGCAATACGAGGCCCTGCATGACGGTCACCGGGTTGCCGGACTCGACTATCTTCCGCGGAACGAATTCATCATCGACAGGGTGGGACGCACGGACCAGCGCCTGTTTCAGGACGTTGGCATCGAGTACTACCGCTACGCCGTTTGACGGCACATTCCCGGCGGCTCAGCATGGAGCCAGGTATCGTTCCAGAATTGCGGCGTGGTCTTTCTCGAGGCGCTGCCATTCCAGCTTGAACCACGGCGTGAAATTCTCCTCGGCGAGCGTGAGTTGCCGGCGCACTTCATCGGCGTTCAGGAAACGGGTGGCGGCGATCTCGTTGCGATTCGGCACAACCTCCTGTTTCGTGCGCCCCAGGTAAACCCAGCACAGCTCGTGCTCGGAGCCGAGCGACTCGTACGATGCCTGGTAGATGAATTTGTAGACGTATTCCAGATCGGCGCCGATGTTGAGTTCATCGCGCAAGCGTCTTTCGGTCGCCCGTTCCATCGACTCGCCCTGGCGCGGATGACTGCAACAGCTGTTTGACCAGTAGAGCGGCCAAAGGCGTTTGTCCGCACCTCTCTGCTGCAGCAGCAGCCGGCCAGCCGGATCGAAAACGAATAACGAGAACGCGCGGTGGAGGATCCCCTTGCCATCGTGGCACGAAGCCTTGTCCAGACCACCGGATACCCGGTCGTCCGTGTCGACTAGAACGAGTTGCTCGTCTTCGGATGAAACGATCCTGTTGAGATTGTCTTTCATTCAAGCTGCATCCTGACGATTCGGTACCCGGCCCCGCGCAGCGCTTCCTCGACCTGTGCAACGGTACCCGGACAGAGGGCGACGATCGAACCGCCGCCACCCGCACCCGTCAGCTTGGCGCCGACCGCACCGCTTCTTCTCGCGATGTCGACCATCCTTTCAAGTTCCGGCGTCGACACCTGCAGCGCATTGAGCAGGCCATGACATACGTTCATGAGGCCGCCTATTGTAGCGTAGTCGCCCGCGGCCAATGCGCCTGCGCCTGCCAGAGCAATGCCATCCATCTGATCGAACACCGCATCGTAGGACGCGCGCATACGACTGAACCGCTCCCGGACCGCGTTCACCTGGTCGCGGGTGATGCCGCGCGTGCCGCTTGCGGCCACGACCAGCGGCGGCATTGCGGACAACTCGATCGGCTTTATCGCGGGACTGGCATTGCGCCGGAACAGGATCGGTTTGCCGTAGGTCGCGAGCGTATTGTCGATCCCCGAGGGATCGCCATGCGCAAGCTTCTCGCAGTCGTACGCCAGCGCATTGACCGCCTCATCGTCAAGGCCGAGTTCCAACAGCTGATCGAAAGCACGTACGATAGCTACCGATGCCGATGCCGACGAACCCAATCCCATGGCGACCGGAACCCGCAGCTCCAGACGCACATCGAAGTGTCGTCCCGCCAGTCCAAGCCGTTCGATGATGTAGGCCAGCATCCCGCCAACACCGCCCGCAGCCGTACGCGGAACGACATGTCGCTCGGTGCCCGCAGGTTCGCTCACCGTGAGCCGGGTCTCGTCATCGACCTCCCTGAGCGAGGCGACAGCGGCGCATTCTATCGGCAGCGCCAGAACGTGCCGGTCATAGACCGCAGCGTGTTCGCCGAAAAGGATGACCTTGCCCCAGGCCGAGCCCGGGGCCGAGCCCGACTTCGGGCAATTGGCCGGCACCGCAACCCCCCCTGGCCGCTCGTCGCGCTCCAGTCGGTCAAGGATCTCCCGGGCCTTCCAGTCCTTGATCACCCCGCTCTCGTTCAGCGCGGCCACGACACGATCGAAGCTTTCAGGCGGAACGCCGACGCTCGCGGCCACGCTGCGCGCATGCAGACTCATATGGCCCTTCTGTATTCCGCCGCCCAGCAGCGCACGCAGAGCAGCCAGATTCTGCGCCAGGCCGACTGCCGCCATCATCTCTGCAAGCTCCGCCGCCGATTGCACCCCCGCGATAGCGAGACCCACAGTTGCCGCCGGGTTTGAATGCAATGCCCCACCGACCGTGCCGACCTTGACCGGAACCACCAGTTCTCCGTCAAGG
>DATKEK010000139.1:0-39700 GCA_035512195.1 Burkholderiales bacterium
GGCGCGCAGATCTTCGAGGCGATCGGACTCAACTCGTCTTTCGTCGACAGGTACTTCATCGGCACCGCCAGCAACATCGAGGGCGTGGGCATGGCAGAGATTGCCGAAGAAACCTTGCGCACGCATCGTGCCGCCTTCAGCGACAAGGATCCGGTACTGGCGAATGCGCTCGATGCGGGCGGCGAGTACGCGTTCCGCACGCGGGGCGAACAGCACCTGTGGACGCCGGATTCAGTCTCGAAACTGCAGCACGCCACGCGCGCCAACAGCTACGAAACCTATCGCGAGTACGCCACGCTCATCAATGAGCAGAGCCACAGGTTGATGACGCTGCGGGGCCTGTTCGAGATCAAGCCGGCGGCATCGCCGGTGCCGATCGACGAAGTCGAGCCGTGGACCGAGATCGTCAAACGATTTGCGACCGGTGCCATGTCACTGGGCGCGATATCGACCGAATCGCATACCACGCTGGCTATCGCGATGAACCGGATCGGCGGCAAATCCAATACCGGCGAAGGCGGTGAGGATCCGCTTCGTTATCACCCGGTGGAGCACGACTCCAGCACCGTCGCGGAACTCGGCGATGTGGTGGTGAAGGACATTGCGCTGAAGGCGGGCGATTCGATGCGCTCGCGCATCAAGCAGGTGGCATCCGCCCGATTTGGCGTGACCGCCGAATACCTCGTGAGCGCGGACCAGATTCAGATCAAGGTCGCCCAGGGTGCGAAGCCCGGCGAGGGCGGCCAGCTGCCCGGGCACAAGGTGTCCGAGTACATCGCCAAATTGCGTTTTTCGGTTCCTGGCGTGGGGCTGATTTCGCCGCCGCCGCATCACGACATCTACTCGATCGAGGATCTGGCGCAGCTGATCCACGATCTGAAGAACGCCAATCCGCAGGCGTCGATCAGCGTCAAGCTGGTTTCCGAGGTCGGCGTGGGAACGGTTGCCGCGGGCGTGTCGAAAGCCAAGTCCGATCACGTGACGATCGCCGGCCATGACGGTGGTACCGGCGCGTCGCCCCTGTCATCGATTAAGCACGCCGGCACACCGTGGGAACTGGGTCTGGCGGAGACACAGCAGACGCTGGTGCTGAACCGCTTGCGCGGACGCATCGCCGTGCAGGTCGATGGCCAGATGAAAACCGGGCGCGATGTCGTGATCGGCGCGCTACTCGGCGCCGATGAGTTCGGGTTCGCCACCGCGCCGCTGGTGGTTTCGGGCTGCATCATGATGCGCAAGTGCCACCTCAACACCTGTCCGGTCGGCGTGGCCACCCAGGATCCGGAGCTGCGCAAGAAGTTCTCAGGCAATCCCGAGCACGTGATCAACTATTTCCATTTCGTGGCGCAGGAGATCCGCGAGATCATGGCGCAGATGGGTGTTCGCCGATTCAGCGACTTGATCGGACGTTCCGATTTGCTCGACACGCGCAAGGGCGTCGAGCACTGGAAGGCCAGGGGGCTGGATTTCTCCAGGATCTTCCACCGGCCGGACATGCCAGCGGAGGTTGCACGCTACAACTGCGAGCAGCAGGACCACGGCCTGGACAAGGCGCTCGATGTTCGCCTGATCGAGCAGGCACGACCCGCTATCGAGCACCAGAAACGCGTTTCGATCGAGGCGTCGATCCGCAATATCAACCGCACGGTGGGCGCCATGTTGTCGGGCGAGGTCGCGCGGCGGTACGGCCATTCCGGCTTGCCGGACGACACCATTCATATCCGTCTGAGCGGAACCGCCGGCCAGAGCTTCGGCGCTTTTCTGGCGCGTGGCATCACGCTCGAGCTCGAGGGCGATGCCAACGATTATGTCGGCAAGGGGCTTTCGGGCGGGCGCATCGTCATTCG
The DNA here is from genome assembly GCA_035512195.1 of Burkholderiales bacterium. GTDB lineage: Bacteria > Pseudomonadota > Gammaproteobacteria > Burkholderiales > Eutrophovitaceae > DATKEK01. The sequence goes on from DATKEK010000139.1 coordinate 1,848, forward strand.
CCCGCCGCAGACGTTCTCAGGCAAGCCGGAAGAGAACATCATCGTCGGCAATACCGTGCTGTACGGCGCGATCGAGGGCGAGGTGTTTTTCAGGGGTGTTGCTGGCGAGCGCTTTGCGGTACGCAACTCCGGCGTGACCGCGGTAATCGAAGGCGTGGGCGATCATGGCTGCGAGTACATGACCGGCGGAACCGTGGTGGTTCTGGGCGAAACCGGCGCCAATTTCGCTGCCGGCATGAGCGGCGGCATCGCCTATGTGCTGGACCGCTCGGGTATGTTTTCCAAGCGTTGCAATCTGGCGATGGTGAAGCTGGAGCCGGTGCTGCCGCAGGACCGGCAGCCGCAGAGTGAGCCAATGCATCTCGGGCAGGCTGACGAGACGCTGCTCAGGGGTCTGATCGAGAAGCATCTGCGCTATACCGGCAGTACCGTAGCGCGGCAGGTGCTGGATGACTGGTCGTCGATGCTGCCCAGGTTCGTCAAGATTCATCCGAACGAATACCGGCGCGCGCTTGGCGAGCTGGCAGCGGGGAAACTGAAGCAGAAGCAACTGGAGGCCGCGTAATGGGAAAGCCGACCGGGTTCATGGAGATTCAGCGGGTGAACGAACCCTCGCTGCCGGTTTCCGATCGCGTCAGGAATTACCGGGAGTTTGTGCTCCATCTGCCCGACGACCAGGCCGGCAGGCAGGGTGCGCGCTGCATGGATTGCGGCATTCCCTTCTGCCAGCCCGGTTGCCCGATCAACAACATCATTCCGGACTGGAACGATCTGGTTTACCGGCAGCAGTGGCGTCAGGCGCTGGACGCGCTGCACTCTACAAACAATTTCCCGGAGTTCACCGGCCGCGTGTGTCCAGCACCCTGCGAAGCGGCCTGCACGCTGAACATCAACAACGACCCGGTTACGATTAAGTCGATCGAGCACGCGATCATCGACAAGGGCTGGGACGAGGGTTGGGTGAAGCCGCAGACGCCAGCACGCAAGACCGGCAAGAAGGTCGGCGTGGTCGGGTCCGGCCCGGCCGGGCTTGCCTGTGCTCAGCAACTGGCGCGTGCGGGACATGACGTGGTGGTGTTCGAGAAGAACGACCGGATCGGCGGCTTGCTGCGCTACGGGATTCCCGATTTCAAGATGGAGAAGCGGCATATCGACCGCCGGCTCGAGCAGATGCAGGCCGAGGGTGTGGAGTTTCGCCCCGGAGTTTGCATCGGACGCAAGGCGCCCGACATCAAGGGCGTGTACAACCTGGCGCAGGAGTTCGTTCCGGCCGAGCAACTGCTGGAGCAGTTCGACGCGGTGGTGCTGGCCGGCGGTGCGGAGAACCCGCGCGACCTTCCGGTTCCAGGGCGCGAACTCGGCGGCGTGCATTTCGCCATGGAGTTCCTGCCGCAGCAGAACAGGACGGTTGCCGGCGCCAACGTGGCGGGGCAGATTCTGGCGACCGGCAAGCACGTGATTGTCATCGGCGGCGGCGACACCGGGTCGGACTGCGTCGGCACATCCAATCGCCAGGGCGCCCTGTCGGTGACGCAATTCGAGCTGATGCCGATGCCGCCCGAGGAGGAGCACAAGCCGCTGACGTGGCCGAACTGGCCGATCAAGCTGCGCACATCGTCGTCGCACGAAGAAGGCTGCAACCGCGACTGGGCGGTCTCCACCAAGCGACTCACCGGCAGCAAGGGCAAAGTGGAGAAGCTGGTCGCAGCGCGGCTCGAATGGAAGAAAGACGCGGGCGGGCAGATGAAGATGCAGGAGATGCCCGGAAGCGAATTCGAGATGCGTGCCGATCTGGTGCTGCTGGCGATGGGCTTTGTCAGCCCCGTGCATGCCGGGCCGTTGGAGGAACTTGGGCTCGAACGCGATCAGCGCGGAAACGTCAAGGCCGATACCGACGATTATCGGACTTCCAACCCCAAGGTGTTTGCGGCGGGCGATATGCGCCGCGGCCAGTCGCTGGTGGTGTGGGCGATTCGTGAGGGACGTCAGTGTGCGCGGGCAGTGGACCTTGCGCTGATGGGCGCTTCCGAGTTGCCGCGTTGAGGCTGCAATCGCAAAGGTTTCAGATCGCCCGACTCCCGCCGGCGCCATACGGCCCGACGCCGTGCGCCGGCGGCAACTGAACCTCTGCACGCCAATCCAGTGACCCGCCCGAAAAACGACACACTGCTCCGTGCACTCATGCGCGAGCCGACACCGTATACGCCGATCTGGGTCATGCGGCAGGCCGGCCGTTACCTGCCGGAGTACAACCAGGCGCGCGCCCGCGCCGGCAGCTTTCTGGATTTGTGCAAGAACCCGGATTTCGCCACTGAAGTGACGCTGCAACCGCTTGCGCGATTCCCCCTGGATGCCGCGATCCTGTTCTCGGACATCCTCACCATTCCGGATGCGATGGGTCTCGGCTTGTATTTTGCCGAGGGCGAAGGCCCGCGTTTCGAGCGGCCGTTGCGTGACGAATGGGAGATCCGCAACCTCGCGGTTCCGGACCCGGGCGATCACTTGCGCTACGTGCTCGATGCCTGCGTGCAGATCCGCAAGGCGCTGGCGAACTCGGTGCCGCTGATCGGCTTCTCCGGTAGCCCTTTTACGCTTGCCTGCTACATGATCGAGGGCCGCGGCGGCAGCGACTTCCTCGAGGTCAAGCGCATGCTGTATTCGCGGCCGGACCTGATGCATGCGATTCTGCAGGTCAACACGCAATCGGTTGCGCGCTACCTGAATGCGCAGATCGAGAGCGGCGTGCAGGCGGTGATGCTGTTCGACACCTGGGGCGGTATTCTTTCCGACGCCGCGTTTCGCGAGTTTTCCCTGCACTACCTTTCGCGAGTGTTCGATCTGCTGAAGCGGGACAGCGCGGGCACCGCGGTGCCCCGGATTGTTTTCACCAAGGGCGGTGGGCTCTGGCTGGAAGCGCTGGCTATGACCGGCGCGGACGCCGTGGGTCTGGATTGGACGATTGATATCGGACAGGCGCGCGCGCGTATCGGCGACCGCGCCGCGCTACAGGGAAATCTCGACCCCGGGGTGCTACTTGCCACGCCGGAGGCGGTGGCAAGCGAGGCCAGCCGGGTGCTGGCCGCATTCGGTACCGGGTCGGGACATGTTTTCAATTTGGGGCATGGCATTTCCCAATACACACCGCCGGAAAACGTTGCCGCACTGGTGGACGCGGTACACACCGTAAGCACACACTTCCACTAGCTGCCGCGTCATCGGTTGTGTCGCCGACCGCTGCTTATGCACAGCTTGGGGCCGCTACGATGTGGGTGGTCGGTTGATTCTTGGACTGCCGAGGGCTTTTTTAATACCATGATTTTGCTCATATAATTTTCGTGGTTTGCCCGAAGATCAAGACTGACGCCGAGTTCCGCCTTGTCAAGTGTTTCGACCGACGATTTTCATCAACAGACTTATCCACAGGCTATCCTTCCTGCAAATCCAGCCGGGCGAGTGGGTTAACGATAGTTTTCAAAGAACCTGAACGAGGCATCGCGGCTCAGCCGACCGCGGATTTTCACTCCGATGCGAATTGCGCGCGTTGCCCTTGATGTACCGCTCGACGCGTTGTTCGATTACGACGCGGGCGAGCTGGCGCTTGAATCTGGCTCGATCGTGGTCGTCCCATTCGGGCGACGCCGCGCGATCGGCGTGGTAATGGAAACTGCAGCGCAGAGTGCGCTGCCGCGCGAGCGTTTGCGCCGGGTCGAGCGGGTTCTGCAGATTGCGCCGCTGCCCGATGACACAATGAAGCTCGCAACCTTCACCAGCGAGTACTACCGCTGCCCGCTCGGCCAGGTCTTGAGCGCCGTGCTGCCGACCGCGCTGCGCCGGCCTTCCCACGGCGAGCGCGTGCGGCTGTGGGAGTACGCGATCACCGAGCAGGGCCGCGCGTTCGATCCGCAGGCGCTGCCAAAGCGGGCGACCACGGTGCGCCGGCTGTTTGACGCCCTGCGCTCGAGCGGCCACGTGGACAGCGTGCAGGCGCGCCTGCTTTGCCCGCGCGCACCCGCCGTGTTGTCGGAATGGATCGACGTCGGCCTGGTCGAGAAGCGTGCAGCGGCTGCGAGGCAGAACCCGCCGCCGCCGACGGCCTCCGGCGCTGTTGAGGCACCTTCGCTGACCCGGGAGCAGGCCGAGGCGGTGCGGCGGATAAGCGGAACATTCGGCACCTTCGCGGCGTGGCTGTTGCAGGGCGTGACCGGCAGCGGCAAGACAGAGGTATACCTGCAACTGATACAAACGGCTCTGCTCCGCGGCGAGCAGGCCCTGCTGCTGGCGCCGGAAATCAACCTGACGCCGCAGCTGGAGGCGCGTTTGCGCGCGAGGATTCCGCAGACAAGCTTTGTCAGCCTGCATAGCGGCCTGGCCGAGGGCGAGCGTCTTGCGCGCTGGGAAGCGGCCCGCAACGGCAGCGCTTCGCTGGTGCTGGGCACGCGGCTCGCCGTGTTCACCCCGTTGCCGCGGCTCGGACTGGTGATTGTCGACGAGGAACACGATGCCTCGTTCAAGCAGCAGGATGGACTGCGCTACTCGGCGCGGGATCTCGCCATCTACCTGGCGAAGCAACGCGCAGTGCCGATCGTGCTGGGCTCGGCGACCCCCTCGCTGGAGACTTATCTCAACGCACGCAATGGCCGCTACGGACATCTTCGCCTGAGTACGCGGCCGGCAGCGCTCGCGCCGCGCGTGCGCCTGCTGGGGATGCGCGACGCGCGCCTGCACAACGGGTTATGTAACGAGACCGTCGAAGCGATACGCGATCGGCTGGACCGCGGCGAGCAGAGTCTGATTTTCATCAACCGGCGCGGTTTCTCGCCGGTGCTGCTGTGCCGCGATTGCGGGTGGACCGCCGAGTGCCGCCGTTGCGCCGCTCGCCTGACGTTGCATCTGCGGGCGCGCCGGTTACGCTGCCATCACTGCGGGCACGAACAGCCGCTGATCGCCGCCTGTCCGTCTTGCGGAAACCAGGACTTGCGCGGCCTCGGGCACGGCACCCAGCGACTGGAAGAAACGCTGGGCGCATTGTTTCCGCAAGCCGCAGTTCTGCGGATCGACAGCGACAGCACGCGCCGCCGCGATGCGTTCGCGCAGATGCGCGAACGCATCCATGCCGACGAAGTCGACATCATCGTCGGCACGCAGATGCTGGCCAAGGGTCATGACTTTCCGAAGCTCACGCTGGTCGCAGTGGTGGACGCGGACCAGGGGCTTTTCAGCGGCGACTTCCGGGCTGGCGAGCGGCTGTTCCAGCAACTGGTGCAGGTGGCGGGACGCGCAGGACGCGCGGACCTCGCCGGCGAGGTGCTGGTGCAGACGCAGTTTCCCGAGCACCCGCTATATCAGGCGCTCGCGCGCTCGGATTTCGACGGATTTGCGGACGTGCTGCTGGCCGAACGGCAGAGGGCGGGCTTTCCGCCGTACGTATTTCAGGCCGTCCTCAGGGCGGAAGCGCTCGACGAGACCGCAGCGCTGGACTATCTGGCAGTGGCCGCGCGAAAAGCCCGGGCGCTCGATCTTCCGGTGACGGTGTACGACCCGGTGCCGGCCGCGATGCCCAAGGTCGCTGGTCGTCACCGTGCGCAGTTGCTGGTGCAGGCCGCGGAGCGCAGGGCATTGCAGCGGTTTCTGGCGCACTGGCAGCCACAGGTGGCGGGAGAATCTGCGCGCCGGGTGCGTCTGGGCCTGGATGTCGACCCGATCGAGCTTTAGCAAGCGAGCAGTCGATATAATCCGGCTTTTTTGCCAGCGCATCCGCCATGACCACGCTTCCGGACCTTCGCGCCATGCTCGAATCGGCGCTGCGCGATGCGCTTGCGATCGTCGCTCCAGAGGCTGCTTCGATTGCAATCGTTATCGAGCGCCCGAAATCGCCGCAGCACGGCGACTTTGCTTCGAACGTCGCAATGCAGCTGGCGAAGCCGCTGAAGCGCAATCCCAGGGACATTGCCGCCGCTATCGTGGATGCGTTGCCGCCGAACGCGTGGCTGGACAGCGCCGAAGTGGCCGGCGCCGGTTTCATCAACTTCAGATTGCGTTCGTCGGTCAAACAGCAGGCGGTGGCGGCGGTACTCGAACAGCAGGATGCCTATGGCCACAGCGCCGCCGGCCGCGGCGAGAAAGTGCAGGTCGAGTTCGTGTCGGCCAACCCGACCGGCCCGCTGCATGTGGGCCATGGCCGCGGGGCGGCTTACGGCGCGAGCCTGGCAAATGTGCTGCAGGCGGGCGGCTTCGAGGTGACGCGGGAGTATTACATCAACGATGCCGGCAGGCAGATGGACATTCTTGCGCTCTCCACCTGGCTGCGCTACCTGGAAATTGCCGGCGAAACCGTGCCGTTCCCGGCGAACGCCTACCAGGGCGACTACGTACGGGCAATGGCGTACGCAATTCATGACGCGCACGGCGGGCGCTATGCGCATCCGGCCGCACGGGTCGTCGAGAAACTTCCTGCGGCGGATGCCGATGCTGAAGCGCACCTGGACGCGCTGATCGCGAACGCCAGGGGTGTGCTTGGTCCGGATTACGCATATGTCCACGACTTCGTGCTGACCGAGCAGCTGGGTGACTGCCGTAACGATCTGCTCGAGTTTGGCGTCACCTTCGATGTCTGGTACTCGGAGCGTTCGCTGTTCGATTCCGGTCTGGTCGCGCAGGCGATCGCGCTGCTCGAATCGCGCGGGCACCTCTACGAGCAGGACGGTGCGAAGTGGTTCCGTTCGACCGCATTCGGCGACGAGAAGGATCGTGTGCTGCAGCGGGAGAACGGTCAGTACACCTATTTCGCGAGCGATATCGCATATCACCTGAACAAGCTCGATCGCGGCTTCGATCGAGTGATCGATGTGTGGGGCGCCGACCATCACGGTTATATCCCGCGGGTGCGCGGCGCGCTCGAGGCGCTTGGCCGCGATCCGGCCAGACTGACGATCTCCTTGGTGCAGTTCGCCGTGCTGTACCGGGGTGGGCAGAAAGTGTCGATGTCCACCCGTGCCGGCGATTTCGTGACCTTGCGCGAGTTGCGCGAAGAAGTGGGCAACGATGCCGCGCGGTTCTTCTATGTATTGCGCAAAAGCGACCAGCATCTCGATTTTGACCTCGATCTCGCCAAGTCGCAGAGCAACGAAAACCCTGTTTACTACATCCAGTACGCGCACGCACGCTGCTCGAGCGTCCTCGAACGCTGGGGCGGGGAGGTTGCCGGGCTTGTCAACGCGGACAGCTCGCTGCTCGTTGAAGAGCAGGAATTGGCGCTGCTCCAGGAACTGCTGGCGTTCCCGGAAACCATCGTAGCGGCAGCGCAGGACCTCGCGCCCCACCTGATCGCGTTCTATCTGCGCAATCTGGCGGCGTTGTTTCACAGCTATTACAACTCCACGCAGATCCTGGTGGACGACGATGCGGTGAAGACGGCGCGACTCGCGCTGGTCGTCACGATACGCCAGGTGTTTCGCAACGGACTCGCTCTGCTCGGAGTCGGCGCACCGGATAAGATGTAAACTTGGGCCGTCATGAGTCGGGATTACAAGAGCAGCGGGACTCCAATCGGGCGCGGGAATCCGCTGGGAATCGGCGTTCTGATCGGCGTTCTGCTCGGCCTGTGCCTTGCGCTCGGTGTAGCGCTATACATCAACAAGGGTCCTTCGCCGTTTGTCGACAGGCAGCGGGCGGCAGAGAAGAAACCCGAGCCGCAGGCGGCAGTAAAGCCGGCTGAACCAAAACCGCGATTCGACTTCTACAAGATACTTCCGGAAACCGAGGAAGCGGTGACCGAGGAAATTAGGCGCGCCCCGCCGCCCTCGGCAAAGGAGGTTTACTTCCTGCAGGTGGCGGCGTTCCAGAATCCGGCCGATGCCGACAACCTCAAGGCGCGGCTGGCGCTGACGGGGATCGAGTCCAGGATCCAGACCGCGCAGCTTCCGGACGGGAAAATCTGGCATCGCGTGCGGGTCGGTCCGTTTACCGACATGAAAGAACTGGATGCATCGCGCGCGGTTCTTACGGACAACAACTACGAGGCCAACCTGATCAAGGTGCGTGACCCGGCTTCGTAGACATCGGAATTCTTCAGGAGTATCGGTTATGAAACGTGTTCTCGTTATTTTGCTCGCGCTTGCCGCAACTGCATCCGCTGCGCTGTACGCGCAGTCGCGTCCGACCGCCGGTACCGAGTACCGCATGGTCAACCCCGCACACCCCGTCAGCGGGACCAAGATCGAGGTGGTCGAGTTCTTCAATTACGCCTGCCCGCATTGCTACGACTTTGAGCCGCTGCTCAAGACCTGGCTTGCCACCAAGCCGGCCGACGTGGAGTTCCGCTACGTGCCCGCGGTGTTCAACCAGCGCATGCTTCCGCTGGCACGCGTTTACTACACGCTGGAAGAAATGGGCCTGCTGGACAAGCTGCACATGAAGGCCTACGCAGCCATCCACGAGCAGGGGCTGCGGCTGGATGAGAAGGCGGTGCTGATGCGCTGGGTGGCGGAGCAGGGCGTGGATGCCGACAAGTTTCACGCGGTGTTCGATTCGTTTAGCGTGGGCACCAAGGCGCAGCGTGCGGCGCAAATGACGCGCAACTACCGGGTGCCCGGCACGCCTTACGTGGTTGTAAACGGCAAGTACCTGACCGGCCCATCGATGACGCTCAGGGCCGACGGCGGCGTGGACGCAAATCGCTTCATGCAGGTGCTGAATGGGCTGATCGACATGGCGCGCCGGGGGTAGGCGTGCGTTTATCCCTGAAGTTCCCCGCGCGCCTGCTGGGGGCGACGCTGATACTGGCCTGCACGCTGGCGCGTGCAGCGCCAATGCAGGACGTCGATTATGTCCTGGTCGACATGCGCCCGCAGGCGGGCAGCGAACGCATTGAGGTTATCGAGTTTTTCTATTATGGCTGCGGCACCTGCCACCGCTTCGATCCGCTGCTCGACGAGTGGCTCGCCGCCAAGGCTGAGGACGTGGACTTCCGGCGCGTTCCCGCGCTGCGCCGGGTCGACTGGATTCCACTGACCCGCCTGTATTTCGCCCTCGAGGAGCTCGGCGTGTTGCCGCGCCTGCACGGCGAGGTGTATCGCAGCGTGCACCAGCGCGGTCGGGGCCTGCTGACGAAGTCGGATCTGGAGAACTGGGCGGAAGAACAGGGGCTGGACCGCGCGCGCTTCGAGCAGGTGCTGATGTCGGAGGAAACCGTGATCAAGGTGCAGCAGGCGCGCGACACCACGGTCGAGTATGGCATCCGCGCCACGCCCACGCTGGTGGTGGACGGCCGCTATCTCACGACCGGCGGCATGCTCGGCAGCGTCGAGCGGCTGGTCGAAGTGCTGAATGGGCTGGTGGCGATGGCGCGCGAAGCGCGCCGGGGAAATGAATGATTCTCCGGCACCGCTCAGGGTTGTCATCACCGGTTCGTCGAGCGGAATCGGACAGGCGCTCGCCAGGGAATACGCCCGGCGCGGCGCGACGCTCGGGCTGATCGCCCGCCGGGGAGACCTGCTCGACCAGCTCAAGAACTCCCTGCCTGTCCCGACTCACACTTACGTGGCAGACGTGCGGGACGCTGCAGCACTGCGCGCCGCGGCGCGTGATTTCATCGCGAGGGCCGGTGTGCCGGACATCGTGATTGCAAATGCCGGGGTATCGGCCGGCACCCTTACCGGCAGGCCGGAAGACAATCCGGTATTCGACGAGATCTTCGCCATAAACGTCACCGGCCTGATGCTGACCTTTCAGGCTTTCTTCGCGGAAATGCGTGAACAGAAGCGCGGGGTGCTGGCCGGCATCGCGAGCGTCGCGGGCTTCCGCGGCCTGCCCGGTGCGGCCGCCTACAGCGCTTCCAAGGCGGCGGCCATCACTTATCTGGAGAGCCTGCGGCTCGAACTGCGTGGGTCCGGCGTAGACGTGGTGACGGTCTGCCCCGGCTACGTCGCCACGCCGATGACTGCGGAGAACCCGTACCCGATGCCGTTCATCATCGACGCCGAATCCGCTGCCCGCGATATTGCCCGGGCCATAGACCGGCGTCAGCGATTTCTGGTGATTCCCTGGCAGATGGCGCTGGTCGCTGCGTTGCTGCGTTCGCTGCCGCGCCCGCTGTTCGATGTGCTGTTTGCGCGCGCGCCGCGCAAACCCCGCCGCGAGCGCACCTAGGCAGACCGTTCGAGGTACGCCCGCAAGCGCGCATCCATGATCCGCCGCCACAGCGGCGGCAGCAGCGCGACTACCACCATGGTGGCGTAACCCGCCGGACGCTGTGGACTGTCCTCGATATGCCGCAGGAGCGGGTAGGGCCGGCGCGGGAACAGGTGATGATCCGGGTGGCGCTGCAGCTGCAGCAGGAACAGGTTGGTCAGCAGAAAGCTCGAGTTCCACGAATGCTCCGCGCCCACCGGCAGGCAGGTACCGTCCGCCCGCCGCTTCCTGGAAAGGCCGTAGTGTTCGATGTAGTCGATGAGTTCGAGCAGCGCGATTGCCACCAGGCTTTGCAGCAGGAAGAACGTCAGCCCGCGCCAGCCCAGCCACGCCAGAAAGAAGGTCGCGATACCGAAGGAAACCAGCGACCACCCGATCAGTTCATTCCTGAATGACATTGTGCGCAGTCCGTTCTGTGCAAGCCGCTGCGCCTCCAGCCGCCACGCCTTGCAGAAGTTTCGCGGCAGCAGCCGGATGAAGTAGCGGTAAAAGGATTCCCCCGCGCGCGCAGTGGTCGCATCCGCGCCGGTGCCGATGTCGGCATGATGCCCGCGCACGTGCTCCACCTTGAAGCTGCCGTAACACGCGCTGGCCAGCAGCAATCCGCCGCACACACGTTTGACGCGTGTAGTCCGGTGAATCAGTTCATGCACATGGCTATTGCAGTGAGATCTGCAGCAGACTGCTCAACTCACGCAATGCCGCCTGCGGCTCGGCGACCTTGATCGTGTGCATGCCCATCGCCTGCGCGGGTTTCAGGTTGATGCCGAGATCGTCCAGGAACACCGCCTGCGGTGGCTCGACTTCGAGATGTGCGCAGGCGAGCTCGAAAAACCGCGGTTCCGGTTTGCGGACGCCGACTTTCGATGACTCGATCACCTGGTCGAACAGCGACAGCGCACTGTGCCAGTCACGCTCGAGTTCGGGTCTGCGTTCCAGCCCGCGGCGGCCGCCGGGCTGCATGTTGTTGGTCAGGCAGGCGGTGATGAAGTGGCGTTTGCACCTGCGGATCGCGTCCAGCATCATCGGCCGCACCGGGCCGAATACCAGATCCACCACATCGAGCCCGCGGACCTCGTGCCCGAGCGCGCGGGATTCTTCCGCAAAGGCCTGGTCAAAGCCTTCCGCAGTGAGCTCCCCGCGCTCCAGGCGCGCCCAGGCATTGCCGTCCGGATTGCGGGAGTTCACCGAGCGCAGAAAACCATCGGGCAGATGGTGCGCCCGCTCGAACGCGCGGAAGGCGACAAACGGGCTCTCCGTCACCACGCCGCCGAAATCCCACAGTACCGCGCGGATTGCCGGATTGGGCATCGTGGCTATTGGTTCTTCTGGTATTCGTCGATCGCGCGCCGGAGTTCGCGCAGCTCTTCACAGGGAATCGGCGAGCACAGCCGCTGCAATTCGGCGAGATGCTTTTGCGCCATCGTCAGATCGCCAGCCATCAGGTACGCCTCGCCGATGTATTCGTGTGCGTGCCGGTGCCTCGGGTTCAGCTTGAGCGCCTGACTGTAGTGCTCGAAGGCCTTGTCCAGCCTGCCAGACTTGCGGTTCGCATAGCCGAGCAGGTTGTGAATGTCGGCGTTCTCCGGCTCGGCCGCTGCCGCCTTGCCCAGCAGGTCGATTGCCGTACCCCAGTCCTGCACCTCGAGCGCCTTCGAGCCTTGCCGGAAGTTCGGATCGTCGCTGTCCGACGCATCCGTTGCACCGAGGTTGGCGGCGGCGAACGGCGCCGCCGCGAGCAATGTTGCCACCGCCAGCGCACCGAACATGGTCTTCAGATTTGTCATCACCATCTCCTTCAGGGGATCTTTTCGAATCCCGTGTAGATGCCTTTTATAACGCATCTGCTGCAGATTTGGATACCACGCGCGCACCCCGCGTTCCCTTCGCTCGAGGGTGACGCCTTTCGCCGAAAACCGCGGCTTGTGGCTACGGCCCGTGGCTGTCACGCACTTACCGCAAGCTGGCGCGAGCGTTAGCCTGCAGCGCAGGCCTGTGGCCCCGTAAACGTCTGTCGGACTGCGGGCAGCTACTCCACCGTGACTGACTTCGCCAAATTTCGCGGCTTGTCCACGTCGGTGCCTTTTACCAGGGCGGCGTGGTAGGCGAGCAGTTGCAGCGGCAGCGTATGCAGGATCGGGCTCAGATAGCCTGCGTGCTCGGGCATGCGGATGACGTGCAGGCCTTCGCCCGCATGGATTTGACTGTCAGCGTCGGCAAACACGTACAGTTCGCCGCCACGCGCCCGGACTTCCTGCAGATTCGATTTGAGCTTTTCCAGAAGGGTGTCGTTCGGCGCGATCGCGATCACCGGCATGTCTTTGTCCACCAGCGCGAGCGGGCCGTGCTTCAACTCCCCCGCGGGATAGGCCTCGGCATGGATGTAGGAGATTTCCTTCAGTTTGAGTGCGCCCTCCATCGCGATCGGGTAATGCAGCCCGCGGCCGAGGAACAGCGCGTGATGCTTTCCGGAGAACCGCTTGGCCCATTTCTCGACTTCCGGCTCGAGCGTCAGCACATGCGCAAGCGCGCTCGGCAGGTGCCGCAGCGCAGCGAGATGCCGCTGTTCCTGTTTCTGGTTCAGTCGGCCACGGGATTTCGCCAGCACCAGCGTCAGCAGAAACAGCGATGCAAGCTGGGTGGTGAAGGCCTTGGTCGAGGCCACGCCGATCTCGGGTCCGGCACGGGTCAGGAAGCGCAGGCTGGCCTGTCTGATCAGCGTGCTCTCCGGCACGTTGCAGATGGCGAGCGTGAGTTGCTGGCCAAGGGATTTCGCGTGGCGGAGCGCGGCGATGGTGTCGGCGGTCTCGCCGGATTGCGAGACGGTAATCACCAGCGTATCCGGGTTCGGCACGCTTTCCCGGTAGCGGTACTCGCTGGCGATCTCCACCGAGCAGGGAATCCCGGCGATCGCCTCCAGCCAGTAGCGTGCGGTCAGCCCGGCGTGGTAGCTGGTGCCGCAGGCCAGTATCTGCACCGCATTGACCTTTCGGAACGCCTCGGCGGCGTCCACGCCGAACAGCTCGGGTACCAGCGACCGCGCACCGACCACCATCTCCAGTGTCGCCGCGACCGCGCCCGGCTGCTCGAAGATTTCCTTTTGCATGTAATGGCGGTAGGGTCCGAGTTCGACTGCATCTGCAGACAGCTTGCTTTCATGCACCGGCCGTGCCGCCGCGGCACCGGCAGCATCGACGATGCGATAGCCATCGGTGTTGAGCTCGGCGACGTCGCCTTCTTCGAGATACACGATATTCTTGGTGACCTGCAGCAGCGCGGAGGCGTCGCTCGCGCAGAAATTCTCTTCTTTACCCAGCCCGAGCAGCAGCGGTGCACCCTGGCGCGCGACCACCAGACGGTCCGGGGTTCGCTCCGAGAGCACCGCGATCGCATAGGCGCCTTCCAGTTCGGTGGTCGCCTGCCGCACCGCCTCGAACAGGTCGCCGGACTCAGCCAGGCGCAGGTGAACCAGATGCGCGACGACCTCGGTGTCGGTGTCCGATTCGAACGCATAGCCGGCGCTGGTAAGCCGGACGCGTATGGCTTCGTGGTTCTCGATGATGCCGTTATGCACCACTGCCAGGCCATCCTTGCTGATATGCGGATGCGCGTTGCGCTCGCTTGGTGCGCCGTGGGTGGCCCATCGCGTGTGGGCGATGCCCAGCGTTCCCTGCGCTCCGGTCTTTTCGGCAATCTCGGCAAGGCCGGCCACCCGTCCGACACTGCGCAGCCGGTGCAGGCCGCTGTTGACGATCGCCATGCCGGCGGAGTCGTATCCGCGGTACTCAAGCTTGCGTAGGCCCTCGAGCAGGACGGGAACGATGTTGCGTTTGGCGATTGCGCCGACGATTCCGCACATGGAAGAGTTCAGGGACGAAGGTTGAGGGTGGAAGGATGCAGGCTGACGACGGCCGCAACCCGCTGCGCGGGTAAACCGCTTACGCGGGATGCAAACCGCGGCGATGGACAAGCCGCCGGTGCCGACCCGCGGTCGGCGAATTCATCTTTCATCCTTGTTTCTTGGTCGGCCGCTTCCATCCGGTGACGGTGACCTGCTTCGCGCGGGAAAACGTCAGCTCGCCGGGCGGCGTGTCCCTGGTAATGGTGCTGCCGGCGCCGATGGTCGTGCCGCGTCCGATAGTGACCGGCGCCACCAGCTGGCTGTCGGAGCCGACGAACACGTCGTCCTCGATCACCGTGCGGTGCTTGTTGGCGCCATCGTAGTTGCAGGTGATGGTGCCGGCGCCGATATTTACGTTGCGGCCCACGCTGGTGTCGCCCACGTAGGACAGATGATTGATCTTCGAGCCGTCCGCCACGCTCGAGGCCTTGATCTCGACGAAGTTGCCGGCATGCACCCGCGCGGCAAGCTGCGTGCCCGGACGCAATCTCGAGTACGGCCCGACGCGGCAGTCCGCGCCTGTCGCCGACTGGTCGAGATGCGAGAACGGCAGAATCTCGCTGCCTGCGCCAATTTCCGATTCGCGAATCACGCAGTTTGCGCCGATACGCACGCGGTCGCCGAGCGCCACCCGGCCTTCGAATACGCAGTTGATATCGATCGCCACATCGCGGCCGCAGACGAGTTCCCCGCGTACGTCGATGCGGGCGGGATCGGCAAGACTGACGCCCTGGCGCATCAATGCCTGCGCGCGTTCCCATTGATAGATGCGTTCGACTCGCGCCAGCTGATCCTTGCTGTTGACTCCGAGCACTTCCCAGGCGGTATCCGGCGCGGCGGTATCGATTGCAATTTTCTCCGCTGCTGCCATGCCGACGATGTCGGTGAGGTAGTACTCGCGCTGGGCGTTGCGGTTGTGCATTGCGCGCAGCCAGCGCTTCAGGTCCGCGGCCCGCGTGCAGAGCATGCCGGTGTTGATCTCGCGGATTGCCTTCTCGCGCGCGGTCGCGTCCTTTTCTTCCACGATCCGCTGCACCTCGCCGTTTCGCGCACGCACGATGCGACCGTAGCCTGCAGGGTCGCCCAGTTCGGTGGTGAGCAGGCAAAGCCGTACCTTCGGACGGCAGAGCCGGCGCAGGGTTTCGGCGCTGACCAGCGGCACGTCGCCGTACAGGATCAGCGTGTTCTCAGCCTCAAGCACCGGCAGTGCCTGCTGTACCGCGTGCCCGGTACCGAGTTGCGGCGCCTGGAGCACGAAGTCCACACCAGGCGCGGCGCAACGCTCGCGCACCTGCTCACCACCGTGGCCGTAGACCACGACGATCCTCGCGGGATTCAGGTCACGCGCGGTGGCGATCACGTGGGCCAGCAGCGGCCGGCCGGCCAATGTGTGCAGGACCTTCGGAGTGTCGGAGTGCATCCTCGTGCCTTTTCCGGCGGCAAGGATGACAACGTCGAGATCGGGCATTCCTGGATGAACCGTGGCGCCGCGCAGTCCGCGGCGGATCGCGCGAAATTATCGCATATCGTCCCTCGCACCCTGACAATCTGCGTGCGATGCGCGCAGGCTCAGCGCCCGCGCCGGCAGCAGTCATGCGCAACACCCTCGTATACCCATTCCATCAGCGCGTCATGCGCGGCCCCGGCGTGACGCGCCCACGGATGATTGATGAAGAACACCAGGATCATCTGCCGGCCTTGCACATCCCTGAGGTAGCCGGCCATGGCGCGCACGCCTTTCAGGTAGCCGGTCTTGACGTAGGCCTGCCCGGCCACCGGGGAAGCGGCGAGCCGCCTGCGCATGGTGCCGTCCACCGCCGCCATCGGCAGCGAAGATACCAGCACCGGCATCAGCGGACTGTGCCACGCCGCGAGCAACAGCTCGCCGGTGTCGCGCGCGCTGATCCTAGCGGTGCGTGACAGGCCGGAGCCGTTATCGATCTGCAGCGACTGCATACCCAGCCCGCGACCGGCCAGCCATTCGCGCAGCGCACGCGCGGATTTTTCGAGCGTGAGCGGCGGGCCTTCCGCAACGCCGAGCGCGAGATACAGTTGGCGTGCCATGACATTGCTGCTGTGCTTGTTGATATCGCGGATCAGATCGGTGACCGGCGCCGACTCCCTCACGGCAAACGGCGCCGCGCCATCGGACGCGTGCCCGTCCAGCACGTCGCCGGCGAAGCTGCCGCCGAGTTCCTGCCAGAGCTGGCGGAACACCGTGCCGAAGTACTCGTTCGCGCTGAGCAGCCTGAAGTGGCGCAGTTTCTCGCCGCAGTCCGCCGGGAACACCCCCTCGAAGATCAGCGTGTTGTCCTGATGCGCGGGCGTGTCCGGCCAGTGGTCGCAATTGCGTAAACCGAGCTCGAGGCGGTTCACGATCCCGATCTGCGGTAGCGGCGGTTCGGAGTAGATGCGCACCGAGCGCGCATGCGCGTCCGGGACGAAATGCAGCCTGAACGAATTGAAATTCAGCAGCAGCGCGTCCGGACCGGCGTTATAGGGCCGCAGCGGTTCGTTGTCGAACAGTGCCGGGTCGTGTGCGTCCACCGCGAAATGCGTGCGGTCGAGCAGCAGGTTGCCACCGATGTCGCGCAGTCCGCGATGCCGCAGGTCGCGCAGGAACAACCACAGCGCCTCCAGCGTCAGTCCCGGATCGCCATGGCCCTTGATGATCAGGTCGCCGTGCAGATGTCCGACCGCCAGTGCGCCGTCGAGATACGCCTCGGTTCGCAGCCGGTACGCGGGTCCGAGCAGTTCCAGCGCGGCGAAGGTGGTGAGCAGCTTCATGACCGAGGCTGGATTCATGCCGTGGTCTGCGCCGATCGCGAGCACGGGCGTGCCGGTCGACGCATCCAGGACATAGATGCCTACCGCGTCCTGCGGCACCCCGGCCTGTTCCAGAGCGGTTGCCACGGATTCCGGCAGGCGCTCGAGCGGTCCGGCAAAGGCGGGCGCTGCCAGCAGGCATAACGCGGCCAGACGCATCAACGCGGGCTGCGCGATCATAGGTCGACCGTGGTTCGCGGCGACGGCGCCTCCGCGCGCCAGCCGAGTTCACCACGCACTGCCTGCGCGAAGTCGCGCGCCGTCGAGGCTTCGCCGTGCACCACGAATGTCTGCCGGGGCGGTCTGCGGAACGCGCGCAGCCAGTCGAGCAGGGCGCCGCGGTCGGCATGCGCGGACAGTCCGCCGATGGTGTGGATTGCGGCACGTACCGCAATCTCCTCGCCGAAGATCCTGACCGTTTTCTCGATGGCGCTCTGCGGGCGCGGCAGATTGCTGCGCAGATGGTGCCGGATGCGGCCCGCGTCGCACATGCCGCTGGCGGAGATGATCAGTGCGCCGCCCCTGATGTTCGACAGCGCCTGCGACTGCGCGAACTCCTGCACGAAATTGATGCGCGGCTTGCCCCCGCCGCCACGCAGCCAGCGCATGGCCTCCGCCGCATCCTCGTCCACCAGATCCATGTGCTTGAGTGTGACCTCGGTGGCAGCGAGCGCCATCGGCGAGTCGACATAGATGTCGATCTCCGGCAGCCGGCCCTCGCGGTGCAGTTTGATGATCAGGTAAATGATCTCCTGGGTACGGCCGACCGCGAACGCCGGCACGATCACATTGCCGCCCTTTTCCTCGATGGTCTCGCGCACCGCATGGACGAACTCGTCCAGCGTCCGCTCCATGTTCTTGTGCAAGCGGTTGCCGTAGGTCGATTCGACCACCAGGGTCTCGGCAGCCTCGATATGGTCGGGATCCTCGACGATCGGATGGCCGGGCTGGCCGATGTCGCCGGAGAAAACCAGGTTGCGGGTCTGGCCGCCGTCCCGCACCCAGGTCTCGATGATGGCCGATCCGAGAATATGCCCGGCATCCCGGAACCTGCAGCGCACCGAGGGATGCGGTTGAAACGCCTCGCCGTACGCGACCGGTCGCACCTGCCGGCAGGTCATCTGCGCCTGCTTTACGGTATACAGCGGCTGTCGCCGGCTGCGGCGGTTGCGTTTACGGTCGGATTCGCGTTGCTGAATGAACGCGGCGTCAGCGAGCATGACCTCAAGCAGGTCGCCGGTAGCAGCGGTGGCGTAGATCGGTCCCTTGTAGCCGAACGCGACCAGCCTTCGCAGCAGTCCCGAATGATCCAGATGCGCATGCGTCAGCAGCACGAAATCGATCCCCTCGATCTCGAAATCCAGCGAATTGCGGTTCTTGGCTTCCGCTTCCCTGCCGCCCTGGAACAGCCCGCAGTCGACCAGGAAGCGCGTATTGCCAGTCTCCACCAGAAAGCAGGAGCCGGTGACTTCCTCCGCTGCGCCGTAGAACGTCAAACGCATTGCGCGAGCGCGGTATCCAGCGCGGTGATAGTGCCCTCGGCGAGCAACTGCATTTCTTCCAGTCCGATGATGTACGGCGGCATGAAATAAACCGTGCGGCCGAGCGGGCGCAGCAGCAGGCCTTTTTGCAGCGCCGCCTGGTAGAAATGCCCGCCAAACCCTGGGTCTTCGGTGTCGATGTCGAACGCCCAGATCATCCCGGTGTTGCGGAAATGCCGCACCTTCGGGTGGGCTGCAATTGGCTTGCACAGTTCGCTCAGCACCGCGGCCTTGCGGCGGTTCGATGCCAGCACGTCGTCCTCTTCGAAGATGTCGAGTACCGCCAGCGCCGCGCGGCAGGCGAGCGGGTTGCCGGTATAGGAATGCGAGTGCAGGAATCCGCGCGTCAACCGATCGTCGTAGAACGCGCCGTAGACCGTGTCGCTGGTGAGCACCGCCGACAACGGCAGAAAGCCGCCGGTAATGCCCTTCGACAGGCAGAGAAAATCCGGCCGGATGGCCGCCTGTTCGCAGGCGAAGAAACTCCCGCTGCGGCCGAACCCGACCGCAATTTCGTCCGCGATCAGGTGTACCGAATAGCGGTCGCAGGCGGCGCGCGCACGGCGCAGGTATTCCGGGTGGTACATCTGCATGCCGCTCGCGCACTGGATCAGCGGCTCGACGATCAGCGCGGCGATGCGCTCATGGTTAGCCGCGAGATGGTCCTCCAGCACCGCGGCTGCGCGGATTGCCGCCTGTTCGTGCGTTTCGCCGGGTACGGCATTGCGCCAGTCGGCGGATGGCACACGCGCCACGTTGTTCAGCAGCGGCGCATAAACGTCGCGGAACAGCGCGACGTCCGACACCGACAACGCGCCGAGGGTTTCACCGTGATAGCTGCCCGCCAAACAGACGAAGCCGTTCTTCTGCGCCCGTCCGCTGTTGCGCCAGTAGTGAAAGCTCATCTTCAGCGCGATCTCGACCGCGGACGAACCGTCCGAGGCGAAGAAGCAATGGCCGAGTCCGGGTGCGTGCCGGCTGAGCTGCTCGGCGAGCTCGACCGCGGGAGCATGGGTGAACCCTGCAAGTATGACGTGCTCCAGCTCGACAAGCTGGTCCGAGATTGCAGCGGCGATTCGCGGATTGGCGTGGCCGAACAGGTTCACCCACCAGGAGCTGATCGCATCCAGATAGCGATTGCCGTCGAAGTCATGCAGCCATGCACCGCTGCCGCTCGCGATCGGGATCAGCGGCAGCGTCTCGTGCACCTTCATCTGGGTGCAGGGATGCCAGACGCTGCGCAGGCTACGGTCGAGGAGATTGCGGTTCTGCGACAAGTTTCGGGTCTGGAAAAGATTCAGGGGTTAACGAATATCTGGCGCAAGTAAGACATGAAACCGTTCTGCGCTCAAGTTTTCCGCTGCAGTGCGATGTGCTCGCCCGACGATCCTGCTAGCAGGCAGCCGGCGATGCTGCTGGCGTGTTTCATGCTTTTTTGGGGTTGACCGGCGAGAAATCGATTCGCTATATTTTCCGGCGACAGGAGGACGTGCATGAATCTTCTCGATGCCATTTCCGATCAGGTTGCAGCAAACGGCCGCCCGCTGGTGGCAGTTACCGTCGCCGCCGTGCCCTTTCCCGATACGCCAGTCATTCTCACCTTGCACTGGCACGGCTTCGTCGAGACGAAGATCATCGACATCGAAGAGGCGCAGACGGTTCACTTCAATCCAATCCCGAGTTCCGCCATGCAGCTTAATCAACGCTGGGATGATTTGGCCTTGCTCGATCGTGCAGCGATGGAGGCCGGCTGGAGTCTGGGCGCATGGGATGTCGCGCGCGCGGAGCGGGTGGCCTGCGCGCGTCCGGGCGCGAGCTCGCGCGAAGCGCTGGAATGCCTGCAGGCGTTCGGTGCATTTCCCTTCGGCGTGGACGGGCAGCCGGCGGTGGTTGCGAACGCGCCGGACACCGACGAGCTGCTGCAGGTTGCCGCACGCCAGGGTTACCTGATGTGGCTGTTCCGGCCGGTGTTCGGCGGCATCTGGGCGGACGTAAGCGATGACGCCACCCTCAGGCCCGACGGGACCCGCGAACCCCCCTGCCCGCTCGAACCGGTTCCGCCGACGATCGGCAGTCCGCGGCGCACGGTGTACCGCTTCGGCGTTGCGGGGTCGCGCGCGATCAACTGACTTCCCGGCCGGCGCCCATCCCGGCCGTCACCCAGCTTCAGCCAGTCAACTTCTCGCAGGGACCGCCGCGAGCCACGGCGGCCGGCGTTTTTGCGCGCTTGCGGTTGAATTCGCGCTTCCGCATCCGTATCATTGGCACTCGCTTTAACCGAGTGCTAACACGTTTGGTTCGCGAACAGATAAACATAAGCTAAATCAGTCAGTTAAGGAGATAATAAATGAAGATTCGTCCCTTGCACGATCGTGTGATCGTCAGGCGCCTGGAGGAAGAACGCAAGACCGCGTCCGGGATCGTGATTCCCGATACGGCCGCCGAGAAGCCGGATACCGGTGAAGTGGTTGCAGTCGGCACCGGGAAGATCCTTGAAGACGGCAAGGTTCGCCCGCTGGATGTCAAGAAAGGCGACAAAATCCTCTTCGGAAAATACTCCGGGCAGACCGTCAAGGTCGAAGGCGAAGAACTTCTGGTGATGCGCGAAGAAGACATCATGGGCGTGCTCGAAGCCGCCTGAAACGCACGCACGCTCAGATCAGATCCAATCATTCGAATTCAGGAGTCAACATCTCATGGCAGCTAAAGAAGTCAAATTTCACGATTCGGCCCGTGCCCGCATCGTTGCCGGCGTGAACATCCTGGCCGACGCGGTCAAGGTCACTCTCGGCCCGAAGGGCCGCAATGTGGTGATCGAGCGCTCGTTCGGAGCGCCCACCATCACCAAGGACGGCGTGTCGGTGGCCAAGGAAATCGAACTGAAGGACAGGTTCGAGAACATGGGCGCGCAGATGGTCAAGGAAGTCGCCTCCAAGACCTCCGATGTGGCGGGTGACGGCACCACCACCGCCACCGTGCTGGCACAGGCGATCGTGCAGGAGGGCATGAAGTATGTGGCCGCCGGCATGAACCCCATGGACCTCAAGCGCGGCATCGACAAGGCGGTGATTGCGGTGGTCGAGGAGCTGAAGAAAATTTCCAAGCCCTGCACCACCAGCAAGGAGATCGCCCAGGTCGGCTCGATTTCCGCCAACTCCGACGCGGAGATCGGCAAAATTATCGCTGACGCGATGGATAAGGTCGGCAAGGAAGGCGTGATCACCGTCGAAGACGGCTCCGGTCTTGAAAGCGAACTGGAATTGGTCGAGGGCATGCAGTTCGACCGCGGCTATCTCTCGCCCTACTTCATCAACAGCCCCGAGAAGCAGATGGCGATGCTGGAGAATCCCTACATTCTCCTGCACGACAAGAAGATCTCGAACATCCGCGAGCTGCTGCCGATCCTGGAGCAGGTGGCCAAGGCCGGGCGCCCGCTGCTGATCATCGCCGAGGACCTTGAGGGCGAAGCGCTCGCCACGCTGGTGGTGAACAACATCCGCGGCATTCTCAAGACCTGCGCGGTCAAGGCACCGGGATTCGGCGACCGCCGCAAGGCCATGCTCGAGGACATCGCGATCCTCACCGGCGGCACCGTGATCGCCGAGGAAGTCGGCCTGACGCTGGAAAAAGCCAGCCTGAACGACCTGGGCCAGGCAAAGCGCGTGGAGATCGGCAAGGAAGAGACCACTCTCATCGACGGCGCCGGCGACCAGAAGTCGATCGAAGGCCGTGTC
The DNA here is from genome assembly GCA_035512195.1 of Burkholderiales bacterium. Classification (GTDB taxonomy): domain Bacteria; phylum Pseudomonadota; class Gammaproteobacteria; order Burkholderiales; family Eutrophovitaceae; genus DATKEK01. The sequence goes on from DATKEK010000139.1 coordinate 24,038, forward strand.
AAGGCTATCCGCCAGCAGATCGAGGAATCGACCAGCGACTACGACAAGGAGAAACTGCAGGAGCGGGTCGCCAAGCTCGCCGGCGGTGTGGCGCTGGTCAAGGTGGGCGCGGCGACCGAAACCGAGATGAAAGAGAAAAAGGCGCGGGTGGAGGATGCCCTGCACGCAACGCGTGCCGCGGTCGAGGAAGGCATCGTCGCCGGTGGCGGCGTGGCGCTGGTCCGCGCCCGTTCGGCAATCGCCAAGCTCAAGGGCGATAACCACGACCAGGATGCCGGCATCAAGATCGTGATCCGCGCACTCGAAGAGCCGCTGCGCATGATCGTCGCCAACGCCGGTGACGAGCCCTCGGTGGTAATCAACAAGATCGTCGAAGGCAAGGGCAACTTCGGCTATAACGCGGCAACCGGCGAGTTCGGCGATCTGGTCGAGATGGGCGTGCTGGATCCGACCAAGGTCACGCGCTTTGCACTGCAGAACGCGGCTTCGGTGGCGGGACTGATTCTGACCACCGACGCAATGGTGGCCGAATTGCCGAAGGAAGAGCATTCCCACGGCGGTGGTGGCGGTATGGGCGGTATGGGCGGTATGGGCGGCATGGATATGTAAGCTGGCCCGATGTCGGCCGTCAGTAAAACGAAAAGGCCCCGCGCAAGCGGGGCTTTTTTTGCTTGCAGATCCTGGGCGTGTACTCCCGGCGCATCTGTAAGCATGCGTCTGCTTCCGTTGCCGGCCCGAAGCACATTGCTGCAATGACGACCCGAAGCAAAATGACTCGAACATGCCATCGTCGCCAATCCTGACGCAGTCCCTGCTCCGAGGGCTCTCTCTGGCACGTCGCGATTTTCGCCGGCGGCTGGATGCGGCACCCGGATTACAGCTGGTCGCCGTTTTTCCTTCCCGAGAACGAGGACCCGGTCGCGACACTGCATAAACCGCCGGTCTATCAATCCCGCTTCGTGTCCTCCAGCGTGGATGATGTCACGCACTCCGCGTCGCTTGCACCGCTACCGGACGGAGGGCTGTTCTCGGTGTGGTTTGCCGGATCCCGAGAGGGCTCGCCATCGGTGGAGATCCGCGGCGCGCGCTTTGATCCGCATGCCGGGGAATGAAACGAAGAATTCACCCTGGTGGACCGCCAACGCACGGAAGGCGCTGTACGCCGGCATATCCGCAAGCTGGGTAATCCGGTAATTGCCATGGCCCCGGACAATCGTCTGTGGCTGTTCTATGTATCGGTTTCGGTCGGCGGCTGGTCGATGAGCGCAGTGAATGCCATGCACTCCGACGACCTCGGAATCAACTGGTCCGCGCCGAAGCGGCTGGTGACCTCGCCGTTTCTCAATATTCAGTACGCTGGTGCGTTCCGCTCCGATTTTTCATCGCGACGGATCCATGGGCCTGCCGATTTATCACGAAGCCATCGGCAAGTTCTCCGAGTACCTTTATCTCGATCGCGAGGGCCGGATCGTCGACAAGCTGCGGATGACCAGGGGACGGGATGCGATCCAGGCCACGATCGTGCCGTTGAGCGAGACCGTCGCGGTGGCGATGCTGCGTCATGCAAGTGGGCAGGCGGGGAACGTGCTGTTCAGCCGCACCGGCGATGCCGGCCCCACCTGGAGTCGGCCGTTGCCCGCGCCTCCGAGCAACCAGGATTCCTCACTTGCTGCGGTGGCGTTGCGCAGCCCCGGAAGCGGCATCCTGATCGCGCTGAACAACCTGACGCTTGGTCGGTTTCGCCTCTCGCTGATGCAGACCGATCCGGACCTGCGCGAACCGTAACCGGTGCGGCTGCGGCCCGATGGTACGGGCGAAGTTCAGCTTCTGCGGGTCCGCATCGAGCACACCCAGGTATTCGCTCATCACCGGATAGAACTCCGCCACCAGCACCTCGTCGTGGGGTCGTGCGGAACCTTGAGCGTGTCGTAGAGGAAGATCGCCGGGTTCAGGCCCAGCGCGCCGACCGCTTCGTTGCTGGAAAAGAAGGCGTCGCTCCAGCGCTGCGGCGTCGGATTCTCGATGTTGATGTTGCTGACCCGTCCCAGCAGACCGAGCAGGGTCAGCACGAACATGATGGCGAAGCCGCCGGCCGCCGACCATGCGGAAACCGCAACCCGGGCGCGGCCGAACGCCGACTTCTCCAGCGCAACCAGTGCCGCCAGCGTGAGCGTTCCCGTGGCCAGCCATCCGAGCACGATCCAGATCACCGGGTAACTCTGCCAGACCATCTCGCCCGAGATGCCGGCGTCTTCAATGAACTTCAGCACCGTGGAGTTGATGCGTACCGCGAGATAGGCTTAGTGGCCGAAGTCGAGTATGTACACCAGTAGCAGGCCGAAAACGGCGACGCCGAGATAGGCTCGCGCCAGCCAGCGCAGGGCGGGCACGGTGGCCAGGTTCCAGCGCGGCGGCAGGCAAGCAAGCCGAGCGGAAGCATCGCCAGAATGGCGAGCCGCAGGTCGAACCTGAAGCCGATGCCTAGGGCTTTGAGGATGTCACTGCCGTCGATGTCGTCGCGACCGGCCGCGTCCGAGAAACCGAACAGGAAAACCATCCGCAGCAACGCGAACAGCGCAAACAAGATGGCCGTACCGCCGACCAGATAGCGCAGCCTGCGCGATCTCAGCCACTGGAAGCGCCGGTACCGCCAGATTGTCGAGTTCATGCTGCGCGTCCGGAAGTCGAAATCTCTTTTGAAGACCGTGTGGAAGCCAAGAAACCGCGGTCCCCCAACGGGAGGGTACGATGGGAACTACGCCCGATCATCGGACGAGCCATCGCGTTGGCCAACGACTCGCGCTGACGCCATCAGTGCTGCGGCATCGAGCTGCCCGCGAAAATCCCGCCGCACCTCCTGCCAGCGAAATCGCACCGAGTTCTTGACGATCTCCTCGTCCTGCCGCTTGAACTCGTCGACGACGGGAGCGAAGCGGACAAGTGCCGCCGGGCTCTCGGAGAATGGCGTTTCGTCATCCTGTACAACCGGCCAGTGGCATGCGCGCAGTCTCCTGCGCAGGCGGTCCGCCTCTACCGTAAACTCCGGCCCCGTGTCGGGCGGCACCCCGGTCGCCGAGAGGATTGCCTCGACGCTCGTGCACATCAACTGTCCAACCTCGCCAACCGCGTTGCGGTCGCGCTGTGCAACCAGACCGCCTGCGTAAATGGACAAGTCCGAAAGGCATGCGAGCCACACCTGCCACTTGGCGATGTTGATTGACCTCGAAAATTCTTCATCCGCAAACAGTTCCGGGAAACGCGTGCCCGCCCGCGCACGGAGATAACCATACAACGACGTTTGCGCCACATGGCTGGATCGCGACGCGAGAAAATCCTCCAGCGTGCCGCGGTCCGCGACCACCCTTGCGCGCCGTGACGCGGCTACGCCGAGATAACCCCGGAGCACGCTCCAAAGAACCCGGAAAGAAGACCGGAGCCGCCATGACGAAATCATGCAGTGCCTGTGCGTGCCATTGTTGACAAATTGACTGAAATAATCGAGCCTGCGCTGGAAACCGGGCAGGTCAGGTGCGTTCTGCCGCCGGTAGCGCCAACAGAATAATCGATATTCGACAAACGGGAGGATAGCGCATGAGTGCGGAGGTTTCCCAAAGAGAAAGCCATTGGCGCCGGACACGCAGGCTCATGATCGTGCATCTGGTGATTTGGGCCATGTTCGCCTTCGTGGTCCACTGGTTCGCGCCGTGGCTCAACAGGTTCTCGTTCATGCACTTTCCGGTCGGTTTCTACATGGCGGCGCAGGGCTCCCTGATCGCATTCGTGGTACAGCTGTTCATCTTCGTGCGCCAGCAGGAGAGCATCGATCGCGAATGCGGAATGGCTGAAGATTAAGAAGGAGGAGGCCATCATGGGCATGCGAATGAAAGGTTCCTTCATCGACAACCTGCCGAAGATCTACGGCCTGTACACCGGCGGTTTTCTCGTCTTCGTCGGGCTGATGGCGTTGCTTGAGTGGTATGGCATCAGTGCCGACACCATCGGCATTCTGTTTGTGGCGTTCACCGTCGTCATCTACGCGGTGATTGGTTGGCTGTCGCGCACCATGCAGGTGGATGCCTACTACGTCGCCGGCCGCCAAGTGCCGCCGGTGTTCAACGGCATGGCGACGGGGGCCGACTGGATGTCGGGCGCCTCGTTCGTGGCCATGGCGGGCGGTATCTACATGTCCGGCCATGCCTATCTCGCCTTCGTGGTGGGCTGGACCGGCGGCTACGTGCTGGTTGCAGTGCTGATGGCACCTTACCTGCGCAAGTTCGGCTGCTACACGGTACCCGACTTCATCGGCACGCGTTACGGAGGCAACCTCGCGCGCCTGCTCGCGGTGATCGTGCTGGTCGTAGCGTCTTTCACCTACGTGACCGCGCAGATCAACGCCACCGGGACGATAGCGGCGCGCGCGCTGCAGATACCCTTCGCCGTGGGCGTCTGGTTCGGACTGCTGGGAATCCTGCTGTGCTCGATGCTGGGGGGGATGCGGGCCGTGACCTGGACCCAGGTTGCCCAGTACATCGTGCTCATCATTGCCTATCTCGTTCCGGTCATCTGGATGTCGAACAAACAGGGCTTCGGCATGATCCCGCAGTTCGTCTACGGTGATGCGGTAGCCAGGATCGCCGAGCTGGAAGTGCTGCACCAGGTGGGGGTGCTCCAGCCGGTCGAGCCGGTTGCCAATATGAGTGCGCTGACCACGCTGCATTCGCAGGCGGAAAGCTCGGCGATGGCGGCCTGGAAGTTCGTTGCGCTCACCATGTGCATGATGTTGGGCACAGCATCGCTGCCGCACATCCTGATGCGCTACTTCACCACGCCGTCGGTGAGAGATGCGCGCAAGTCGGTGGCCTGGTCGCTGTTTTTCATCTTCCTGCTGTACTTCACCGCGCCGGCGCTGGCGACGTTTACCAAGCTGCAGGTACTGGATCCGGCCCTTGCCAGCAGCATCATCGGCAAGCCGATCGACATGGTGAACTCGCTCGACTGGATCCAGAAGTGGAGCGCGGTGGACTTTCTGAGGATCGTCGACAGCAACGGCGACGGGATTCTGCAGATCAACGAATTTTTCATGCGCGCCGATATCGTCGTGCTGGCTACTCCGGAGATGGCGGGCCTGCCGTACGTGATCTCCGGGCTGGTGGCCGCTGGCGGCATGGCCGCGGCGATGTCGACCGCCGACGGGCTGCTGCTGGCCATCGCCAATGCGCTTTCACACGACCTGTACTACAAGATGATCGACCCGAAGGCTGACACGCGACACCGCCTGATTGTCGCTCGCGTCCTGCTGGTGGGGATCGGCGCGGCAGGCGCCATCGTGGCGAGCCTCAGGCTGACCAGTATTCTCGGCGCCGTTGCCTGGGCCTTCAACTTTGCGATGTCCGGCCTGTTCTTCCCCCTGGTGCTGGGAGTTTGGTGGAAACGGGCGAATCGCGCGGGCGCCATCGCAGGGATGGCGGCGGGCCTGGGGGTCGGCTCCTGGTATCTCTACATGGTCAAGTGGGGTGGAATGACGCCGTGGCTGGGCATTGACGACCTCCGCTTCGGGATCGTTGGCGCAGCCACAAGCCTTGTTGCGATGGTCGTAGTGACTTTGTTGACCAAGGAGCCCGACGCGGAAACGCAGGCCATGGTCGACGAAGTCCGCATTCCGAGAGGCAAAACCATTCTGGATTCGAGCCACTGAGGACATCGTATCGAACCGGCCAGGACGAAGATTTTCGTCCCGGCCTTTTTCGCGCCCGGGATTAGAATCACGTGGTGCCACGGAATTCGAGATGATCGAGGGATTCCCAATCTGGGTGCTGGCGGTCGATTACGTCCTCGGCATGATCATGTGGACGCTGATCGGCAGGTTCGGGATGGGGCTGTTCCTGCCGGAAAACAGCAGCTTCTTCTTCATGCGGTTCTTCGTCCGTTCCACCGACCCGCTACTAAAGCTGTTTTCGCCGATCACGCCGGCTTTTCTGGTGCAGCCGGTGGTGCCGCTCTACGCCGCGTGGTTCTTCTTCATGACGCGCTTCTATCTGATGCCGTGGATGCTCGGTTACTCGGTGATGGGGATGCTGTCGTTTCCGCTGGAAAGCGAGATCGGCCAGGGCGTGGTGTACCTGATCGGCAAACTGTTGAACGAGGTCCCTTTCGCACGCGGGTGACGTGACACCAGAGAACTGACCGGCGATGCCAGGAAACCCGCGTCCGACAAGCCACACGGCGCTGTCAGCGCTCCCGATAGTCGTGCTCGATCTGGAAACGACCGGCCTCGACGTGCGGCACGACCGGATTGTGCAGGTGGGCGCCGTTGCCATGCGTGGCCCGCGCATTCTGGACGCTTCGCGACTCAACCAGATGATCGATCCGGGTGTCCCGATCCCCGCGTCTGCCACGCGCATTCACGGACTGTCCGATGCCGACGTTGCCGGCGCACCGCGCTTCGCAGTCTACGCGGAGACCCTGTGCGCGGCCCTGTCCGGCTGCGCAGTCGTCGGGCACAACATCGCCTTCGACCTGGCCGTGCTGCGGCACGAGGCGGCTCGCGCGGGGATCCCGTGGCACGATCCGCCTGCGCTGGATGTGGCGCTCCTCGTCGGCGCACTGGAACCGTCGCTGCCCGACCTCGGGCTCGAAACCGTGACTCGCCTGCTCGGCGTTACCATCCACGGGCGCCACTGTGCGCTTGGCGATGCCTTGGCCACGGCCGAAGCGTTCGCGGCACTGGTCCCGCGCCTGAGAGATGCGGACGTGCGCACATTGGGGGAAGCTCGGTCCTTTGCCGCCAGTCGGGCGGACCTGGGAATCCGCCACACGGAGGCGGGCTGGACATCGCGGCCGGGCGAGACCGCAAGCGCGTTGCCGGCACCCTTGCTCACGCGTATCGACAGTTATGTGTTCGAGCGGCGCCTGAGCGAGCTGATGACCGCGCCGCCGGTTACCGTTGCACGCGACACGACGCTGCGCGAGGCGGCACGTGTCATGGCCGTGGGGCGGATCGGTGCGTTGCTGGTCGGTTCGGCCGGTGCAGCGCCCGAAGGCATCCTGACCGAGCGGGATCTGCTGCGCGTTGCTGCCGCCGGCGAGAAACTGGATGCGGTCACGGTGTCGCACGCGATGACGACGCCGGTGGAAACGATAAGCGAGCACGAAATGCTCTACCGCGCGCTCGGGCGTATGCAGCGACTGGGGATACGGCACCTGTGCGTGATCGACGAACTGGGCCATGCCGCGGGAATGATCTCGCAACGCGACCTGCTGCGCCATCGCGCCGGCGAAGCGGACGTGCTCGGCGACGCGCTGCAGCAGGCGCACGACGCATCATCGCTCGCTGCCGCATACAGTCTGGTGCCCGAGGCGGCTGCGCGTCTGGTGGCCGAAGGGCTGGGCGGCGTGGAGGTCGCGCAGGTGGTGTCGAACGAGCTGCGCGAACTCACCGCGCGGGCGGCCGCGATCACGCAGGCGCGCCTCAGGGAGCAGGGCCGCAGTGAGGCTCCCGCACCCTGGTGCCTGCTGGTGCTCGGCTCGGGCGGGCGCGGCGAAAGCCTGCTCGGCGCCGACCAGGATAACGCGCTGATTCATTCCGGCGCTGCAGCCGACGATGCCTGGTTCGCGGAATTCGGCACTGGCATCGCCGCACTGCTCGACGAGGCCGGCGTGCCGCGCTGCAAGGGTGGCGTGATGGCGGCGAATGCCGGATGGCGCGGGACGCTTGAGGACTGGCGTGCGCGCGTCGATCACTGGCTGAGCCGCGCGCGGCCGGAAGATCTGCTGAACGTCGACATCTTCTTCGATCTGATGCCGGTGGCAGGAGAGACTCGCCTCGCGCGTACGCTGCACGCCGAGGCGGTCATTGCGTCGTCGCGGACGCCTGCGTTCATCGCGCTGCTCGCGGAATGGGTCGGGACGCTGACACCCGCGATCGGCGTGTTCGGCCGGTTCGTCACCGAAGCGGGCCGCATCGACCTGAAGCGGGGCGGGCTGCTGCCGCTGGTCAACGTCGCGCGCACGCTTGCGCTGCGTAGCGGTTCGGTGGCGCGCGCGACTCCCGACCGGCTGCGCGATGCCGCGGCGGCCGGACGTCTTTCCGAGGGCGATGCTGCGACTCTCATCGAGATGCACTCGGAACTGCTCACGCTGGTGCTGCGGCAGCAGCTGGTCGATCTCGCGGAGGGCGTGCGGCCATCGAGCCGGGTGCCGGTCAGGACGCTGGGAAAAGAGCAGGCGCGCCGACTGCGCAGCCAAATGCGCACACTCGATCAGGTCCTGCGCACGTTGCGCGGGTCTGTCGCTTCGTAACGAGGGCGGTCGTTGTCGCGGCCGGTGCCAAGGTTGGTCGCGACGCGGTTTCTCCGTATAATGCGCGGCTTCGCGGGCCGACGTTTCCCGCGATGCCCGCATCAACAGCGTCCAAGTAGCTCAGTTGGTAGAGCAGAGGACTGACAAGATGCTGCGATAGCAGCCTCTTGCGGCGAAGACTGACCTTTCGCGAAGCGCAAGGTTATGTCGAAGTCACAACACGCCGCCTTGGCGGTTTGTTGCGGCGAAGACTAACCTGCGTAGCAGGTTAAGGAGCGTAGCTCCGGCCGGAGTCAAAATACGCCATGAGTATGACGTATTTCAGTGAAGGCTAACCTGCGCAGCAGGTTAAGGACCGAAAGGTCCGGCCGAAGCTAAAATCCGGCACCCCGCCGGAGAGCGTTGTAACCGGGGCCAAGTAGCTCAGTTGGTAGAGCAGAGGACTGAAAATCCTTGTGTCGGTGGTTCGATTCCGCCCTTGGCCACCATTTCCTTCCTCGTTCAGCATCTCTTCAGTTTTTCCGCTGCCGACGCCTTTTGGCGGAGGTCATGCACCCCGCTTTTGCCTTATAATCTGCGGCCTTGCACGCGCTCCCCGGCGTTGCGCCCCTTCCCTGTATGCAGCAGCTTTTCGCGTTCGGCGTCAATCATCACACCGCTCCGGTCGACGTGCGGGAGCAGCTTGCGTTCGGCCCGGAGAACCTGGCGCCCGCGTTGCGCGACCTGGTGGAACACGAACCGGTGAACGAAGCTGCGATCGTTTCCACCTGCAATCGCACCGAGATCTACTGCAACACGCAGGAACCGGCGCGCGCGGTCGACTGGCTGGCGCGCTTTCACCATATCAACTCCAGCAGCATCGAGCCGTTCATCTACCTGCTGCCTCGAGAACGCGCGGTGCAGCATGCGTTCCGGGTTGCCAGCGGCCTGGACTCGATGGTGATCGGCGAGCCGCAGATTCTCGGTCAGCTCAAAGACGCAGTGCGCAGCGCCGAGCAGGCCGGCACGCTCGGCACGGTGTTGCATAAGCTGTTCCAGTCGACGTTCTCGATCGCGAAGGAAGTGCGCACGCATACCGATATCGGCGCGAACTCGGTATCGATGGCGGCGGCAGCGGTCAAGCTGGCGGAGCGCATCTACCCGTCGATCTCCGAACAGCGGCTGCTGTTCATCGGCGCGGGCGAGATGATCGAGCTGTGCGCCACGCATTTCGCGGCCCGGCGTCCGCGTTCGATGATGTTCGCGAACCGCACACTGGAACGCGGCGAAGACCTTGCGCGGCGCTTCAGCGCGGCATCGATCACGCTGAATGATCTGCCCGAGCAGCTGGCGCTGCACGACATCGTGGTGACCTGTACCGCGAGCCCGCTGCCGATACTGGGCAAGGGGCTGATCGAACGCGCGATCAAGGCGCGCAGGCACCGGCCGATGCTGATGGTCGATCTCGCCGTCCCGCGCGACGTCGAGGCGGAGGCCGGCGAACTGGACGATGTGTTCCTGTACAGCGTCGACGATCTGGGCAAGATCGTGCAGGAAGGGCTCGACCTGCGCCAGGCCGCGGTCACCCAGGCCGAAGCGATCATCACTGCCGGCGTCAGCGACTTCATCCATTGGCTGGAGACGCGCGAGATCGTGCCGACGATACGTGCGCTGCGCGACCATGCGGAGCGCATGCGCCGCCACGAGTTCGAGCGCGCCATGAAGCAGCTTGCGAAGGGCGAGGACCCGCACAAGGTGCTCGAGCACCTGAGCCACGCGCTCACCAACAAGTTTCTGCACGCGCCGACCAGCGCACTGGGACAAGCCGAGTCGAAGGAGCGCGACGCGCTGATGTCTGCGCTGGCGCGTCTGTACCAAGTCCAGCTTCCGGAATGAAACCGTCGATTGCCTCCAAGCTGGCGCAGCTGTCGGCCAGGCTGGAGGAGCTGAACGCCCTGCTGTCTTCCGAAGACGCGACGCACGATCTAGACAGCTACCGCCGCCTCAGCCGCGAACACGCGGAGATCTCGCCGGTGGTGGAACTGCTCGATGCGCACAAGCGCTGCGAGCAGAATCTGCAGAACGCGCTGGAGATGGAACACGATCCGGAGATGCGCGAGCTCGCAGAAGCCGAGGTGCGCGAGAGCCGGGAGCGCATGGAACAGATCGAAGTCGAGCTGCAGAGACAGCTGCTGCCGAAGGATCCGAACGACGAACGCAACATCTTTCTCGAGATCCGCGCCGGCACCGGTGGCGACGAATCCGCGCTGTTCGCGGGCGACCTGTTCCGCATGTACTCGCGCTACGCCGAGCGCCAGGGCTGGCGCGTCGAAGTGATCTCGCACAGCGCATCCGAGCTTGGCGGTTACAAGGAGATCATCGCCAAGGTCGTCGGGCAGGGCGCCTACTCGAAGCTCAAGTTCGAGTCCGGCGGACATCGCGTGCAGCGCGTGCCGGAAACCGAAACGCAGGGGCGCATTCACACCAGCGCCTGCACAGTCGCGGTCATGCCGGAGGTGGATGAGGTCGCGGACGTGGTGCTCAATCCCGCGGAGATGCGCATCGATACCTTCCGCTCCTCGGGCGCCGGCGGGCAGCACGTGAACAAGACCGACTCCGCAGTGCGTATCACCCATCTGCCCACCGGCATCGTGGTCGAGTGCCAGGACGACCGTTCGCAGCACAAAAACAAGGCGCAGGCGCTGTCGATACTGGCGGCACGCATCAAGGACAGGCAGATTCGCGAACAGCAGGCAAAGGAGGCGGCTACGCGAAAATTGCTGGTCGGCAGCGGCGACCGCTCGGAGCGCATCCGCACCTACAACTTTCCACAGGGCCGCGTGACCGATCACCGCATCAACCTGACGCTGTACAAGCTTCAACAGGTGATGGAAGGCGAGCTGGAGGAGTTGATCGACGGGCTGATGGCAGAGCATCACGCCGAATTGCTGGCGGAGATGGCGGAGACCGCATGACCGATGCCCGGCTGCTGCTTGCCGGTACCGCTTCATACGTGCCGGCATCGTGCTGTCCGAACTGACCAACGGGCAGGCGCTCGCGATCGAGGGAATCGACCGCGGTGAGGCCGCCTACCTGCTGCGGGCGGTGACGGGTGCGAAGCTGGCGCAGCTGATCGCGCATCCCGGGCAGCCGCTCCCGCCGCAGCAGTCGCAACGTTTTCACGAGCTGGTGCGCCGCCGCCGCCGCGGCGAACCGGTGGCGTATCTGGTCGGCAGCCGCGAGTTTTACGGGCTCGAGTTCGAGCTGTCGCCTGCCACCCTGATCCCGCGGCCGGAAACCGAACTGCTGGTGGAGCTCGCGCTTGCGCGCATCCCGGAAAATACGCCGCTGCGCGTGCTGGATATCGGTACCGGTAGCGGGGCAATTGGGATTGCAATCGCCTCGCTGCGGCCACATGTTCAACTGGTGGCGGCGGATGTGTCCGAGGAGGCGTTGAGCGTCGCCGCAGGCAATGCGCGCCGCCTGCTGCCCGGCCGGCGCCAGCTGCGATTCGTCGAGAGCGACTGGTTCGACGCCCTGGACGGCGAATGCTTCGATCTGATCGTGTCGAATCCGCCTTACATCGCCGCAGCCGACCCGCATCTCGGGCAGGGCGATCTGCGCTTCGAACCGAAGGCGGCGCTGGTCGGCGGAAGCGATGGGCTGGACGCGATTCGCGTGCTCGTCTCGGGTGCGCCCTCGCATCTGCGGCCGGGCGGCTGGCTGTTGTTCGAACACGGGCACGACCAGTCGCAGGCCTGTGTCGAACTGCTGGCGGCAGCCGGGTTCTCGGAAATCTTCGACGAACGGGACCTGGCCGGCATCCCGCGGGTCGCCGGCGGCCGGCAGTTGGCGGGTAGAATGACGGCTGTCTGACTCGGTGAGTCATCGATGGCGGCGCAATCGCTGGACGGTGCCGTGCCGAGGATCGCGGAAACCGGAAAAACCACGTATGTAGAAAGGTTGAGGTTCAGGAATATGAATACCCAGGAAATCATCAGGAAACAGGTTACGGAAAACCCGGTCGTGCTTTACATGAAAGGCACGCCGGAGGCGCCGATGTGCGGTTTTTCCGCGGCGGCGGTGCAGATCCTCGAGGCCTGCGGGGCGAATAACGTCGCCACGGTGAACGTGCTGGAGAACGAGGAGATTCGCCAGGCCATCAAGACGTTCTCCAACTGGCCGACGATCCCGCAGCTCTACGTGAACGGCGAGTTCGTCGGCGGCGCCGACATCGTGCGCGAGATGTATCAGTCCGGCGAGCTGCAGAAGCTTCTCGGCAAGTGAAACTGCACGGCGGCGGCACGCGGGGCAGGTAGAGCGACCGGGCTTTTTTGCTTGTCCGGCGCGTAACGGCACGCAGTTTCTGCGCACGAAATCCCGGATGTTCATCCGCACCCTTCCGGCAAGCGACCTATAATCGGCGCCTCGACTCTGTTTTCAGTATCGCGTCCATGATCGAATACCGCGGTGTTCACGATATCGGCGGGCTGCCGGCCGGCCCGGTCGAAGCGACCGAGCACGATTACGCGCTGTGGGAGAAACGCGTCGACGCTTTGCTGGTGTTGCTGTCGAAAAAGGGCCTGATGACGGTGGACGAACTGCGGCGGAACATCGAGAGCCTGGGTGCGGATGCCTACGACAGGATGAGTTATTACGAACGCTGGATCTGGGCGATCTCGCAGACGCTGATTCAGCGCGGGGTGATCAGCATCGATGAGCTAGGCCGTGCAATCGAGCGGGCCAAAGGCGGCGATGAGCGCGCCTGAAACCATGGCGCCGCGTTTCAGGTCCGGCGACGAGGTGGCAGTGCGCAGCGCGTACCCGGTCGGGCATGTGCGCACGCCGTACTATATTCGCGGCAAGCGCGGCGTGATCGAACGCCTGTGCGGAGCATTCGGCAATCCGGAAGAACTTGCCTACGCGCGCTCCGGGCTCCCGCGGCAGCCGCTGTATCGCGTGCGTTTCCTGCAGCGCGAGGTGTGGCCGGACTACGGCGGCAATCCGCAGGACACGGTCGACGTCGAGATCTTTCAGCATTGGCTGGAGTCGGCCGCCTGACATGCCTCACGATCACGATCATCCGCACGACCACGCAACGACCCACCGACACCCCCTGCGCCCGGACCAGGACGATACGCTCACTTACTGGCGCGCGATGGAAGTCGCGGTGCGCGCGCTGCTGATCGACAAAGGCATCGTCACCGCCGACGAAGTCCGGCGGCAGGTCGAGGACATGGACCACCGCAGTCCGTTGCAGGGTGCCAGGGTCGTCGCCAAGGCGTGGGCCGACCCCGAATACCGGAAGCTGCTGCTGGAAGACGGTGGCGCAGCGTGCGAGGCGATCGGGCTCGATCGCGGTCCGTACAAGTTGGTGGTGGTGGAGAATACCGACGCAGTACACAACGTAATCGTCTGTACGCTGTGTTCGTGCTACCCGCGCTGGCTGCTGGGCCTGCCGCCGGACTGGTACAAGAGCCGGAGCTATCGTTCCCGCGTCATCAACACGCCGCGCGAAGTACTCAAGGAATTTGGCACCAGCATCGGCGAGGAGGTGGTGGTGCGGGTGCACGATTCCACCGCCGACATGCGTTACCTGGTGCTGCCGCGCCGGCCCGCAGGAACCGAAGGCTGGAGCGAGGAGCGGCTGGCCGGCCTGGTGACCCGCGACTCGATGGTCGGAGTTGCGCTGGCGCGCAATCCCTGAAGTTCCTGTTCAGCGCTTCATAACGTTTTCGCCCGTCTTCGGCGCTTCTCAATGTCTCTCCGGATTCTCTTCACGTTTGCATCGCATGGAATCAAGCAGCCCCCGCTCCTGCAGGCAGATTCGCCGGCCTTGGCGTCGGCGGCAGGAACATTTCTTGTTAGAAACCCGCGCATGTCAGAAACACCGTCTTGGCAGACTGCTTGCCGCAAGGCTGCGCAGCGGGGTGAACCATGGCTGAACGTCTCGCGCCGGCGCAGGCGATTTCCGGACTGATTCGCAATCTCGCGTTTCGCCAGCCTCGGCAGTTTCGCACGCCGGCCAAAGGCGAGACCATCGTCCATGACGGGCGCCGGTACTTCATCGGCGACCAGATCGGTCGCGGCGGTTTCGGCGTGGTGTTCGAGTGCGCGGACGAGTGGGACAACGCACTGGTAGCGAAGATTCTGCTGCCGCAGGAGCGGCCGTATGCGCAGGTTCGAATGAGCTGGATCGAGGAGTTCGGCAAGCTGCTGGAGCTGCGCCACCCGAACATCACGTTCCTGCACGATGCATTCGAGCATGAGGACACCTTCTATCTGGTGATCGAGCGCTGCAGTTTCCCGCTGACCGAGATCATTACCCACAAAAAGCTGGATGCAGATCTGTGGATTCCCTACGTCGCGCGCGACGTGCTGCAGGCGCTCGACTACATTCACGGCCGCGGTTACGTGCACAAGGACCTGCACCCCGGCAACGTGTTCGTCACCGAGACGCGTACCCGGCGGGTGTTGCTGAAGGAACCGGTATGGTCGTTCAAGGTCGGTGACCTGGGGCTCACCCGGGTCGAATCGGACATACGCGTGTTCCAGACGCTGCTCGCCGACTGGATGCGCCCGCCCGAGGCCTACGATCCCGAGCAGTTCGGCCCGATCGGCCGCCATGTCGATATCTACCAGACCGGGCTGCTGCTGCTTGCGCTGATGCTGAAAGAGGTTCCCTACTTCACCCAGGACGAGATCGTCGGCGGCATTCCGCAGGCGCTTGCCGCCAAGCATGGCTCCAGGTTCGGGGCAGTGGTGGCCAAGGCGCTGCGCCGCCATACCGAGTGGCGCACCCAGACCGCGCGCGAGTTCTGGCGGGAATTGTCCGCGGCAATGGCCAACGGTTCCGGCGCCACGTAAATCCAACTGCAGCGGCGAGAACGGGTCGAACTCGCCGGCGAGTCGGTGAATTTTTCCCAAGCCGGTTCCGGGTCCATGGCGGGAAAATCTCCACCATGGACGACCAGAGAACTTCAAGATCCCCGTTCCGCGGAAACTGCCGCCTGCCGGCGGCGTTGTTCGTCGCGTGCCTTATCGGGGGGGCGGCCGCCGCGGAATCCAGGCATCCCGCGGATCTGCGACTGGAACAGCAGAAACCGCCGTCGAAAAGCTGGCTGCGCGATGCGGATTCGGACGCCGAGCGCTTCCGCCGCATCGAGATAAACGAGCGCGGCTTCAGCCAGGCGATGGTGGAGGTCGGCAACCGCTTTCTCGAGGTGCACGAAGCGGTGTCGCATGAGGAATACGAGTTGGCGACTTACTACTGGGAGAAGATCCAGGACGCGATCAACACCGGCGTGATGCGCAGACCCGATCGCACCCGCAACGCCGAAGGCATGTTCCTGACCGGCCCCTGGAAAAACGTGCATGAGGCACTGC
>DATKEK010000140.1:0-7161 GCA_035512195.1 Burkholderiales bacterium
GCTCCTCGAGCGTTTCGAACTGCGACTGCAGCAGCGAGGCCGGCATGTAATGCCCGCGGCGGTTCGCCAGCCGCGACAGAATCAGATCGAACTCGCCGCTCAGCAGGACCCAGCGAACGTCGCGGCAGCCTCTGGCCAGACGGTCGCGGTAGCTCTGTTTCAGCGCGGAGCAGGCAAGCAGGACGTTCTCGTGCTCGCCCCATTCCCGCAGCAAAGTGTTGAGATTGTCGAGCCATGGCCAGCGGTCATCGTCGGTCAGCGGCACGCCGCTACGCATCTTTTCGACGTTCTCGGCGGGGTGAAAATCGTCGGCGTCGAACATGCGCCAGCCGGTGATCCGCGAGAGGATCTTCCCGACCGTGGTTTTCCCGCAGCCGGATACGCCCATCAGTACGGCAATCATGTTTTGTCGCCCGTTTGCACTGCATGCCCGCCGAAACCTGCGCGCATCATCGCAAGCAGTCGGGCGGCGTAGTCGTCCTGTCCCTGGCTGGCAAAGCGCGACATCAGCGCAAGGCTCATCACCGGCGTGGGCACGCCAAGTTCGACCGCTTCGATCGCGGTCCAGCGGCCTTCGCCGGAATCGGCGACCACCGGTTTGACCGATGCCATCGAATCTCCCGTCCTGAGAAAGTCGGCGATCAGGTCCAGCAGCCAGGAGCGGACCACGCTACCGTGGCGCCAGCATTGAGCCACCGCCGCGACGTCGATCTCCAGATCGCGCTTGGCCCGGAGAACCGACAGGCCTTCGGCATATGCCTGCATCATTCCATACTCGATGCCGTTGTGGATCATCTTCACGAAGTGGCCGGCCCCCGCGGGGCCGCAGTGCAGCCAGCCGGTTTCTGCCGAAGGCGCAAGCAGCTTAACAAACGCCTCCAGTCGGGCAATGGCCTCGCGGTTCCCGCCGAGCATGATCGCGTAGCCATTCTCCAGGCCCCACACGCCACCGGAAACGCCGGCATCGACGAATCCGAGACCACGCTGCTCGAACCATGCATGTCTGTTCTGCGAGTGGCGGTAGTAGGCATTGCCACCGTCTACGATGATGTCGCCCTTGCTCGCAATTCCCGCGATTCGTTCCAGCGCCTGCTGCGTAATGTCTCCCGAAGGAAGCATCAGCCACAGCACGCGGGGCGCGGGCAACTGCCCGATGAGGTCTTCGAGTTCCGCGTGCACCGTCACGTTGGGTTCCCGCTCGAGCGCGCTGCGTGCAACCGGGCTCACGTCCTGCGCAGCGACCTGCACGCCATTGCGTGCCAGGCGACGCGCCATATTGGCGCCCATCCGCCCCAGCCCGACCATTCCGATCTGCATGCCCGCCCTCCTGTCCGGTCTTGTTCTGGTCGCTATTGTCAGGGAGCGGAACCCGATCGGCAACGCGCATCACTCGCTGATTTTGCCTGCGCATGCGGACGTCGGCCAGGGAGATTGACGATCCTGCGCCGGGGCGCGGCGTGTCGCAGGTTAGAATCCGACGG
This sequence comes from Burkholderiales bacterium, assembly GCA_035512195.1. Lineage (GTDB taxonomy): Bacteria > Pseudomonadota > Gammaproteobacteria > Burkholderiales > Eutrophovitaceae > DATKEK01. The sequence goes on from DATKEK010000140.1 coordinate 1,482, forward strand.
TTTCCAAGCACGGAGGGAGTGCGCGATGCCGCGAATGGAGTTGCAGAACATCGAAGATCTCGAGCGCTTCAAGGGCAAGGAACTCGTGGTGAGCGACTGGCTGGAGGTGACGCAGTCAATGATCGACACGTTTGCAGACGCCACCGGCGATCGCCAATGGATACATATCGATGTCGAGCGCGCGAAACGAGAATCGCCCTTCGGCACAACGATCGCGCACGGCTTTCTGACCATGTCGCTGCTGTCGCATTTTCTGAACAACGCGGTGCAGTTCGGCGGGACCCGGATGGGGGTGAACTACGGACTCAATCGACTGCGCTTTACTGCGCCGGTGCGGGTGGGCTCAAGGTTGCGCGCGCGTTTCAAGGTGAACCGGATCGATGCGATCGACGGCGGTGCGCAGGTCACGTGGGACGTGACGATGGAGTGCGATGGGCAGGACAAACCGGTGCTGGTGGCGGAATGGCTCACACGCCGGTATGTCTGATGCGTTACCTTCCGTGGCGCCGTGGGCGTGCGTTTTCGACAAACGGCCGTCAGGCGGGCGTCAAATCCGAACCTTGCCGATCTCGTCCAGGCGCCTTTGCAGCGTCAGCCGGTCGAGTTTGTCCATCGGCAGACTGACGAAGATGGACAGGCGATGGTGCAACTGGTTGTACGCCTTGAAAAACGCCTTGCGCACGGTCTGCTCGTCGCCTTGGGCAACCGCAGGGTCCTCGATGCCCCAGTGCGCGGTCATCGGTTGTCCGGGCCATATCGGGCAGACCTCGCCGGCAGCGTTGTCGCAGACGGTGAATACGAAATCGAGGGCGGGTGCACCGGGACTGGCGAACTCTTCCCAGCTTTTACTGCGTAGCTCTTCGGTCGGCAGGCGATTGCTCTTGAGCATCGCGATCGCGTGCGGATTCACCTGTCCCGCGGAATAGCTGCCGGCGCTGTAGCATTTGAACCGGCCTCGGCCCATCTGGTTGAGCAGTACCTCGGCCATGATGCTGCGAGCAGAGTTTCCGGTACAGAGGAACAGCACGTTGAAGAATTTTTCGTTCATGGATTTGGCCTTTTCCTGGGTAATTCGGTTCGGGTCGTCCTGCGGCTCGCCATAGCGCCCCGGGTTATCGCTGCTGCGGCAGACGGCGCCTTCGGGCTACGGTGACGGGCAGCGCCGCCAGAGATCGGTCGGCAGATTGATGACGCGTTTCTCCCGGTACGGGACGAACAGACACGTTGCATGTGCCCGCGGTGTGCGTGGAGTTCGCCCGCAGAGATTTGCGTCTGCGCGCGAAGATCGTGCGAAAGGCCGACCGTCTTCATCAACCTGCTACTTTTAATTCACAAAGATGACAGCAAGATGACAGCCCCTGACATGATCGACGGCAAGTCGAGGAGAAAATAGATGGCGAGAGAAGATTTCCGCTTCGTTCATCGGCTGCGGGTGCGTTGGGCCGAGGTGGACAAGCAGGGCATCGTGTTCAACGGGCATTACCTGGCCTATTTCGACGTCGGCGTCACCGAGTACTACCGCGCGATCGGCTGCCCTTACCCGGGGGCTCTGGAGGGGCATGGCACCGACCTGTTCGCCCGCAAAGCGGAAATCGAGTTCCACTCACCGGCACAATACGACGACGAACTCGATGTCTGCGTGCGCGTCGCCCGCATGGGACGCAGCAGCTTCGATTTCCGCATCGAGATCCATCGCAGCGACGTGCTGCTGGTGTCCGGGTTGCTCGTCTATGTAAACGCCGATCCGGTGGCGCGCAAAGCGGCACCGGTTCCGGCTTTCCTGCGCAGTGCGTTTCGCGACTTCGAGAGGCTTGCGCCACAGGAGCCGGCCGCCTGATGGCGGCGGCGGGTTAGAATCGTTAATTCCGGCTGGGGAGGAGATCGCACCCGTCCGGACGTCGCTCGCATCACCGACAATCGCTGGTACCGTACACGCAGAACACACAAAGACAGGAACCGAGATGAATTTCGAATTCACACCGAAAGTTAAGGATCTGCAGGCCAAAGTCGCCGCGTTCATGGATAAGCATGTGCATCCGAACGAGCAAAAATTTATCGATGAAATCGAGGAGAACCGGCGCAAGGGCAATGCCTGGGTGCCCACTCGACTGATCGAAGATCTCAAAACCAAGGCGCGAGCGGCCGGCTTGTGGAATCTCTGGCGGCCGAAGGATCACGGCGGAGAGCTGACCAATCTCGAGTACGCGCCACTGTGCGAGATCATGGGCCGGATAAGCTGGGGGCCCGAGGTTTTCAACTGCTCGGCGCCGGATACCGGAAACATGGAAGTGCTGCTGCGTTATGGCACTCCCGAGCAGCAGGCGCAGTGGCTGACCCCGCTGCTCGAAGGCGAGATACGGTCGGCATTTCTCATGACCGAACCGGAAGTGGCTTCTTCCGACGCAACCAACATCCAGTGCAGCATCGAACGCAAGGGCAATGAGTACGTGATCAACGGCCTGAAGTGGTGGTCGTCGGGCGCCGGCGATCCCCGCTGCAAAGTCTATATCGTGATGGGCAAGACCGACCCGGACAACGCTGACCGCCACAAGCAACAATCCATGATCCTGGTGCCGGCGGATGCCAAGGGCGTGAAGGTGGACCGCATACTCAGCGTGTTCGGCTACGACGACGCGCCGCATGGGCATATGGAAGTGACGCTCAAAGACGTGCGCGTGCCGGCATCGAGCATGCTGCTCGGTGAGGGTCGCGGCTTCGAGATCGCGCAGGGGCGTCTTGGGCCGGGCCGTATCCACCATTGCATGCGCATCATCGGTCAGGCCGAGCGTGCGCTCGAGCTGATGTGCAAGAGACTGAAGAGCAGGGTGGCGTTCGGCAAACCGGTTGCGGAGCAGTCGGTCTGGCATGAACGTATCGCCGAATCACGCATCATGATCGAGCAGGCACGACTGCTGACCCTGAAGGCCGCGTTCATGATGGACACGGTCGGCAACAAGGAAGCCAGGGCGGAGATCGCGATGATCAAGGTGCTGGCGCCCACGGTCACGCAACAGGTAATCGACTGGGCGATTCAGGCGCACGGCGGCGGTGGCGTGTGCCAGGATTTTCCGCTTGCCTGGATGTATGCGTGGAACCGGACGTTGCGGCTGGCGGACGGTCCGGACGAAGTGCACCGCAACCAGATTGCGAAACTGGAATTGCGCAAGTACGCTTGATAGGCATGTCCTCCTGTGCCGGCGTCTGTCGGCACGGGAGCATGACTTCCCCAGAGGCGCAACTGCTCAATCCTGTGGCGACCGCAGCCCGGTCTGCACAGGTCCAGCGCCCCAGACCCGCACCCGCGGGTAATTGCTTTCCATCGATTCCTCATGGAACTGGAGGCGCATGCTCAAGCTTTGCGGATTTCCCGTAAGCAACTACTACAACTAAGGTCAAACTGGCGCTGCTGGAGTAGGGCGTTCATTGCGAGGGGGTTCTGGTTTATCCATCGAGCGAAGCTGCGGTCACCAGGCACTCGCCGATGGGAAAGGTGCCCTTCATCCTCGATGCCGAACTTGTACTTTCCGAATCGCAGGCCATCATCGAGTATCTGGAGGATGTTTGTCCCGAAACGCCTCTCTACCCGCCCGGCCGTGCAGACAGTCGAAGCCGATCGCAGGGCCGGACTCGAGCGGTTCATGGTCCGAAGCACGCGCGATGCGAATGCCAATTTTAGGATCGCCCGACCGCATTGCGAAACGCATTCCTTCAATGTCCAACATGTCGGCTGCGGGGCGCGTCCCGCGTTCCCGCTTCCGCATTGCAACAACGACGTCTGCGGCTGCTTCAACTTTGCATGTGAACGCGTTGAATCGCGGGAGAAAAATAATTCACCCGGATCGCAACGACGCTCGCGGTTCATCCCGCTCGGGAACTTGTCTGGTGGACGTTTTTTCACAGATTGAACAAAGCCTTGTAAACAGTTGAAAGGGGTTTTTGATTGGTGTATTTTGCTTGAGTAACCTTAACGTTACATTTCCCACTACTGCTTGCTCGAAGGGGGAGCTTTGCAATGAAAATCTCGTTCCAATTAAACGGAAAACAAACGAGCGTAGAAGTCCCGCCCGATACACCTCTGCTTTGGGTAGTCCGCGACACGTTGGGCATGACCGGCACCAAGTTCGGTTGCGGCAAGGCCCTGTGTGGTGCGTGCACGGTGCATCTGAACGGTATGGCGATACGCTCCTGTCAAACCCAGATCGGTTCGGTCTCCGGTCAGAGAGTGACTACGATCGAAGGTCTGGGTGGCAACCACAGAGTGCAGCGTGCCTGGATGGCTCTGGACGTGCCGCAGTGCGGTTACTGCCAGCCTGGCCAGATGATGCAGGCAGCTGCGTTGCTCGCCAACAACAAGAACCCCTCTGACGACGATATCGACGCCTGGATGTCGGGCAATATCTGTCGTTGTGGCACATATCCTCGTATTCGCGCTGCCATCAAGGCGGCCGCGAAGATGGCCTAAGGGGGAGGTGAAACATGGAAAACATGATCAAGAACGAAGCACGTCGTGACTTTCTGAAAGTCGGCGGAACGGTCGTCGGTGGGTTGACGCTTGGTTTCTATCTGCCGAGCGGTCCGCGGGTTGCGCGCGCGGATGGGGGTGGCGGTTACGCCAGCCCGAATGCCTGGATCCGCGTCGGCCTGGACAACGTCGTCACCATCATGGTGGCACGCTCCGAGATGGGCCAGGACGTATACACGTCCCTGCCGATCCTGGTTGCCGAGGAACTGGAAGTCGACATCAACAAAATCAAGGTGGCGTTCGCGCCGCCGGCTGAGGTGTACATCAACGCGCTGCTCGGTGGTCAGATTACCGGCGGCTCGACCTCGATTCGCGATGGCTGGGAAAAACTGCGCATAGCCGGCGCCTCCGCGAGGATGATGCTGGTTGCGGCGGCCGCGGATAACTGGGGTGTAAGCCCCGGGCAGTGCAAGGCGCAGGACGGTTCGATTACCGGACCTGGCGGGCGCCGCACCACCTACGGTGCGGTTGCTGCGAAAGCCGCGACCATGGAAGTTCCGCGGGATGTTCCGCTCAAGCCGGCCAGCCAGTTCAAGTACGTTGGCAATGTCAAGATCAAGCGTCTCGACACCGAAGCCAAGGTGAAGGGTACCGCGCAGTTCGGTATCGACACCCGTGTGCCCGGGATGATGTACGCCGCAGTCGCGATGCCGCCGATGATTGGCGGCAAGGTGAAGTCCTACGACGACTCGCGTGCGAAGAATGTGCCGGGCGTGAAGTCCGTGGTGCAGTACAGCCGCGGTGTGGCAGTAGTCGCCGATTCGTACTGGCAAGCGAAGAAAGCCAAGGATCTGTTGCACGTCGAATGGGACGCTGGTCCTAACGCCGACCTCGACATGCGCAAGATCTGGGGCGGTCTTGAAGAAGCCGCCAAGCAGCCTGGTGCGGTATTCCGCGAGCACGGCAACATCGATACGGGTATGGCGCAGGCCAGCCGTACAATCGAATCGGAGTACCGTCTGCCTTTCCTTTCGCATTCGCCGATGGAGCCGCAAAACTCCGTGGCGGACGTGCGTGCGGACAAGGCGATCATTATCACGCCGACGCAGTTCCAGCAGCTTATTCCTCACGTCGTCGCAGGGGCCACCCAACTAAAGCCCGAGCAGGTCGAAGTCCACACCACCTTCCTGGGTGGCGGTTTCGGTCGCCGGGTTGAAG
>DATKEK010000141.1:0-5502 GCA_035512195.1 Burkholderiales bacterium
ACCGCACTCAGTCTCGCACTCCTATCCGCCCACCTGTACGCCGCCAATTTCGCCGCGGCCGACAGTGATCCCGCCGCCGAACCCGCCGAGTCCGCCCTCCCCGCGATGGAAGACAGCGCGCTGGCGGAAGACACGGCGCTGCCGGACGTCGCCGTGCAGTCGGAGGACGCCGCGCTGCTGGAAGACGACGAACAGGCGTTCGAGGCCCTGGAGGCCGACCTTGCCGACAGTTTTCCGCTGCACCCGTTCGCGCCGGAGAACGCCCTGCCAACCGATGTCGGCAGCATCTGGGACCGCATCCGCGCGGGGTTCGCAATGCAGGACGTGGAAAGCCCGCTGGTCGCCCGACATGAGGCCTGGTATCTGAATCGCCCGGATTACGTGCAGCGCATGGTCGAACGCAGCCGCCTGTACCTGCATTTCATCGTGGAAGAAGTCGACCGGCGCGGCATGCCGATGGAAGTTGCGCTGTTGCCGATGATCGAAAGCGCCTTCAATCCGAAGGCCTACTCGCATGCGCACGCATCCGGGATCTGGCAGTTCATCCCTTCCACCGGGCGCAACTACGGCCTGAAACAGGACTGGTGGTATGACGGGCGCAGGGACGTGTTCGAGGCGACTCGCGCAGCGCTGGATTACCTGCAGTTCCTGCACGGCATGTTCGACGACTGGCAGTTGGCGCTCGCCGCCTATAACTGGGGCGAGAATGGCGTGCGGCGCGCAGTCGCACGCAACCGCGCGCAGGGACGCCCCACCAACTATCGCAGCCTGCACATGCCGCGGGAGACGCGCAATTATTTGCCGAAACTGCAGGCGGTGAAGAACATCGTTGCCAACCCGCAGGCGCTCGCCTTCCCGCTGCCGGAGATTCCGGATCAGCCCTATTTCGCGGTGGTGCCCGCGGAACAGCACATCGACCTCCAGATCGCGGCGCATCTGGCCGAGATGACCATTGACGAGTTCGTCATGCTGAATCCGGGTTACAACCGCCCGGTGATCACCTCCAACGGCTCGCGAAATCTGCTGCTGCCGGTGGCCAAGGCGGAGCTGTTTACCGCGAATCTGGAAACCTACGACCGGCCGTTGCTCAACTGGGGCACCTACACGGTGCGCCGCGGAGACGGCATCGAGTCGCTGGCGCAGCGTTTCGAGATCGAGGCGTCGCGGCTGCGCGAGATAAACGGCCTGCCCACGACCGGACCGGTGGACACCGGGCGCACCCTGCTGGTGCCGATGATCGAAGGCTCGGAGGCCGCCAATCTCGCGGATACCTGGGAGAATCCCGAGTTCCTTGCGCCCGACGACTATTACCGGACGCGGATTGTCTATCGCGTTCGCAGTGGCGACACGCTTTCCACCATTGCGCAGCGGCAGCGCGTCAGCGTGCGCAAACTGAAGGAGTGGAATAATCTGCGCGGCGACTTCATTCGTGCAGGACAGCGGCTGGTGATCTATCGCGATCCGCGTCAGCCGCGCGTCTCCACCATGCTGCAGTAACAGCAGGCAGTAGCTCGGAGGGTCCCGTGCCCGTTCACGCTGGCCGCACTACCCTCCGTACAGGTGACAGCGCGCGACGTGCATTTCGGACAACCGGGTTTCGTCCGGGAAAACGTCACGACACTGATCCATCGCCTCCGGGCAGCGCGGATGAAAATGACAGCCCGCAGGTGGATCGAGCGGTGACGGCATGTCTCCGCGCAACCGGATCACCTCGCGTTTCCCGGTCTTGTCCACCACCGGCACCGCCGACAACAGGGCGCGCGTGTACGGATGTTTTGGATTGCCGAGCACCTGGTCGACCGTGCCATGCTCGACGATCCGTCCCAGGTACATCACCGCCACTTCGTGCGCAAGATACTCGACCACAGAGATGTTGTGCGTGATGAACAGATAGGCTATCCCAAGACGATCCTGCAGGTCTTTCAGCAGATTCAGGATCTGCGCCTGCACCGACACGTCCAGCGCGCTGGTCGGTTCATCGCACACGATCAGCCTGGGATTCACCGCCAGCGCGCGCGCGATTGCGATCCGCTGGCGCTGCCCGCCGGAGAACTCGTGCGGGTAGCGGAATTTCATCTCCGGCGAGAGACCGACCTGCCCGAGCAGACGGTCTACCTTTGCCGCGCGTTGCGCCGGCGCGCAGACGTCTAGCGCGTTCATGCCTTCTTCCACGATGTCCACCACGCGCATGCGCGGATTCAGCGAGCTGTACGGATCCTGGAAAATGATCTGGATATCCTTGCGTCGCATACGCAACGTGCGTGGTTTGAGTTTCGCCAGGTCTTCGCCTGCGAAACTGACCGCGCCGCCGCTGGGCGGAATCAGGCGCAGGATGCCCTTTCCCGCCGTGGTCTTGCCGCAGCCCGATTCGCCGACCAGCGCCAGTGTGCGCCCGCGCGCAATCTCCAGGGAGACTCCGTCCACCGCCTTTACCCAGCCCACGGTGCGTTTGAGCAATCCCTTGCGAACGGGAAAGTGCACCTTCAGATCGTCCACCGCCAGCAACGGATCGCCCGCGGGCGATCCCTTGCTGGCGAAGGATGCCGTGGCCGCGTCGCGCTGCCGATCCCGCGGAACTCTCGCTTCCGGCATGGCGCCCTGCGCGTAAAGATGGCATTTCGCGCTTTGCGCGCCGTCAAGATGGTGGAGCGCAGGCGTGCGTTGGCGGCAAAGGTCCCAGGCCCGGTCGCAGCGGTCCGCAAAGCGGCAACCGGCGATCGGTTTCGTCATCTGCGGAACCACACCCGCAAGTGCCGCCAGTCCGCGGCCGCGTGCATCGCGCCCCGGCAGCGATTCGAACAGCTTGCGCGAATAGGGATGTGCGGGATTGGCGAAGAAGCGATCGCGGGGAGCCTCTTCCACGATCTCGCCGGCATACATCACCGCCACCCGATGCGCCATTTCGGAGACGACCCCGAGATCGTGCGTGATCAGCATGATCGACATGGACATGCGTGCCTGCAACTCCCGCAGCAGCGCAAGCACCTGTGCCTGGATGGTCATGTCGAGCGCCGTGGTCGGCTCGTCGGCGATCAGAAGATCCGGCTCGCAGGCGAGCGCCATGGCAATCATCACCCGCTGCTTCATCCCCCCGGACAGCTGAAACGGGAACTCACGCATGCGCCGCTGCGGATCCGGAATACCGACCGCATCCAGCAGCTCCAGCACGCGTCGCGCGGCCGCGTCTCCGCGAAAATCCGTGTGACGCACGAGCACTTCCTCGATCTGCGCCTGCACCGGCAGTACCGGGTTCAGGCAGGCGCCCGGCTCCTGGAAGATCATGCCGATGCGGCGCCCGCGCACGTCGCGCATCTGCGCTTCCGGAAGCTGCAGCAGATCGACACCGTTCAACCGTACCGAACCCGACACCACCCGGCCCGCATCCGGCAGCAGGCGCGCGATCGACAGCGCACTCATGGATTTTCCGCAACCGGATTCGCCGAGCAGCGCGAAAGTCTCGCCACGCCGGATCGCAAACGACAGACCGTCGACCGCACGCACGACCTGGTCTCCGCTCGCCAGCCAGGTCGACAGTTCGTTCACTTCGAGCAGAATCGAATCCATGCTCAGCGCATCCCCGTCGCGGGCAAGGCTTTCGCCATCAGATCGGGACGGGCGGCGCGGCCGCCAATCCGCGGATCGAATGCGTCGCGCACCGCATCCGCGAACAGATTTGCCGCCAGAACCAGCAGCAGCATGAACACGAAGGCGGATGCCAATGACCACCACACCATGGGCTCGCGCGCCATCTCCAGCCGCGCGGCATTGATCATGTTGCCGAAGCTCGCCATGGTCGGATCCACACCGACGCCGATATAGGACAGCACGGCTTCCGCCAGCACCAGCGCCGAAAAGTCCATCACCACCGCAATCAGCACGATATGCATGACGTTCGGCAGGATATGGCGGGTGATGATCCGGAAGTCCGGCACGCCGAGCGCCTGCGCGGCCTGGATGTACTCGGTTTCGCGCAGCTTGAGCGCCTCGCCGCGCAGCAGGCGGCACAGGCCGGTCCAGCTGGTCACGCCGAGGATCAGGCACAGGAACAGCAGACGCACGTCCTGGCGCTGCTGGATCGTGTCGAACAGATCAGGGTGAGTGCTCATGTATGCCTGAGTCGTTAGAATCGCGGCCGCGATCAGCAGCACGCCCGGGATCGAATTGAGCGTGGTGTAGACGTACTGCACGATGTCGTCGACCCAGCCGCGCAGATACCCGGCCATGATGCCGAGCAGCAGCGCGAATGGCAGCATGACCAGCGTCGTCAACGTACCGATCACCAGGCCCGTGCGAATGCTCTTCAGCGACAGGTAGAAGACATCCTGCCCGACCTGATCCGTCCCCAGCACGTGATACCTGCGCGACAGCACCACCATCGGTGTCACGATGAACAGCAGCACGCCCGCGGTGATCAGCATCTCGCGCCATGGGATCGCGGTCCGCCCCTGCCAGATCTCCTGCCATGTTGCATTGAACGCGGCCTGGCGCCTTTGCGCGAGCCACGCCGTCACCAGCACGATCAGGCAGTTCCACAACAGCACCCCGATGCCGACGCCGCCGACCGCGCGCCTGGTGACGTCGGTCGCCCACTGCTGCTGCGGATCGTCCAAATGGGCGCCGCCGTGTACGAGCCGCGGATAGACCCTGGCCTGGCTGCCATCAGGCAGTTCCACGGTTTCCCTTGAGAACAGGTGCGTAGCCAGCGGCGCGGAGTAGGTCTTCTCAGGGCGGGTGCGCAGGTGCGTTGCGATCACATCCAGTGCGCTCAGCGTTTCCACCGAAAAATTCTGCTGGACGAACCCGCTCGACTGCAGGCGCGGACGGAAATGCAGCGAGTCCAGCAGGCCGATCGCGATAAAGGTCAGCAGGATGACCGCCGCCGTCATCCCCGTGCGGCTCTGCGCCACCTTGCGCCAGGGCTGCAGCAGATGTTCCCGTCTGCGCACAAACCACACGAACGCAATCAGCACCGCCACCAGCAGAAAGATCAGGGCGTCAGTCCAGAGAATGACCGGCTTAAACGGCATGGCTCACCCGAATCGCACCCTGGGATCGACAAGCGTGTAGGAGATATCCGTCAGAATCAGGCCCACGATGTAGAGCATGGAACCGAGAAACACCATCGCCCGTACCACCGAGTAGTCCTGATTGGCGATGGCTTCGATCGTATAGCTGCCCAGACCGGGTATCGAAAAGAAGGATTCCGTCAGCAGGCTCCCCAGGAACAGCAACGGGATCACCACCACCACGCCGGTCAGGATCGGAATCATGGCGTTATGCAGTACATGCCGGAACAGGACGCGGCCTTCAGACAGCCCCTTGGCGCGGGCGGTGCGCACGTAATCCTTGTTGATCTCTTCCAGGAAAATGGTCCGGTACCACCGGGTGCTGGCGCCGACGCCGCCGATCACACCGACCAGCACCGGAAGCAGCAGGAACTTCCAGGCAGCGATGCCGCTGCCGTAGCCGGAAATCGGCACCAGGTTCCACAATTTGCTGACC
>DATKEK010000142.1:0-4873 GCA_035512195.1 Burkholderiales bacterium
CCCGGGGCGAGCTTCGATCTCAACACGCGCCACACCTGTTGTCGAGCCAGAAATGGGTCCTGTTCCGCAAGTAAACAGGAGTGCCCTTGTTTCTATCTAGTCTCGTTTTTTCCTGATTCCCTAACCTGAGAGAGCATAAGATGGATACCAGCGCAGTTCGCAAGATCTCCTCCCATCCGCTGTGGGTGGCCTCGCTGTACGAGTTCGTTTCCCCGCATTGGGACAACCTGGTCAACGGCCCATGGGCTGATGGTGTTGCATCGGCGAGTTTCAGTGTCGAGCAGATGCAGGGATGGATACTTCAGATCTACCCCTTCATCTACGATTTTCCGAAGTTTCTGGCCGAGGGTCTGATCAAGGTGGAAGACGACTTCTCCCGGACATTTCTGATCGAGAACATCCGCATCGAAAAGGCACACGCGGAGCATTGGCTATGGATGGGCGAGGGTTTTGGACTGAGCAAGCAGCAGATGCTGAATCTGGCCGAGGGCGGCACTCCGGTACAGCGAGATGTGCAGTCGCTGACCGACTGGGTATGGCGGGTAAACACCAAGGGTACGCTCGCGGAGGCCGTTGCCGCGACGAGTTTTGCAATTGAAGGTGTGGCGGGTGCCATGGCAAGGAAGATCGGCCCAGGTTTCGAGTCTTACCGGGACCGTCCGGGCGTGGACATGAACCCGAAAACCTACAAATGGATACGGGAGCATGCCCACTATGACGACGAACACCCGAAGTTCGCTCTGGAGATCGTAAAACGCTATGCAATCACCGAGCGGATGCAGAAACAGGTGATGTTCGCGGCAAAACGCAGTCTGGAACTTCTCAACCTGGCACTGCTCACCTCGACCGGGCTCCAGCCGAAATCGACTCGTTGAAGACCACCTGACTTACACAAACCGCATCGCATGGCGCGATGCGGTTTTTTTTGTCCACGCCGGAAGGCAAAAGGGGGCCTGCCATCCGGCCGGCATGAGCACGCGCGCCCTGTCGGGATCTCCGGCTACATGCTAGGATTTTGTCCTGACGTCTCCGTTCATCGTAACGAAGTGATTACCCTCTCGATCAATGGTCAGCCGCGGCAGTTCCCCGGGCCCCTGAGCGTGCGCCGACTGGTTGACACGCTCGATCTCGCTGGCAAACGCTGCGCAGTCGAACGCAATGGCGAGATCGTGCCGCGCGGCCAGTTCGAGGCGATTGAGCTGGCAGACGGCGACGAACTCGAAATCGTGGTCGCGGTCGGAGGGGGATAGGCCTGGCTCAATATGTTTGGACGATCCGACAGGCACAACGACCAGACTCAAACATGAATCCACTCATCATCGCAGGGAAAATTTACAGATCCCGCCTGCTGGTCGGCACCGGCAAGTACCGCGACTTCGAGCAGACGCGCGCCGCGATCGATGCCAGCGGCGCCGAGATCGTGACGGTTGCGATCCGCCGCACCAATATCGGTCAGAACGCCGGCGAACCGAATCTGCTCGACGCCGTGCCGCCCTCGCGCTTCACCATCCTGCCCAATACCGCCGGCTGCTATTCCGCGCAGGATGCAGTGCGCACCCTGCGCCTCGCGCGCGAACTGCTCGACGGACACGATCTCGTGAAGCTCGAAGTACTGGGCGATCCGCACACGCTTTACCCGAATATCGTGGACACGATATCGGCTGCGCAGACGCTGGTGAAGGACGGCTTCAAGGTAATGGTGTACACCTCGGATGATCCGGTGATCGCCAGGCAGCTCGAAGAAATTGGCTGCGTGGCGGTAATGCCACTCGCATCGCTGATCGGCTCCGGGATGGGCATCCTCAATCCCTGGAACCTGCAGATCATCATCGACAACGCCAAAGTGCCGGTGCTGGTGGATGCCGGCGTCGGCACCGCGTCCGACGCCGCCATCGCCATGGAGTTGGGCTGCGACGGCGTGCTGATGAATACCGCGATTGCTGCCGCCCGCGATCCGGTGCTGATGGCCTCGGCGATGCGGAAAGCGGTCGAGGCCGGGCGCGAGGCCTGGCTCGCTGGGCGCATGCCTAAGAAACCTTACGCGGCATCCCCGAGTTCACCAACTTCAGGCGTGATCGCCACATCCCGCAACAAGGCGGCCTGACGCCGCTCCCGCCCGTGAACGACCGTGCAACGCGCCCCATCCGCAGCTTCGTCCTGCGCCAGGGGCGCATTTCGAATGCGCAACAGCGCGCGGTCGAGTCGCTGCTGCCGCTCTGGGGTATCCCGTACTGCACTGACACGATCGACCTGAACGCAGTTTTCGGGCGTGAAGCGCCTAAGATATTCGAGATCGGCTTCGGCATGGGCGAAAGCACCGCGGCGATCGCGGCTGCGAATCCGGAAATCGACGTGCTCGGAGTGGAGGTGCACACGCCCGGCGTGGGTAGCCTACTGAAACAAGTCGCTGCGCTCGGCATCACCAATCTGCGTGTGATCCAGCACGACGCTGTCGAAGTGGCGCGGGACATGATTCGGCCGGGCAGCCTGCGTGGCGTGCACGTGTTCTTCCCGGACCCTTGGCCGAAGAAACGGCATCACAAACGCCGTTTGTTGCAACCGCCGCTGGTATCCGTACTCGCCGATCGCCTGCAGCCCGGCGGCTACATCCATGTCGCGACAGACTGGCAGGATTACGCCGAACAGGTGCTCGAGGTGCTGCGCGCGGAACCGCTGCTAGAAAATACCGTACCGGCGTTCGCACAGCGTCCGGCACACCGTCCCCTGACCAAGTTCGAGCAGCGCGGCCTCAGGCTCGGGCATGGGGTATGGGACCTGGTGTTTCTGCGCCGGTCGCCCTAAGCGCGCCGCCGCGCACCGATGCGGCAAGCGGCTTGCACGCGCTGTGCGACTCGAACATACAAGACTGGCGATGACGGCAGCGGCGCTGCCCCGCATTCGCCATAGCCGACCCGACCGCCGGGCGCGACCCGCACCCGGCTAGCGTGCAGGCAGGAACAACTGCAGCAGATCGTTCAGAAAGCGCTGGCCGCGCAGCGTCGGCCTGACGCGGGCGTGGTCGCGTTCGATCAGCCCCGCCTGTTCCGCGCCCTGCAGCCCCGGCGTGAGCACGTCGGCCGGCAATCCGGCACGTTCCGCAAAAAGACGCAGTTCGAAGCCGTCGATCAGGCGCAACGCGTTCATCATGAACTCGAATGGCAGCTCGCCGGCTTCCACCGCCTGTGTTGATTGCACCGGCGTGCCGGCCAAGGCTTTCTGCAGGTATTCGCGCGGATGCTTGTACCGCATTTCCCGCACGATGCGATCCGCAAAAGACACCTTGCTGTGTGCGCCCGCGCCGACGCCGAGGTAATCGCCAAAAGTCCAGTAATTGACGTTATGCCGCGATTCGCGCCCGGGCAGCGAGAAGGCTGAGGTCTCGTAATGCCGGTATCCGCGTTCAGCAAGCAGCGCCTCGATCGCCGCCTGCATTTCGGCCGAGGTGTCATCGTCCGGCAGTCTCGGCGGATTGCGGTGAAACAAGGTGTTCGGCTCGAGCGTCAGGTGATACGCGGAGATGTGCTGCACGCCGCATCCGGCAGCCTGTGTCACGTCCTCGAGAGCCTGCTCCGGAGTCTGCTCGGGCAATGCATACATCAGGTCGAGGTTGATGTTGTCGAAATTGCGCTGTGCGATATCGATCGCGTTGCACGCCTGCGCGTCGTCATGGATGCGGCCGATGGCTTTCAGGTGTAGCGGATTGAAGCTCTGGATGCCTATCGACAGCCGGTTCACCCCGGCCGCACGAAAATCCGCGAACTTCTCTGCTTCAAAAGTCCCCGGGTTGGCTTCGAGCGTGATCTCCGCATCCGGCTCAACCGGCAGCCTGGCGCGAACCGCGGATAGTATTCGGTCCAGGGTCTGGGCGGACAGCAGGCTCGGGGTACCGCCGCCGACAAAGATGCTGGTCAGGCGTCGCCCCCATACCGAGGGCAGCGCGGATTCCAAGTCTGCCACCAACGCGCGCGCGTAGTCGTCCTCGAGTTGCCGATCGATCGTGGCGGGTCCGTTCGCAGAAGCAGGCAACCCACCGGGCCGGGTCGCTTTGAGCTCGTGGGAATTGAAATCGCAGTAAGGGCATTTGCGCACGCACCATGGCACATGCACGTACAGCGACAGTGGCGGCAGGGCAGTCAGCGCGATCCTGCTCGCACGGATATCGGGAAACACACTCACGGACATGGCGAGAGATACCGGCGGGGTGCCCGGTTACGTTCAAACAAATCAGCGAATCTAGCCGATCGGCGAAGCGGCATACAGGCAACCGCAGGGCATGCGCCTGCCGTTGTCACGCCCGCGTCAACGCGCCGACAGTTGATCCGTATCAGCGTGCGCGAGTTCCGCGAAATCCGCGACCGGCAGGCCGGGTTCGCTGCTTGCGGCCGGTTCGACCTCAGGGAGAACCCGCGCTGCCAGCACGCGGGTGGTGTTGAAGCGTGAATCTGCCCGCGCGATTTTTTTCGCCGGGAACCTGCCTTCGAATACCGCCGGCCGGTGCGCGGGTGCATGCACCACGATCTTGGTAGAACCGATCCACACCGCCCGTTCCGCGGACAGTCGCACGCGCAGGATGACCTCGGCATCGCGTGCGCACCGACTCAATACGACGCCGGCAAAGGTCGATTCGTGCCACACAACCACTTCAGCCAGAAAATCGTCGGGCTCACACGCCTGCGCCGCGCCGCACAATACGACGCTCACACAGCCAATTAACAGGAATCTGGACACGGTCGGCCTCCGCACTGGGTCTGAATACATTCAATCAGACTCCGCCGACACGGGCAACCGGGAAATCCCCGATGGCCTCAAAGCACTCTCGAAGCCGCGCCCGGACAGCGGCAGCGACTCTGGTAACCTCTTGATACGAACAAAT
>DATKEK010000143.1:0-8112 GCA_035512195.1 Burkholderiales bacterium
GTCGACTGGCTGGAAGCGCTGTCGGAAAACTACCTCGTCCCCGGCGGCAAGCCGCTGCACTATCTCGATCGGATTCGCGCGAAATACCCGATGGCGATGCATGGCGTATCAATGTCGATCGGCAGCCACGACCCGCTCGACTTCGACTATCTGCGCTCACTGAAGAAGCTCGCGGACCGAATCGAGCCCGCGTGGATTTCGGATCATCTGTGCTGGACCGGCTGTGCATCGCGGAACCTGCACGACCTTCTGCCACTGCCGTACACGGAAGAGGCGCTGGAGCACGTCGCCGGCCGCGTGCGCGCCGTGCAGGATTACCTCGGCAGGCAGATCCTGCTGAGAACGTTTCCAGCTACGTCGAATTCAGGCAATCCGAAATGACCGAATGAGAGTTCCTGTGCGAAGTCGCCCGTCGCGCCGACTGCCTGATTCTGCTGGACGTGAACAACATTTATGTGAGCGCGTTCAATCACGGCTTCGATGCGAAGCGCTATATCGATGCCATTCCTGCAGATCGGGTCCGCCAGATCCACCTCGCTGGCCATAGCAACTGCGGCACTCACATCATTGACACTCATGACGCCGCGGTAATCGATGAAGTCTGGTCGCTGTACGGCTACGCCATTCGCCGGCTCGGCCCGGTGGCAACCATGATCGAACGCGACGACCACATTCCGCCACTGGCGGAGCTGGAGGCCGAACTGGACCGCGCACGCGAAAGCGCGCGTGCCAACCTGGATTGCCTGCCGGCATGAATCTTCCGCTGAAGCTCACCCAGAGCGCATTCCAGCAATACGTGCTGGAGGGCGATCGTATGATCGCCGCGCAGATTACCGGGCCCGACGCGGCCTGCCGCGACATCCGGCTCGGCATCTATTTCAGCGCCTACCGGCTGCGCCTGACCGACGTGCTGGCGAGCGATTTCGCCAAGCTCAAACGGTTTGCCGGCGAACAGCGCTTCAATGAAATCGCGCGCGACTATATTGCTGCCTATCCGTCGAACTTCCGTAATGTCCGCTGGTATGGCGGTGGCCTGCCTGCGTTCCTTCGCGAGGATGCGCGCTATCGCGGGGAGCCGGTGCTGGCGGAACTGGCATCGTTCGAATGGGCGATCGGGCTTGCCTTCGACGCCCCGGATGCACCCCTGCTGGGGTTGCAGGCGCTGGGCGGACTTGCTGCGGAACAGTGGGCGAATCTTCATCTGCTCCTGCATCCCTCCTTGGACACCCTTGCCTCAAGCTGGAACGTGACCGCGATCTGGCAAGCGGCGGACACGGACCAGCCGCCGCCGTGCCCGGAACCCGCCCCGCGCACGCGGGTCATCGCCGCCTGGCGACGCGACCATACGGCTTATTTTCGTTCGCTGCCGGAGGACGAAGCGCTAGCGCTGGAAAAGGTACGCGCGGGCTGCAGTTTCGGTGAGATGTGTGAGGCGACGGCCAGCCTGATCGGCAAAGACGCGAGCGCCGCGCGGGTAGCAGAGTGCCTTCAGACCTGGATTAACGACGGCTGGATCGCGGACTACGCGCTGCCGTCCGGCGAGTGAGCCGCGCATGTCATGACGCCGGCCTCCGGCTCGGCTTTAATTTTTCCACCTCCATCCTTGCTATTGCGGTTTTGAGCCGTCGAGGTTCCGTACGCTGATCTGGGTCTCTACCGCAACCGGCCGGTTGTCGCGACCGACCACGGTCAGGGTGAGCGGAATGGACTCACCGGGGCGCAGGGGCTGTTTCAGGTCGAACAGCATGACGTGGTAGCCGCCCGGCTTCAGGCTGACGGTGGCGCCATGCGGCAGGTCGATCTCCTGCACCTCGCGCATGCGCATCACGCCGTCTTCCATGCTCATGAAGTGCAACTCCGCCACGCCGGCCGCGGGGGTTTTCGCGCCGACCAGCCTGGCGTCCGTGGACGCGGTGATTTCGAGAAATACCCCGGCCACCTTCTGCCCGGGGGCGGTGGCCCGCGCCCAGACGCCGCTCACCTGGACGATATCAGATGCCTGTACCGAGAGGGACAAGGCGAAAAGAGCGAGAAGAACGAGCGAGGAGAGCTTTTTCATGGCGCGTGTTGGAACCCGGGGAGCGCGCATTGTTCCAAAGGGCGGATTGTCCGGCAACCGGGACGCAGCCAACCGGAGCCAGGAACACGGGTGCAACTGCGTTTATAATTCGGCCCAGCCAAAAGAATGAAGCTCCTGCCTTTACTCGCCTTACTGCTCGCCAGCGTCGCGTCTCACGCGCAGATCGCTGCGCCGCCACCCCCCCCGGGCCTGTCTTCGAAGTCCTACCTGCTGCTCGATTTCCAGAGCGGCGCGGTGCTCGCCGCGAAGAACCAGAACGAGCCGGTCGAACCTGCCTCGCTCACCAAGCTGATGACCGCCTACGTCGTGTTCGACGCCCTGCGCCAGCAGCGGATCGCGCCGGACCAGACGGTGATCGTCTCGGAAGCCGCCAGGCGCGCGCCCGGCTCGCGCATGTTTCTCGAACTGGGTTCGGAAGTCACGGTAGAAGAACTGCTGCACGGCATGATCGTGCAGTCCGGCAATGACGCCTCGATCGCGCTTGCCGAGGCGGTATCTGGCAGCGAAGAGGCATTTGTCGTACTGATGAACCGCGAGGCGTCGCGGCTTGGAATGCTGAACACGCGTTTCCGCAACTCGACCGGTTTGCCGCACGCACAGCACTACTCCACGGCTTCCGACATGGCCAGGCTCACCGCCGGCATCATCCACGACTTTCCGCAGTATTTCCCGATGTATTCACTGCGCGAGTACCGTCACAACAACATCACGCAATACAACCGCAACCGGCTGATCGGGCGCGATCCGCACGTGGACGGCATGAAGACCGGCTTCACCGAAAGCGCCGGTTTTTGCCTGGTGGCCACCGCGCAGCGCAACGACAGGCGGCTGATCTCGGTGGTCATCGACGCCGGATCGGACAACGGCCGGGTCGCGGAAAGCCAGCGCCTGCTCAACTACGGCTTCGAGTTTTTCGATACCGTGAAGCTCTACGCCAGCGGCGAGCCGGTGCATCAGCTCCCGGTGTGGAAGGGCAGCCGGCAGACGCTGCGCGCGGGATTTACCGATGATTTCTATGTCACTTATCCGAAAGGCCAGGGCGAGCATTTGCACGCGAAACTGGAAAGCATGCAGCCGCTGCTCGCCCCGGTGCGCGCGGGCGACGCCGTCGGCACGCTGCGCCTGAGCCTGGCCGACGAACCCTACGTCGAACACAAGGTCGTCGCACTCGAATCGATTGCGGTTGCAAACATGTTCATACGCGCCTGGCACAGCATCCGGCTGCTGTTCAACTGAGCCCCCGACAGATGATCTATCTCAACGGCGAATTTCTTCCCATCGAGGAGGCACGGGTACCCGTGCTCGACCGCGGCTTCATTTTCGGCGACGGGGTTTACGAGGTCATCCCGGTGTACTCCCGCAATCCGTTCCGGCTGCAGGAGCACCTGAAGCGGCTGCAGGCGAGTCTGGACGGCATCCGGCTGCAGAATCCGCACACCCGCGCCGAATGGTCGAACCTGATCCACCGGCTGATCGAGCTGAACGAGCCGGAGGACCAGTCGATCTACCTGCACGTCACCCGCGGCGTTGCGAAGCGCGATCACGCCTTTCCCAAGGGTGTGCCGCCCACGGTGTTCATGATGAGCAATCCGCTGTCCACGGCGCCGGCCGAGCAAGTGGAAAACGGCGTGAGCGCGATCACCGCGACCGACAACCGCTGGCTGCGCTGCGACATCAAGGCGATCGCGCTGCTGCCGAACGTGCTGCTGCGGCAGCTTGCGGTCGACGCCGGCTGTGTCGAAACCGTGCTGCTTCGCGACGAGTTCGTGACCGAGGGCGCGGCGAGCAACATTTTCATTGTCCGCTCCGGCGTGCTGCTGACGCCGCCGAAGAATCACCTGATGCTCGCCGGCATCACCTACGACGTGGTGCTCGAGCTGGCGGCCGCCAATCGCATCCGCAGCGAGGTGCGCGAGGTTTCCGAGTACGAACTGCGCACCGCGCAGGAGGTCTGGCTGACTTCCTCGACCAAGGAAATCCTGGCAATCACCCGACTGGACAACCGGCCGGTTGGCAACGGCAGGCCCGGGCCGGTGTTCCAGCAGATATACCGCCTGTATCAGGAATACAAAGAGCGCGTGATGCGCGCCCCGGCAGTCGCGTGACTGCACGAGACAGCATCGCGTATCCGCTCGACTTCCCGATCAAAGTCATGGGACGGCGCGAGCCCCGCCTGGTCCAGACCATCGTCGACATCGTCAAGCGCCACGCGCCCGGGTTCGACCCGGCCACGGTGGAAATGCGGCCGAGCAGGAAGAACAGCTACCTGAGCGTCACCTGCACCATCCGCGCAACCTCGCGCGACCAGCTCGACGCGCTGTACCGGGAGCTGTGCGATCATCCCGCAGTCGTGATGGTTCTATGAACAACGATACCCAGTTCCCAGTGCCCCGTGCCCGGAAGGAGCGAAACGCTTCTCACTGGGCACTGGGCATTGAGCACTCCGCACCCACAGTGCGCAAGCTCGGCCTGGTGGACTACCAGCGAACCTGGCAAGACATGCAGCGCTTCACCGCGGCACGCAGCCCGGACACCGCGGACGAACTCTGGCTGCTGCAGCATCCGCCGGTGTACACGCTGGGGCTCGCGGGGCGCGCAGAGCGCCTGCCGCAACGCGACAACGGCATCCCGGTCGTCAACACCGACCGCGGCGGGCAGGTCACCTATCACGGCCCGGGGCAGATCGTGATCTACACGCTGCTCGACCTGAACCGCCTGGGTATCCGCGTGCGCGCGCTGGTGCGTCGGCTGGAATGCGCGGTGGTGGACTTGCTCGCGGAATATGGCGTCGATGCCGCCGGGCGCGACGACGCGCCGGGCGTCTACGTCGGCGACGCGAAGATCGCGGCCCTGGGTCTGCGCATCCGTCGCGGCTGCAGCTACCATGGCCTGGCCTTCAACGTAGACATGGACCTCGCACCGTTTTCAGACATCGATCCATGCGGCTACGCCGGCATGCCGGTAACCCAGGCGCGGGATCTGGGCATCCACGACGACATCGAAACGCTCGGCAGGAAACTTGTCGCCGCGCTGCAGTCGAACATTTGGCGGATTGGCGACGAACCTCGGCCGGCAGAAGCGGCGTACGCTTCGAGCGCACCGCCGGGAGATCCCTCATCCCCAACCCTTCTGCTCCGCTCCAAGTGTTCCCTTGTCCCGGAGGGAGAAGGGTGAAGATGTTTTTCTCCGGACAGGGTGACGTTAAAGCCCCTCTCCCACGGGGAGAGGGGTTGGGGTAAGGGAAGGTTTTCGCCTTTCACGCACAAGACCCGAAGACAACAGGCACACGATGAGTTCAGAACGCATTCGCCAGACCGGTGCCGACAAGACGGCGCGCAATCCGGTCAAGGTCATCCCGATCCAGCCGCTGAAGAAGCCGGACTGGATCCGGGTGAAATCGCCTTCCAGCCGCACCTTCTACGACGTCAAGCAGATCCTGCGAGAGCACCAGCTGCACACGGTATGTGAAGAGGCCTCCTGTCCGAACATCGGCGAGTGCTTCGGCAAGGGTACCGCGACGTTCATGATCCTCGGCGACCTGTGCACCCGACGCTGCCCGTTCTGCGACGTCGCGCACGGCCGCCCCAAGCCGCCCGATGCCAACGAGCCCGCGAACCTCGCGCGCACCATCGCAGCGATGAAGCTGAAGTACGTGGTGATCACCAGTGTCGACCGCGACGATCTGCGCGACGGCGGTGCAAAGCATTTCGCCGACTGCATCGGCGCGATCCGCGAGGCGTCGCCTGCCACGCGCATCGAAGTGCTGGTGCCGGATTTCCGCGGACGCCTGGAAGCCGCGCTGGAGAAACTTGCGCTCGCGCCGCCTGACGTGATGAACCACAACCTGGAAACCGTCCCGCGCCTCTACAAGCAGGCGCGCCCCGGCGCCGACTACCGGCACTCGTTGAAGCTGCTGAAGGATTTCAAGGCCGGGTTTTCCGACATCCCCACCAAGTCCGGCCTGATGGTCGGGCTCGGCGAGACCGACGACGAAATCGTCGAAGTCATGCGCGACCTGCGCGAACACGACGTCGAGATGCTGACCATCGGCCAGTATCTCCAACCCACGCGCGGACATCTGCCGGTGCTGCGCTACGTCGAACCCGCGCAGTTCAGGGTCTTCGAGCAGCGCGCGGCGGAACTCGGATTCCGCCACGCCGCCTGCGGCCCGCTGGTGCGCTCGTCATATCACGCCGACCAGCAGGCGCATGGCGCCGGCGTCGCCTGATTCTTCGGTCGCAATCTTTGCGATTGCCGTTGGCGGAAAAGGATGAATCCTTTCCCTCACCTGGAAAGGGTTCCATACAGTGCCAGGTATTCCTGCGCCACTTGCGACCAGCTGCGGGTATACGCCAGTGGCGGTTCCGGGCGCGACAGCGCTGCGTCGCACGCGGCTGCCCACGCCTGCGGGCGCGCATCGAGCGGCAGTACCGTGCCGGCCGCGACCCGTTCGACCTCGGGCGCAATGCCGCAGCGATCCGACACGACCACCGGCACCCGCGCCGCCATCGCTTCGGCGATCACCATGCCATACGGTTCGGCGCGCGCCGGGTGCAGCAGCACATGCATCTGCGGGTAGTACGGCGCGCTGTCGGCCCACCCCGCGCAGGTTGCCGGCACGTCGGCCTGCGACAGCAGGGACCCAATCTCTTCCGCCTCCGGCCCGACGATCAGCAGTTTCAATCCCGGACGCTTCCGCCGCAACAAGGCTGCTGCCGCAAGCGCGATGTCCAGGCCCTTACGTTTCCATTCCTTGCCGACGAATCCGATGACGCCGCCATCTTCAGGGACGGCGCGTGCGCCGCGCGCCGGTCCCGGGTTTACGCCCGGCGGTATCGGGGCCGCCATGCGTGCGCCGATGCGGGGGTAGTACCGCGCGAGCTGTTCGCGGATCAGTGCCGAGTTCGGCACCACCGCCCGCACCTGCGCCGCGCACAACTCGCGCCGCTCGAGCCAGAGCTGGGCGGCGACGCGCACCGAAGCCCGCCGCCACCAGCCGCGCTCGAAGATCGTGGCAAAAGGCGGCCCGTGGAAGGTGGTGACGTCATGCACGCCGAGCCGCTCGTGGCTGTGCACGATGCGCCCCGGAGTCTGCGTCGCGCGCAGCCATCGCCCCGCGCGCCGCGAGAAACGCATCAGCGAAAGCCAACGTGGACGGGGCGCGATCTCCCCAAGCTGCACGACCTCGATGCCGTCCGGCGCCGGTGCGTGCAACGCCTCGCACAACACCGAAACCGCTACGCCCGACTTCGACATCGCCCGCGTGGTCTCCCATACGTAGCGCTCCATGCCGCCGACCGGCCCGTAGCGCCGCACCACGTGCACCACGCGAAGCGGGCTCACAGGTATTGCTCGACGCCCTGCGCCGCCCGCGACTGGTCCGAGCCCAGCACTTCGTCCAGGCGGGCCTGGTTGCGCGCCAGGTTGTCGCGCGGATTCTCGCGGTGCCAGAGATGGAACACCGGCGCCGCGAAGCGCGCGCTCTTGTGCTTTACGCCCGCGTGCAGCAGGCGGATCACCAGGTCGGAATCTTCCAGGCCCCAGCCTTCGTACGATTCGTCCAGGCCGTTCACGCGCAGAAAATCGTCACGCCAAAGCGAGAGGTTGCAGGTCTTGACGCCTTCCCACCGCCACGGCCGGCGCAGCCGGAAACCGCCATCGGGAAGCTGCAGCAGCGGCAGCAACCGGTTCACGTCGCGCCGCAGCCATGCGCCCGCCCAGCGCAACGCGCCCCAGTCATGGATCGGCATCCGCTGCGCGAGCACCCGCTGCGTGAATGCCTCGCCCAGCAGGATGCGGTTCCCGGCGAGGAAACGCCCGCGCTGCGCGAGCCGCTTGTGCGCGGCGACGAACCCGCGCGAAGGCACGCAGTCGCCGTCGGTAAAGATCACGTACTCGGCCGGCGTCGCTGCCGCCGCGCGGTTGCGCGCCGCGGCAGCGCGGAATCCGCGGTCCTCCTGCCAGACGTGCAGCACCGGCATCGGCGCACGCGGCCGAAACGACTCGACCACGCGCTGCGTATCCGCCGTCGA
>DATKEK010000144.1:0-8765 GCA_035512195.1 Burkholderiales bacterium
GGCAGGAAGTGGGGGTGAGGACCGCGGTGGACGTACTGAATGCCGAGCAGCAGCTCTCACTCGCGCAACGCGACCTGTACCAGGCGATCTTCAGCACCATCCTGAGCCAGCTGCAACTGAAGGCGGCGGTGGGCACGCTCAGCGAGACCGACCTGGCGGACGTGAACGCGCTGCTCAGGGCAGGGGGGTAGAGGCGGCGGAATGTCGGACCAGGCACTGAAAGACGCAAAGCGCAAGGTCCGCGAGCAGGCGAACGCGCAGCGCGACGCACTCGATCCGCAGACACGCCACAGACTTTCCGCCGCCAGCACCGCAAGGCTGTTCGCGCTGCCCGAGTACCTGCAGGCGGATACGGTTGCAGCGTATGCCTCCATCGGCAGCGAGTTCGACACCGGGGATTTCGTCGCGGACGTCCTGCGCCGCGGCAAGCGCCTGCTCCTGCCGCGCATCGACCGCTCCCGGCGCGCGATCGACCTGTGGCAGGTCACCGATCCCGCACACGACCTGATTGCCGGAACCTGGGGTATCCGCGAGCCCGATCCCGTGAGATGCAAGCGCATTGAACCCGTGGACGTTCCCTTCGTCCTCGTCCCCGGCGTCGCATTCACCCGGCAGGGTGCGCGGCTGGGTTATGGCGGCGGCTACTACGACGCCCTGCTGTCACGGCTGGACGCCGCCGCACTCAAGGTCGCCGCCGCGTTCCCGCAGCAGATTCTCGATTCCCTACCCATGGGCCCACGCGATATTCCTGTCGATCTTGTCGTCACAGACAGTGCAACGTATGACGCCAATAGCTAATGACCGGGGGACAAATTGAACTGACACGAATACTGAACCCGGAACAGAACCCGTTCACCACCCAGGCACCAAGAGAATCCAGTCGCAGAGCTTCTCCTTCGCAGTTCGCCTCGATGCGGATCTTCGGCGCACCGGGCAATTCACAACGCAAGGGACTACTGGTTTCCGATTCGTCTTGGTGTCTTGGTGCCTTGGTGGTTACGTGGACTTGTCGTTCTCGATCTGTTACGGATCAAAGTCCAAGCAACGCCAGCGTGCGCTCGGTGGCGCCGCGATGGAATTCGGTGAAGCGGCGACCGGCGTCGCCCATCGCCTTGCGTTGCTGCGGGTCGCCGAGCAGCCGGCTTGCTGCCTGCGCGAGTTCCTGGGCGCCGGCAACGCGGATCGCGGCGCCGGCTTCGATCGCAAGTACGGTGGCCTCTTCGAAGTTGAAGGTATGCGGTCCGACGATCACCGGACAGCCAACTGCGCAGGCTTCCAGCAGGTTCTGCCCGCCGAGTGGCAGCAGGCTGCCGCCGACGAAGGCGACGTCGGCGGCTGCGTACCAGGCGAACATCTCCCCCATCGAATCGCCCAGCAGTACGCGGGTGTCCACGGCCACCGCGCGGTTCTCGCTCCTGCGCTGAAAAGCGACGAGGCAATGCGTCAGCAGTTCCGCCACCGCGTCGAAGCGCTGCGGGTGGCGCGGAACGATCACCGTCAGCAGATCGGGGTCGTTTATCCGCTCGACTGCATCCAGGATCAGCGCTTCCTCGCCGTCCCGCGTACTGGCGGCGAGAAACACTTTTCTGTTCTCGCCGAATTGCGACCGCAGCATCCTGCCCAGCGCAAGCTGTTCCGGAGGCGGCGTACGGTCGAACTTGATGTTGCCGGTGACCGATACGTTCTTCGCACTGAGCGCGCGCAGGCGCTGCGCGTCCCGCTCGGTCTGTGCGCCGGTGCCGGCGAGCTTCGCAAATGCCGGGGCGAAGATCGCGCGGAAGCGCGTGTAGTCGCGCGCCGATTTCTCCGACATGCGCGCGTTCACCAGATGCACCGGAATATCCCGGCGCGTGCATGCATCGATCAGATTCGGCCAGATCTCGGTTTCCATCACGATTCCGCGCACCGGCCGGAAACGCGCGAGAAACCGACTCACCGGGCCGGGCAGGTCGTAGGGCAGATAGCAGCTTTTCACCCGCTCGCCGGTCAGCGGCAGCGCGGTTTCGCGTCCGGTCGGCGTCATGTGGGTCAGCAGGATTCGTATGCCCGGATCCCGCTCGAGCAACGCCTCGATCAGCGGCTCCGCAGCGCGCGTCTCGCCGACCGACACCGCGTGAATCCAGATCACCGGCCCCGGAAGCGAAAACGAATAGAACCCGAACCGCTCCCCGAAATGCCGCAAATACCCCGGCTGCCTGCGTCCACGCAGAACCAGATGTAGCAGCACCAAGGGCAGCAGTGCGTATCCGATCAGTGTGTAGATAACTCGCACAGCCCCATTTCCAGAAGAACCGCGAAAACCCCAAGAGCGAAACACGAAGACACGAAGGCACCAAGAAAAACTAAACCAGAACCAGTCGATTTCCTTGCGCGATTTGGGATCCTTTGCGTCAGGCTTATACCGATATTCATAAGCGAGCTCGGTTTATGCCGCGTTATCACGAAGCATCTATGGCTTCATCGCGTCGATACATTCGAGACGAACTTTTATCTTGGTTTTCTTCGTGTTTCGCTTGTCGGCCTTTGAACATTCGACTTCGTCACGACGCCAGAACTTTGTCTGCCGCGGCGAGGACTTCCTCCACGCGGCCGCGCTGGCCCTGGCCGCCGACGTTTACCGCGCGTGTTGCGCCGTACAGGCCGGTCGCCCGCGGGTCGGTTGCGCAGTAGATGCCGACCGTGGGCCTGCCGAGGGCGGCAGCAAGGTGCGTGAGCCCGGTGTCCACGCCGACCACCAGCGTGGCGCGCGACAGCAGCGCAGACAGTGAATCCAGTTCGAGCCGGGGCGGCACCAGCGCCGCCGGTATCGCGTTCGCGAGGTTCTCGCTGCGCGTCTGCTCCGCGAAACTGCCGAAGGGCAGCAGGCTCACCATGCCACGTCCGTGCAGCGCCTGGCCGAGCTCGATCCAGTTTTCCTGCGGCCATTCCTTCTGACGGGCGCTGGTTCCGTGCAGCAGGATCGCGTAGCGGCCCTTGGTCGAGTCGGCGATATGCCCCGGCAGCCTGGATGCAAGTCGAGGCAACCACTCATCTGGGACTCGGATCGCATAGTTCGTGGGAGCGGAGAGGGTGAAACCGAGCGCGGCGGCTGCCAGTTGCCGGTTGCGTTCCACAGCATGCTGTCCCCATGGCACGCGAAAAGTCTGGTGATAGAACGGTGCCAGCGGCTCGCGCGAACTGTGCCAGTCGAGCCCGTACTTTTGCCCGCGCGCGCACGCAACCACCAGCGCACTTTTCAGCAATCCCTGGGTATCGACTATCGCGTCGTAACGCGTCGCCGAAAGCCTGCCGCGGAATGCTGAAATTTCGTGCCAGGTGTTCATCGAAAACAGATCCTGCCGCCAGCGCCGCAGCGCCACCGGGATCACCCGCTTGATCATGCCGTGCATCTGCGGAATCGGCGTGAACGGCTCCTCCACCACCCAGTCGATCTCCGCCTTCGGAAAGTTGACCGACAGGTCGCTCAGCACCGGCAGGTTGTGCACCACGTCCCCCAGCGAAGACGTCTTGACCAGAAGAATCCGGTTCATGGAAGGCCAGGATGAAGTTGCCGCCCTCCGGTCGGTTTCAGACGCAAAACGCGGAGTCCGCGGAGGCCGCAGAGGAAATGCAAACAAGAGAATGAACCACGGAGGACACGGAGAAGACTCAAAACGGCAGAATGTCCGTGGTAGCTCCGACGATCGCTAGACGCGGTACGCCACAATCTCATGTCTTCGTCTTTCTTGGTTGTCCTTGGTGCCTTGGTGGTGAGAAAGCACTTCATGCCGGCCCACGGCCGGCCTCTTCATCCTTCCTGCTTCATCCTTGTCTTTTATAGTCGTCCTCGAAGCGCACGATGTCGTCTTCGCCGAGGTAGCCGCCGGACTGGACTTCGATCAAGTGAAGCGGCACCTTGCCGACGTTCTCCAGCCGGTGTTTGGTGCCGAGCGGGATATAGGTCGACTGGTTTTCCGACAGCAGCACGGTTTCGTCGCCGCGCGTCACCTTGGCGGTGCCGGTGACGACCACCCAGTGTTCCGCACGGTGGTGATGCATCTGCAGCGAGAGTTTGCAGCCGGGTTTCACCATCAGCCGCTTCACCTGGAAGCGCTCGGCACCGTCCAGGCCTTCGTAGTAGCCCCACGGTCGATAGACGCGCTTGTGCACGAGGTACTCGTTGCGCTGTTTGGCCTTCAGCGACTCGACCATATCCTTCACGCGTTGCGCCTGGTCCTTGTGCGCCACCAGTACGGCATCGGAAGTCTCCACGATAACCAGGTTTTCCACTCCGATCGCCGCCACCATGCGGCCGTCCGCGCGCACGTAGCTGTTGCTGACGTTGTCCAGATGGACGTCGCCAACCGAAACGTTGCCGAGCTGGTCTGGCAGCGACGCCTGCCACAGCGAAGACCACGATCCGATATCGCTCCAGCCGATGTCCGCTTCCACCACCGCGGCGTCCGCGGTTTTCTCCATCACCGCGTAGTCGATCGAGATCGACGGGCAGGCCGCAAATGCCGCTTCGGCGAGGCGGCAGAAGTCCAGGTCCCGCGCGCGACCTTCCCAGGCCTGCTTCGCCGACTTCAGCACCGCCGGCTGGAACTTCTCGAGTTCCTCGAGATACTGGCCTGCCCGGAACACGAACATCCCGCTGTTCCAGTAGAAGCGGCCCGCGGCGACGAACTGCGCCGCCTTCTCCGCATCCGGTTTCTCGACGAAGCGCGCGACCGCAAAGCCGCCGGCGACCTCGGGGATGGAATCGCCGCGCTCAATATAGCCGTAGCCGGTTTCCGGCTCGGTGGGCACGATGCCGAAGGTGACCAGCCTGCCGCTCGCGGCCAGTTGCGTTGCCTTCAGCACGGCGGCATGAAAGCGCGGCACATCCCGGATCAGGTGATCCGCCGGCAGCACCAGCAGCGTCGCTGCCGGGTCATGCTCGAGCGCCTGCAGCGCCGCCACTGCGATGGCCGGCGCGGTATTGCGGCCAACCGGCTCGAGGATCTGCGCGAGCGGCTCCACGCCCATGTCGCGCAACTGCTCGGCTGCCAGAAAACGGTGGTCGTTGCTGCAGACGATCAGCGGAGGCGACAGATCCTGCAGGCCGTCCAGGCGTTTGATCGTGTCCTGCAGCATGCTCGAAGCCGAGACCAGCGGCAGAAACTGCTTGGGCAGCAGCGTGCGCGACAGCGGCCACAGTCGCGTGCCGGAACCGCCGGAGAGGATCACAGGGAAGAGCATCGTTGGAGTCGGACGTTTTCTTTCCGGGGCGGTCGTAATTGTCTAGAATCAGCGCCAGCCTTGCGCGGATGCATTTGCGCACCTTGCAGGAAAATTCACCGGCGCCGTCGAATCCGAAGTATAACCAACCCACCTACCACACATGCCGCATAAAATCGCGCTGATCACTGGAATCACCGGACAGGACGGCGCCTATCTCGCCGAGTATCTGCTCGGCAAAGGCTACGAGGTGCACGGCATCAAGCGCCGCACATCGCTGTTCAACACCGACCGCATCGATCACCTCTACCAGGACCCGCACGAAAAGCAACGCCGGTTCATCCTGCATTATGGCGACATGACCGATTCGAGCAGCCTGCTGCGCGTGATCCAGATGGTCCATCCGCACGAAATCTATAACCTCGCCGCGCAGAGCCATGTCGCGGTGTCGTTCGAAGAGCCGGAATACACCGCCAACTCCGACGCGCTCGGCGCGCTGCGCCTGCTGGAGGCGATACGCATCCTCGGCATGGAGAAGAAGGCGCGCTTCTACCAGGCCTCCACTTCGGAACTCTACGGCCTGGTTCAGGAGACGCCGCAGACAGAAACCACGCCGTTCTACCCGCGCTCTCCCTACGCGGCAGCGAAGCTGTACGCCTACTGGATCACGGTGAACTACCGCGAGGCCTACGGCATGTACGCCTGCAACGGCATCCTGTTCAACCATGAAAGCCCGGTGCGCGGCGAGACCTTCGTCACCCGCAAGGTCACCCGCGCGCTCGCCCGCATCAAGCTCGGCCTGCAGGACTGCCTGTTCCTCGGCAATCTCGACGCCAGGCGCGACTGGGGCCATGCGCGCGACTACGTTGAAGCGATGTGGCTGATGCTGCAGCAGGAAGCACCGGAAGACTTCGTGATCGCCACCGGCGAGCAGTTCAGCGTGCGCGATTTCGTCAGCGCGGCGGCGAAAGAGCTGGGCATCCAGATTGACTGGCGCGGCAAGGGGGTGAAAGAGCAAGCCTTCGACGCCGCCGGCAAATGCATCGTCCAGGTCGATCCGCGCTACTTCCGGCCCACCGAAGTCGAGACCCTGCTCGGCGACGCGAGCAAAGCGAAGCAGAAACTCGGGTGGTCGCCAAAAATCGGCTTCGCCGAACTCGTGTCCGAGATGGTACGCGAAGACCTCAAGTCCGCCGAGCGCGACGAGCTGGTCAAGCGGCATGGTTTTTCGGCCTACGACTACCACGAGTGAGCCGCCGGCTCCTTGTCGTCCTTAGCTAACTTGGCTAAAATCGGCCGCGACATGGGAACCGTAAACATTCACGAAGCCAAGACGCAGCTGTCGCGGCTGATCGAGCGCGTAAAAGCTGGCGAAGTGGTCGTAATCGCGAAAGCCGGGAAACCGGTCGCGCGACTTGTGCCGGCAACCCCGGCTGGCCTCGCGCGCAAACCCGGTGCGCTCAAGGGGCGGATACGCGTCGGCCGCGACTTCAACGCGCCCCTACCGGAGGAAATGGTAGAACTTTTCGCGGGCCGCGCACCTAGCCGATGAGGTTGCTCGCGGACACGCACCTGCTGCTCTGGTGGTTGGCTGGTGGTGTCGGGCTGCCAAAGCGCGCGCGGGTGTTATTGGCTGACCCTTCGAATCAGATCTATTTCAGCGCGGCAAGCATCTGGGAGGTTTCCATCAAGGCCGCTCTCGGTAAAATCGTGGCCGATCCGAACGAAATGCTTGTCGCACTTCGCTCGGGTGGTTTCGAGGAGCTGCCGGTTTGGGGTCGACATGCATCGGCGGTCATGCTGTTGCCGGATCATCATCGGGATCCATTCGATCGAATGCTGATTGCACAGAGCATGGTGGAAGCGCTCGTTCTGCTGACGGACGATAGCATCTTGTCTCAATACGGGGCTACCGTCATCGTGACAAGCTGATCCATGCCTGACGTGTCGCCTTCCGTGAACACAAACGCCGGAATCTACGTCGCCGGCCACCGCGGCCTCGCCGGTTCTGCCATCGTCCGCCGGCTGCATGCGGCGGGCTACCGCAACATCGTTACCCGCAGCCATGCGGAACTCGACCTGGTCGACCAGACCGCGGTTCGCGCGTTTTTCGAAAAGGAGAAGCCCAAATACGTGTTCGTTGCCGCCGCCAGGGTCGGCGGCATTCTCGCGAACGACACGTATCCGGCCGAATTCATCCAGCAGAATCTCGCGATCCAGACGAACGCCATTCACGAATCGCATCGTGCCGGCGTGAAGCGCCTGCTGTTTCTCGGTTCCTCCTGCATCTACCCGCGCGAATGCCCGCAGCCGATGAAAGAGGAATACCTGCTCACTGGCCCGCTCGAGCCGACGAACCGGCCGTACGCGATCGCCAAGATCGCCGGAGTCGAAATGTGTTCCGCCTACAACCGCCAGTACGGCGCGCAATTCCTAGCGGTCATGCCGACCAACCTCTACGGACCGGGCGACAATTACGATCTGCAGACGTCCCACGTGCTGCCCGCGCTGATCCGCAAGATGCACGAAGCAAAAGTGCGCGGCGCCAGGGAGGTCGTGGTGTGGGGCACCGGCAAGCCGCGCCGGGAATTTCTCTACAGCGATGACATGGCCGACGCCTGCGTGACCCTGATGCGGCACGATGACAAGGCGTTCCGCGATCTGTGCATGTCGTATCCGCCGCTCGTGAACATCGGCTGCGGCGAAGACCAGACGATCGGGGAGCTGGCCGCGATGGTCGCGACGGTAGTCGGTTTCCAGGGGACGCTGCGCTTCGATACATCGAAACCGGATGGAACGCCGCGCAAGCTGCTCGACGTCGGGAAAATGACGGCACTCGGCTGGCATCCGGCCACGTCGCTGCAATCCGGGATCGGACAGGCGTATGCCGATTTTTTGTCGCGCGAGAAACACACCACCGTTGCCCGGGTCTGAAAGAGCGGGCGTGCGGATGCCGGGGCGGTGCACGGCTTCATGCACGCCGATTCTTCACCGGCCCGCCTTGTGCGCAGCGTCGGGCAGATCGTCAGGAACCATGGGGACAGTCCGAGCGTGACCAGACCGCGCGCCATTCGCACGAAAGACCGATACCTCGTATTCGGAGCGCCCGCGATCGGTGAGGAGGAGATCGCCGAAGTCGTTGCCTCGATGCGCAGCGGCTGGCTGGGCACCGGGCCCAAGGTTGCGCAGTTCGAGAGGGATTTCGCAGCCTACAAATCGGCCGGCCATGCGGCGGCCGTCAACTCCTGCACGGCGGCGCTGCATCTGGCCCTGCTGGCAAGCGGAGTGAAACCCGGCGACGAGGTGATTACCACCGCGCTGACCTTCTGCGCCACGGTAAATGCCATCATCCATGCTGGCGCAACCCCGGTCCTTGCCGATGTTGATCCGCTAACGATGAACATCGATCCCCGGCAGGTCGAAACGCGGATCACGCCTCGTACCAGGGCGATCGTGCCGGTGCACTTCGCCGGCCGGCCATGCGATATGGACGCGCTCTGCGCGCTCGCGAAACACCAAGGGCTGAAGATCATCGAAGACTGTGCGCACGCGATTGAAACCGAGTA
>DATKEK010000145.1:0-14542 GCA_035512195.1 Burkholderiales bacterium
ATGGCGATAATTCTCGCGCCGTTCGCGCGCGCCTCGTTCACGAATGGCATCGCGTGCACGCCGGTCGACACCAGGTTGGTGCCCCACAGGATGATCACCTCCATTCCCGGCAGGTCTTCTATGTTTGCCTGCCCGACGCGCCCGTCGGTAAACGATTCCGCGGCCACGCCGGCCGCGGTGCAGATCGTGCGTTCCAGCCGGCAGGCACCCATCTTGTTGAAGAAACGCTCGCCCATGCCGAGGAAGCCGAGGATCGCGATCGAACCGGAGTACGAATAAGGCAGGACCGCTTCCGCGCCATGTTCCGCAATCACCGTTTTCAACCGCGCGGAGACGTCGTCGAGCGCTTCGTCCCAGCTGATGCGCTGCCACTGCGCACCCGGGCCCTTCGGTCCGATTCGGCGGTGCGGATACAGCACGCGCTTGTCGCTGTATACCAGATCGAGATAGTGATTGACCTTGTTGCACAGATAGCCGCGGGTGACCGGATGGGTCGGATCGCCCTCGATCCGGACCGCGCGTCCGGACTTGACATCCACGGTCACCAGCATGGCGCAGGCATCGGGGCAGTCATGCGGACAGGTGGCCTTCACCACTTTCAGCGACAGCGCTTTGGTATTGCTCGGTGCAGGTTCCATGATTTCAGTCTCGTCGCGGGTAAGGAAAGATTTTACTCCCTTGAGCCCGATCCGGAGCCAAGCCGCAGCGAAAGCGCATGCGCCGCAGCAGTCAGCGGACCGGCCACACTGCCGCTCCACCGCGTATCGAAATGCCCGGCGTGTCCCAACACGGTGAGCGCAAGCGCAAGCCGGCCGTTCGCATCGAATACTGGTGCCGAGAATGCCGCCACCCCCGGAATCAGTTCGCCGTCCACCCGCGACACGCCGCGCGTGCGAATGTCCTCTCCGAGTTGCGCCGCCTGCGCCGCCGTGCGCGGCCCGGCCGGTTGCCGGCTGCGCGCAGCCGCCTTCAGTTCTTCCCGCACCAATGTGCGCGTCTGCGATTCCGGCAGCCAGGCCAGAAACACCCGTCCGGTAGCGGATGTCAGCAAAGGCAGCACGCCGCCCACTCGCAGGTTGACCGTGACCGGGCGGCGTGCTTCTTCCCAGCGAACCACGGTCGCGCCGTAATTGCCCCAAACGGCGAGCGCGGCGGTCTCGTCGGTTGCATCGCGTAATTCCGCCAGCACCGGCGCGGCCAGGCGCACCGCGTCCAGCCGCGACAGGCTGGCGAGACCGAGCCGCAGCGCGAAACCGCCGAGGTCGTACTGCCCGGTCTCGGCAATCTGCTCGGCCAGCCCCATGCGGATCAGGCTGACCAGATAGCGATGCGCCTTTGCCGGCGCCATTCCGGCGGCGGCTGCGAGATCGCGCAACATCATCGGCTGCCCGCGCGCGACCAGCGCCTGCAGCACTTTGCCCGCCATCTCCACCGACTGGATTCCCTGGCGACTGTCCTTGGTTGTTGCGGTTGACATGGGCCTCCCTGCCTAATTACGCTATACGCAATATATTCCCCTAATCATAATGCCGCATCCGCTGCCGCGCACCGTCGCGCAGGGCTGCACCCCGGAGGACGCATGGAAAAGAAGTTCGCCTCGCAGGCCGATCTGGAGGAAAAGAAAATCAGCTTCGTCGAACTGGGTGCCGGCGCCTATGCGTACACCGCCGAGGGGGACCCGAACACCGGCATCGTGATCGGCGACGATTCGGTGATGGTGATCGACACCCAGGCCACGCCGGTGATGGCGCAGGACGTCATCCGCCGCATCCGCGAGGTCACCGACAAGCCGATCAAGTACGTGGTGCTGTCGCACTATCACGCGGTACGCGTGCTCGGTGCCTCCGCCTACCGTCCCGAGCACGTCATCGCCAGCCAGGGCACATGGGATTTGATTGTCGAGCGCGGCGAAGCCGATATGAAATCCGAGATCGAACGTTTTCCGCGCCTGTTCCGTTCGGTGGAGTCGATTCCAGGCCTGACCTGGCCAACCATCGTGTTCAGCAACGAAATGACGCTCTGGATGGGCAAGCTCGAAGTACGCATCATGCACCTCGGACGCGGTCACACTAAAGGTGACACCGTGGTCTGGCTGCCGAAAGACAAAATCCTGTTCAGCGGCGACCTGGTCGAGTATGCCGCGACGCCTTACACCGGCGACGCGTACCTGCAGGACTGGCCGAAAACGCTGGAGCGCATCCGCGCGCTGAAACCCGAACGGCTGGTGCCGGGCCGCGGCGACGCGCTGATGAATCCCGCGCAGGTGGAGGAAGGCCTGCAGGGCACGCAGGAGTTCATCACCCGCATGTTCGAATCGGTGCGCAAAGGCGCCAAGGCGGGCAAGCCGCTGCAGGCCATCTACCGCGAGACCTACGAAACCCTCAAGCCGCAGTTCGGCCACTGGGTCATCTTCGATCACTGCCTGCCGTTCGATGTCAGCCGCGCCTACGACGAAGCCACCGCACATCCCGACCCCCGCATCTGGACCGCACAGCGCGACAAGGAACTGTGGCAGGCGCTCGAGGGGTAGCCAGGTCTGATGACTCGTGTGCTTCACACCAAGGAAACCGGATTAAAAGTTCCTGGCTATCCTGGTGTCTTGGTGCCTCGTGGGTGAACTTCGTGTGTCGTCAGACCACATTACGCGCATGACCCCGACACAGTTCGAATATCAAAAACCGCCGGAAATCGGGGGAAAACGGCGCCGCGTGCCGGTGATCGTGGTCGGCGCCGGGCCGGTCGGGCTGTGCGCCGCGATCGACCTCGAACTGCAGAACGTGCAGACGCTGGTACTGGATGCAGACGACAGTCTTTCGGAAGGCAGCCGCGCGATTTGTTTTGCCAAGCGCACGCTGGAAGTTCTCGACCGCCTAGGCTGCGGCGACCGCGCAGTGACAAAGGGCGTGGTATGGAACAGCGGCAAGGTCTTCCTGCATGACCGCCTGCTCTACCAGTTCGACCTCCTGCCCGAGTCCGGCCACAAACGCCCGGCGTTCATCAACCTGCAGCAGCACTACCTGGAGCAATTCCTGGTCGAACGGCTGCACGCTATGCCGCGCGTCGAACTGAGATTTCGCAACCGCGTGACCGCGGTAGCGCAGAATCCGGATGGCGTCGAAGTCACGGTGGAAACACCCGATGGCCGATACGTCATCGAATGCGACTACCTGGTTGCCTGCGATGGCGCGCGCAGCCCGGTCCGGCAGGCGCTGGGCCTCGAGTCCAAGGGCCAGGTGTTCCGCGACCGCTTTCTGATTGCCGACGTGAAGATGCGCGCCGGATTTCCCACCGAACGCTGGTTCTGGTTCGATCCGCCGTTTCATCGCAACCAGTCGGTGCTGCTGCATCGACAGGCGGACGACATCTGGCGCATCGATTTCCAGCTTGGCTGGGACGCCAACCCGGAAGAGGAACGCAAACCGGAGCGCGTCATGCCCCGCATCCAGGCGATGCTCGGGCCGGACGCGAAGTTCACCCTCGAATGGGTCAGCGTGTACACCTTTCAGTGCCGGCGCATGGATCGCTTCCGCCATGGGCGCGTGCTGTTTGCGGGCGACGCCGCGCACCAGGTGTCGCCGTTCGGCGCACGCGGCGCCAACAGCGGCATCCAGGACACCGACAACCTGGCGTGGAAACTGAAACTGGCCCTGGAGGGCCGCGCCCCGGATACGCTGCTCGACAGCTACGATGCCGAGCGCCGCCCCGCAGCCGACGAGAACATCCTCCACTCCACGCGCAGCACCGACTTCATCACGCCGAAGAGCGCCATCAGCCGCGCCTTCCGCGACGCCACCCTGCAGCTCGCCGAGCATCACGTGTTCGCGCGCAGCCTGGTGAACAGCGGCCGCCTGTCCACGCCGTCAACCTACTCGATCTCCCCGCTGAACACGCCTGACGAGGACGCATTCGGCGCCCGCATGAGGCCCGGCGCCCCGGCAATCGATGCGCCGCTGGATTCGCGCGATGGCGAAACCTGGCTCATCGACCAGATCGGCGGTCGCTTCGATCTGCTCTACTTCGCGGGCACCGAGGCCGTCTCCGAAACCATGCGCAACACGTTCGAATCGCTGCGGCGCCTGCCGGTTCCGGTCGAGACCCTGATCATTTCCGCACTGGGCGTGCGTGCCGATATCGGGCGCTTCTTTGAAGATGTCGAAGGGCTGTTCGCGGAACGCTATGACGCACGCGCCGGCACCGCGTATCTGCTGCGCCCGGACCAGCACGTCTGCGCGCGCTGGCGCAGACTCGACGCAGCATCGATCCGCAATGCGCAGGCACGTGCGCTCGCCGCAGCAACCGAAGCCGAGGTGGCCACATGAGAATTCGCCTGGATCCGAACATCGAAGCGCCCGACGACTTCTACCAGGCGCTGATCGACACGCACCGTGACCTGGACGAGGCGCAGAGCCAGTTGGTCAACGCGAAACTGATCCTGCTGCTCGCAAACCATATCGGCGACATGCAGATCCTGCACGAAGCCCTGCGCCTTGCGCGCGACGAGACCACAACCCGGAAACAGAACTGACCACGGAGGTGTGTCCTCCGTGGTTCGCGATAGAAGGGGCCAAAATGAGTTCGAAACGCTGGATTAGCTTTCCCCGCATGCAGGGGGTGTATTCGCGGCAGGCGCATGCCGACCTTCCGGAAGGCACATACGAGCGGGAAATGGGCAAGGAGGGTTTCTTCGGGCCGTCCTGCCACTTCCATCACCGGCACCCGCCGACCGCCTGGACCAGCTTCGAAGGCGATCTGCTTCCACGCGCCTTCGATCTGAACCGGCTGCCGGCAGGCGGCAATTCGCCGTGGGATGCCACGCAGTTCCTGCATAACGGCGACATGAAGTTGCGCATGTGGACTGCGCGCGCGGCAATGGATCATCTGGTGCGCAACTCCGACGGTGACGAACTGCTGTTCATCCATGACGGGGCCGGTGAACTGTTCTGCGACTGGGGGCATCTTTCCTTCCGCGACGGCGACTACATCATGTTGCCGCGTGGCGCCATGTGGCGCATCGAACCTGCCGCGCCCACCACGATGCTGCTGATCGAGGCCACCGAAGGCTCCTATCTGCTTCCGGAAAAAGGCCTGGTCGGGGCGCACGCGATTTTCGACCCGGCAGTGCTCGACACCCCGCAGATCGACGACGCCTTCCGCGCACAGCAAGGCGAAACGCAAACGCGCGTCGTGGTCAGGCGTCGCGGCAAACTCTCGACCATCGTCTATCCGTACAATCCGCTGGACGCGGTCGGCTGGCACGGCGACCTCGCCCCGGTGCGGGTGAACTGGCGCGACATCCGCCCGCTGATGAGCCATCGCTACCACCTGCCGCCATCGGCCCACACCACCTTCGTCGGCAAGAACTTCGTCGTCTGCACCTTCTGCCCGCGCCCGATCGAATCCGACCCGAACGCGCTCAAGGTACCCTTCTTCCACAACAACGACGACTACGACGAGATCATCTTTTACCATCGCGGTCAGTTTTTCTCGCGCGACAACATCAAGCCCGGCATGGTCACGCTGCACCCGTGCGGTTTCACCCATGGCCCGCATCCGAAGGCCTTCGAAACCGGCGCCAGGGCCGCCCGCAAGGAAACCGACGAAGTTGCGGTGATGATCGACACCCGCTTCCCGGTGGAGATCGCCGCCCTGCCCGATGGCGTAGAGCAGAGCGGCTACGTCGATTCGTGGAAGAAAAGCAGGGCGTGAAGAGCGTTGACACGAGGGAAAACGAAGGAAATCAAACCAGGCATGAAAAATATTCCCCGTCAGTCCGGTTGTACCGGCACTTATTGTTTCATTCTTCCTTCGTGCATCCTTTAAGGGCTTCCTTTGTGACACTTCGTGTTGACGCTTTCGCTCTCGAGCTGACAAACCCATGAAACTCGCATCTCTCAAACACGGACGCGACGGCACGCTGCTCGTCGCCAGCCGTGACCTGTCGCGCGCGGTTCGCGCGGATGGCATTGCACCGACCCTGCAGGCGGCGCTGGACGACTGGCCGGACGTTTCACCAAAACTGCGCCAGTTGTACGGCGCGCTGAATGCAGGCAAGGCTGCAGGCGCCTTTGCGTTCGATGCGCGCGCCTGCGCCTCCCCGCTGCCACGCGCCTATCAGTGGGCGGACGGCAGCGCCTACGTCAATCACGTGGAGCTGGTGCGCAAGGCCCGCGGCGCGGAGATGCCGTCCGAGTTCTGGACCGATCCGCTGATGTACCAGGGTGGTTCGGATTCTTTCGTGGGCCCCTGCGATCCGATCCTTGCCGAGAGCGAAGACTTCGGCATCGACTTCGAGGGCGAGGTGGCGGTCATCACCGCAGACGTGCCAATGGGCATCGCCGCCGCCGCTACCGCTTCGCACATCCAGCTGCTGATGCTGGTGAACGACGTCAGCCTGCGCAACCTGATACCGAAGGAACTCGGCAAGGGCTTCGGGTTCTTCCAGGGCAAGCCGGCGAGCGCCTTTTCGCCGGTGGCGGTCACGCCGGACGAACTGGGCGACGCATGGGACGGCGCCAGAGTGCATCTGCCCCTGACCGTGACCCTGAACGGCAAAGTGTTCGGCCGTCCAAACGCCGGCGTGGACATGACCTTCGACTTCCCCACGCTGATCGCGCATGCTGCGAGAACAAGGGAACTCGAAGCCGGCTCGATCGTCGGTTCGGGCACCGTTTCCAACGTCGACCGCAGTGCAGGTTCCGCCTGCCTCGCGGAGCAGCGCATGCTGGAAATCATTGCCACCGGCAAGCCGAAGACACCGTTCATGCGGTTCGGGGACCGCGTGCGAATCGAAATGTTCGACCCCGCAGGAAACTCTGTCTTTGGCGCAATCGATCAGATCGTGGAAAGATACGCACCGAAAAACAACCCCGAGGTCCGACACCCACGGTCCGTGTAGAAACCAGAAAAGCGACAATCTTCGGAGGAACGCACCGCGATGAAAACCGGACTGCATGTCCGACTCGGGCCCGTTTTGTAGATGGACTTCCAGATCGCCCTGTTCCTGGTTCAGGACGGACTGACCAACGGCGCCATCTACGCGCTGATGGCGCTGTCCCTGGTGCTGGTGTTCTCCGTCACGCGTGTGATTTTCATCCCGCAGGGCGAGTTGCTGGCCTTCGGCACGCTGACCCTCGCCGCGCTGGAAATGGGGCAGTTCCCCGGCGTGGTCTGGCTGTTGTGCGTGCTCGGCGGCACCGCGTTCGTGTTCGATCTTTTCACGGCTTCGTCGCACGCCCGCCGCGGATTTCTCGCGCGCTCCGCGGGCTGGAACCTCGCACTTCCGGCGCTGGTCGCCGCGACCTGCTGGTGGGCGGCGACCCGCGATCTGTCCTTCCCGATGCACGTCGCGCTCACCTTTGCCTGCGTGGTCCCGCTCGGGCCGATGCTGTACCGGGTTGCCTACCAGCCGATAGCCGAGGCGTCGGTTCTGACGCTGCTCATTATTTCCGTGGCGCTGCATCTCGCGCTCACCGGCATCGGGCTGCTGCTGTTCGGCGCCGAGGGTTCGCGCACACCGGCGTTCAGCAGCGCATCGTTCGAGATCGGCGCGCTGCTGGTGACCGGGCAGAGCATCGCGGTGTACGTGTGCAGCATCGCGCTCGCGGCAGCGCTGTTCATCTTTTTCGACCGCACGATCTGGGGCAAGGCCTTGCGCGCCACCGCAATCAACCGCGTCGGCGCCCGGCTCTCCGGCATCAGCGCGGAGTTTGCCGGCAAGGTATCTTTCCTGCTCGCCGCCCTGATCGCGGTGTTCTCCGGGCTGCTGATCGGCCCGATCACCACCATCTATTACGACACCGGCTTCATGATCGGGCTCAAGGGCTTCGTCGGCGCAATCATCGGCGGGCTCGCGAGCTACCCGATCGGCATGGCCGGCGCGGTGCTGGTCGGTCTGCTGGAAGCCTTCGCCTCGTTCTATGCCAGCGCATATAAGGAAGTGATCGTATTCACGCTGATCATCCCGGTGCTGCTGTGGCGTTCGGCGCGTTCGCGCGGGTTGGAGGAATGAGACGCCGGGCGCCGCTCGCGATCGCGCTGGCGCTGCTGGCGCTTGCGCCCTGGGTGCTGCCGGTGTTCTGGGTGACGCTGCTGAACTACATCGGTCTCGCCAGCCTGGTGGTGCTCGGTCTGTGCCTGATGACTGGCATCGCCGGCCAGGTCTCCTTCGGCCAGGCGGCGTTCGTCGGCCTCGGCGCCTACGCGAGCGCCGTGCTGGCAACGGTGTACGGACTGTCGCCCTGGCTCGGCCTGTTTGCCGGATTCGCACTCACCGCCGCAGTCGCGCTGGTTCTCGGCGCAATCACGCTTTCGCTCAGCGGACACTTTCTCCCGCTGGCGACCATCGCCTGGGGCATCAGCCTGTACTACGTTTTCGGCAATCTCGACATCGTCGGCGGTTTTTCCGGCTTGTCCGGCATTCCGCCGCTTTCGCTGTTCGGATTCGAGCTGCGCTCCGGACAGCATTTCTACTACGTCATTTGGCTGTGCGTGGTGCTGGCCTCCGTTGCGGTAACCTGGCTGCTGGATTCGCGCAACGGCCGGGCGATCCGCGCGCTGCACGGCAATACGGTGATGGCCGAAGCATTCGGCATCGGCACCGCCTGGCTGAAAATTCAGGTCTTTATGCTGGCCGCGCTGCTGGCCTCGCTGTCCGGCTGGCTGTACGCGCACATGCAGCGTTTCGTGAACCCGACGCCGTTCGGCATCAACATCGGCATGGAATATCTATTCATGGCGGTGATCGGCGGCGCCGGCCACGTTGGCGGCGCGATTGCCGGCTCCACCATCGTGATCCTGCTGCAGCAGGCGCTGAAGGACCTGATTCCCGGACTGCTCGGCCAGAGCGGCGAAGCCGAACTGATCGCTTTCGGCCTGCTGACGATCCTGGTGCTGCATCGCGCGCAAGGCGGGCTGTGGGGTTTCGTGTCCCGGGCGCTGCCGCACACGGCTCGCCGGCAGGCGGTCGCGGACGCGCCCGCGCTTCCCGCGCGCAAGCTGCCGGCCGCGGGTTCGCCGCTGCTGTCGGTACAGTCGGTGCGCAAGTCCTTCGGCGGCCTCACTGCCGTGAGCGACGTCAGCTTCGGGCTGCGCGCCGGCGACATCGTTGGCCTGATCGGCCCGAACGGCGCCGGCAAGACCACCACGTTCAACCTCATTACCGGACTGATGCCGCTGTCCGCCGGCGAGATCCTGTTCCAGGGCCGGATCATCAGCGGGCTGGCCGCGCGCGATATCGCGCGGCTCGGCATCGCACGCACCTTTCAGCATGTGCGCCTGCTCGGCGAACGCAGCGTGCTGGAGAACGTCGCGCTCGGTGCGCATCTGCACGGCCACGCCGGTATTGCGCGCTCGATGCTGCATCTCGAGCGGACCGAGGAGCGCGCGCTGCTCGCGCACGCCGCGCGGCAGCTCGCGCGCGTCGGGCTGGAAGACGACATGCATGCGGCAGCCGGCGCGCTACCGCTCGGCAAGCAGCGCATCGTCGAGGTTGCACGCGCGCTCGCCGCCGACCCGGTGCTGCTGCTGCTGGACGAACCGGCGGCGGGATTGCGCTATCTCGAAAAGCAGCAGCTTGCCGAAGTGCTGCGCGCCCTGCGCGGCGAGGGCATGAGCATCCTGCTGGTGGAACACGACATGGATTTCGTGATGGGACTGGCCGATACGCTGGTCGTTCTCGACTTCGGCACCAAGCTGGCGGAAGGCGAACCCGGCGACATCCGCAACGACCCCGCGGTTCTCGAGGCCTATCTCGGAGGCGTGGAATGACCGCGTCGCTGCTGGAGACGGTCAACTTTGCGGTCGCATACGGCAGGGTCGAAGCGCTGCACGATGTGTCGATCCAGGTGCCGGAAGGTTCGATCGTCACGGTGATCGGCGCCAACGGCGCGGGCAAGACCACACTGCTCGCTGCCCTCATGGGTTTGTTGCCGGCCAGGGGCGACCTGTATTACCGCGGCTCGCGCCTCGACGACGCACCGGTGGAAGCGCGCGTCGCCGGCGGCATCTCGCTGGTGGCGGAGCAACGCGAACTGTTCGCCGACATGAACGTCGCCGACAATCTGCTGCTCGGCGCTTTCCATCGCCGTCGCTCGCCGGACGTCCAGTCCGACCTGCGCGACATCTATCAACGCTTCCCGCGGCTGGCGGAAAGGAAATCCCAGCTCGCCGCGACCCTCTCCGGCGGCGAACGCCAGATGCTCGCAATCGGGCGCGCACTGATGGCGAAACCGCGGCTGCTGATGCTGGATGAGCCCAGCCTCGGCCTCGCGCCAAAAGTCGTGCGGGATATTTTCGCCATCATCACCGCACTGCGCGCAACCGGAGTCTCCATATTGCTGGTCGAACAGAACGCGCGCGCCGCGCTGCAGGTCGCCGACTACGCCTACGTGCTGGAAACCGGCGAACTCGCGCTCGAGGGGCCGGCAAAGAAACTGGTGAACGACCCGCGCATCGTCGAGACCTACCTTGGCGGTCTAGGCACGTCGGCGTAGATCCATCGCAGGGCACGCGCCGTCCACCAAAACCGCGCAGCGGCGTTTACCGCTTCATGCACAATGCCGCCATGGTGCGTGGTGACGCTTCCCCTCTCCGCCGGTTCCTGCGATGGTCGCTGTGGACGCTGGGCGCGCTTGTCCTGTTATTGGTGCTTGGCGTGACCTACGTCGCGTTCGTCGGCGTGCCAGTGGACGCTTCGCTGCTTCGCGCGCCGGTGGCGAAAGTGTTCTCCGACGCCCTGGGCCGTGACGTACGTCTCGACGGGCCAATGAAACTGCAGATCTCGGCGCGCCCGCGGCTTCTTGTCGGCGGTCTGCACGTCGCCAACCCGCCAGGCTTCGAAGCTGCCGATTTCGCCAGCCTGGGCGAAGCGCGCTTTTCGCTCAATCTCTGGCCACTGCTGGACCGGCGCCTGGTGATCAAGGAAATTGCCGGCAGCGACGTGCGTGTCCGGCTGCAGCACCGGGCGGATGGCAGTAACAACTGGACTTTCCTCCGTCCGCAGACGTCCGCACCGGAAATGCCCGCCTCCGAAGACCCGGCAATCGGTCCGCAGGCGATCCTGAACGCGCTCGATATCGGACAGGTCTCACTAGACGCGCTGAACGTCGAATACGTGAGCGCGGAGGGCAGGAGCCATTACTTCGACCTGCACCGTCTCGACGCCAGTGCACCCGCGGGCCAGCCGCTGACCGCGAAGCTGATCGGCGCGGTAGAGAAAACCTTCCCTTACGAACTCGAATTCACCGGTGGTTCGCTCGCTGACCTGGCCGAACTCGATCAACCCTGGCCGGTCGATCTGACCCTCCGGTTTTTGAGCACCACGCTGAACCTGAACGGCCATGTCTCCGGCGCGCGTGGCGAGATTAACTTCGGCGTCGGCACGGAGAGCTTCAGCGAACTGGAGCGGCTTCTGCAGACGAAGTTTCCGGACCTCGGGCCCAGCGGCGTCGCCGGCACCGTCATGTACGCACCGGGCAAGATCGGCGTTCCGCGGTTGAGCGGCGTGATGGGCAACACCACGCTGTTCGGCAATCTCGAGATCGATACTGGCGGCGAACGTCCGAAACTGAGCGGTGCGCTTACCCTGCCCGCGCTCGATCTGCGCCCGTTTCTTACGGAGCAACCCGCGGCGGTGCAGTCCACGGAACCGCCGCAAAGCCTGGCCGAACTGTATCGGGAGCTGTCCGAGGCGACATTCAGCCTGACCGAGCTGAATCGCGCGGACGTCGACATCATGCTCAGCGTGGACCGCTGGCTCAGCCTGCCCGGCGACGTGCGCGATGCGTCGCTGCGGATCGAGGTGGAGAACGGCCGGCTCGAGGCACCGGTGCAGGCCACTGTCTCCGGCGTCGCGCTGTCGGGCCACGCGCATGCCGATGCTTCGGTTTCCCCGCCGCGTTTCGAGCTGGCCCTTTCGACCAGCGAATCCGAACTGGGTGGACTCGCGCAAATGTTGACCGGCGTAGAAGGTGTCAGGGGACGGGTCCGGCGTTTCGATGCGC
This sequence comes from Burkholderiales bacterium, assembly GCA_035512195.1. GTDB lineage: Bacteria > Pseudomonadota > Gammaproteobacteria > Burkholderiales > Eutrophovitaceae > DATKEK01. Next base: position 12,000 of record DATKEK010000145.1, read on the forward strand.
GCCTCGCCGCCCAGGGCGAGGAGGTACGCGAGCTGGTACGCACGCTCGACGTAAAACTCGAACTCGAAGGCGGGCGCCTCTCCTACGGCAATGTCGAAGGCGGCCGCCCGGTGAGCTTCACGGTAGACAAACTCGCGGTGGCGCTGCCGCCGGGACAGGCACTCAGGGGCGACGTGCGCGGGTCGCTGCTTGGACGTCCGCTGGCGGCCGAGCTGCGCGGCGGCGCGCTGGAGCCGATGATGCTCGACCTTGCGACGCCGATCGAATTCACCGCGCGTTCCGGCGGACTCGTCGCACACATCAGCGGGACGCTGCAGCCTCCGGTCGGCAACCGCGGACCGCAACTGGCGTTCAGCGTCGGCGCCGCGCAGGCCGGCGAAGTCGCAAGCTGGTTCGGGCTGGCAGCCGGCGCAAAGCCACCGATCGTGCTCGCAGGCAAGGCGCGTATGACCGAAAACGAGTGGCGGCTGGACGGTGTCGTGTTTCAGCTCGGACGCACCATCTCGAACCTCGACCTTGCGCGAACCGGCATTGGCAAGCAGCCGCTGATCCAGGCACGGCTCGACGTCGTGAATATCGACGTGGACGAGCTGGAATCGCTGCTGCCCGCGCGCGAGAAGACCGCGGGAACCGGCGGCCCGGTGCTCGACATTCCCATCCTGCCCCGGGGAATCGATCTGACCGATGCCGACGTGGAGGTGCGAATGCAGCGCTTCGCCGGCACGCCGGTTGCAATCCGCGACGTGCACTTCAACGGCCGCATACGCGACGGGTACATGCACCCCTCGCAGTTCGCCGCCAGCATCGCCGACATCGCGCTCAACGGCGCGGTGCAGCTCGATCTGCGCGGCGAAGAACCCACCGCGGCGCTGTGGCTGTACGCAAACAACGTCGACTTCGGCAGGCTGCTGCGCGAACTGAACCTCGTGCGCGATCTCGACGCCACGCTCGAACATTTCAGCCTGCATCTGGTGGCACGCTCGAGCCGTCTGGGAGACATGCTGGAACGCTCGGAACTGACCGGCGCGATCGCTGGCGGCCGCGTCACGCTGCGCGATCCGAACACCCGTGCCGAGGCGCTGATCGCGCTGGACGACGGTCTGCTGCGCGCGACCCCCGGTGCCCCGGTCGTGCTGAACCTGAACGGCTCGCTCGATGCGATCCCCGTTGCGATCCGCATCGAAACAGCGAGCGCGCATGAACTCGCCGACCCGGCACTGCAAGTCCCGTTTGCGCTGAATGTCGAAGCCGCGGAAACCAAAGTGGCATTGTCCGGCGCGATCGCGCGTCCGCTCGGCAGCGAGATCGAACTCGTGCTCGAAGCCGGCGGCAGGCGCTTCGATACGCTCGACCGCCTGCTGCGTGCCTCGCTGCCGCCCTGGGGTCCATGGTCAGCCACGGGACGCTTCCGCATGTCGCAGCGCGGCTACGAAGTGAACGACCTGCGCCTGCGCGTTGGGCAAAGCTTGCTGAACGGCACGGGCAGCTTACGAACGGACACGGCCCGTCCCCGCATCGACATCGCGCTGCATGCGCCAAACATTCAACTGGACGATTTCAGATTCGGCGACTGGAGTCCGGTTGAGAAGAAGCCCGCCACGGACCCGGTCACGCGCACGCAGGACGACATCCGCCGCCAGGCTGCACAGGCCAGCGACGAAGCGCAGAAACTGCTGAGTCCCGAGGTGCTTCGCAGGCAGGACGCCTTTATCGAGGTCAGAGTGGATCAGGTCGTATCGGGCAACGATCGTCTGGGCAGCGGCAGGCTGCATGCGAAACTGGAGAACGGCCGCGCGGATATCGGGCCGGTCGCGGTCGAGGTTCCCGGCGGCTCTGCACAGTTTTCCCTCGGCTACGAGCCGACGGAAAGCGATGTGAAAGTCGATCTCGAGATCGACATCGACCGCTTCGATTACGGCATCCTCGCGCGACGCATTCAGCCAGCCACCGATCTGCGCGGCAAGCTCAGCGTGCACATGGACGTCAGTTCGCGCGCGCGCTATCTCTCCGAGATTTTGCGCCACGGCAGCGGCCAGATCGAGTTCGCGGTGTGGCCGGAAAACCTCCGCGCCGGCGTATTCGACATGTGGGCAGTGAACGTGCTGGTCGCGCTCGTACCCGCGGTGGATTCGGCGAAGGAATCGAAAGTCAACTGCGCGATCGGCAGCTTTGAGCTGCTCGACGGCAAGCTGGTCGATCGCACCATCATCCTCGACACCACGCGCATGCGCGTCACCGGCACCGGCACCGCGGACTTCGACCAGGAACGCATGCGCCTGCGCCTGCGCCCGCGCGCCAAGACCGCGCAATTCTTCAGCCTCGCCACGCCGATCGAGGTTGCCGGCCCCTTCGACAGTTTCCGCATCCGCGTCTCTCCCGGCGACATCATCGAAACCGTCGGCCGCATCGCCACCTCGGTGGTGTGGGTGCCCCTGCAGAAACTGTTTGGCAAGCGCATTCCGCGCGACGGCGCGGATGTGTGCGAAGAAACCTCTCACTGGCGCGCCGCGGGGAATCGCTAGCGACCGGGCGTCGCCTGCGCC
>DATKEK010000146.1:0-23999 GCA_035512195.1 Burkholderiales bacterium
GCGGGCCTTGTTTGATTGCGTGTCGTGGTTAGTGTGGCCAGCGGTTGGGGGATATCAACGAATGAAAATCTGCGGCGTGGTGGTTGCCATGTCGCCGCCGGGCAGCTTGATCTTGCCGAGCGGCTTCAGGTCGTCGGCGTCGAAGATGGCGATGTCGTTCAGCGTGCCGCCGAGGTACACCCTGCTGCCGTCGCGGCTCAGGTTCACCGCGTAGTAGGAGTGGTCAAGCTCGGCGTGGGCGAGGAGTTTCTTCTCGCGGATGTCGTACTTGGTCAGGCGGTTGAGCACGCCGTAGATGATGTTGCGGTCTTTCGGCGAGATCATGCCGGTGAAGTAGATCTCGACCAGTTCGGCGAAATCGACCGTCTCGGTCTTGCCGGTTTCGAGGTTCACGTTCATGTAGCCGTAGATCCACTCCGCGGTGTCCATGTCGAAACTTTCGTCCTGGAACTTCGCGGTGGTATACAGAATGGTGAAGTCGCGCGTCGGCGTTTCCATCGGCCAGGCGTTCAGCACGTCTGGCGGCGCGTAGAGCGGGCGCTCCCAGTTGCGGCTCAGGATCGCGACCTCGGCCTGGCCAGTCCTCACGTTTACCTTGTAGATGTCGGCGCCCGCCATGTACAGCGAGCCGTCCGCGCCGGTCTGCATCACCGTGACCTGGCGCGGCGCCGGCAGCGTGCGGATCGGCTTCGCGTTCAGACCCGCGCGGGTGCTGTAGACCTGGAGCCGGGTCGGCTTCACTTCGTAGCGGTCCTTGTGCAGGATCGTCGGCGACACCACCGTATAGAGCTCGGAGCCGTCCGGGCTCAGCGCGAGCGAACAGATCGACTTGGAGCGCTCGTTATCGGCGAGGCTCAAGAGGGCATGGAACGTCAGCCTGCAGGTATCGAGATCGATGCCGTATATGTGCGCCCACTGGTTGTTGAGCACGTAGGCGGTGCGGCGGTCAGGCGAAATCTGGACGGTCGCCGGCCCGTAGATGCCCGGTAGCTCGCAGGTCTTCATGACCCGCTGCGCGGCGAGATCGATCACGTGCAGGTTGTTCGGGTGGTTGGTCACCACCATGTACTCCTTGCCCGAGGTCAGTGCCTGTGCGCCCGCGCTGATAGGAGTGCCCAGTACGAGCGCAAGCGCCGTGGCGGCAAAAACCTGCGATGACCCGATTCGAATAACTGGCATGGTCGTCGTCCTCGCTTTGGTCAGAAATCCTTCGGGAACACGGTGCCGAGATTGCGCCAGTCTTCAGGCGAATCGGGCGCGCTCTTGTTCCAGTCGGGATAGGTGTTCATGGTGTCGGGCACCTGCGCCGGCCACCAGCACGGGTCGGCGCAGCCGTAGAGATCCGCTTCCATCGGCTGGCACAGCGAAGTCACGCCGCCGAAGGCGTCGACTTCCCAGCCGGGATCGAGCGTGGTGGTGCAGCCCGCGACCGACTGCATCGCGACCACCTCCTCGACCTTGCCCTCCTCCACGGCCTTGGTAAGCCGCTCGGCTTTCTGGTTGATCGCCTTGAGATGTTTCATTTCAGTGCGCCCTCCGCGGGGAAATGTATTGATCGATGAAGGCCGGGTTGGCGGCCATGATGCGGGAATAGATCTCGATGCCGAAGTCCACCCAGTCGCGCATCAGTTCGCAGTAGTGATACGTCGGGTGGGCCGGGTCGCCGTAGCGTGCGTAGCTCTCGTGGTAGCAGCCGCCGGAGCAGAGATTGCGGATGCGGCAGGTCTCGCAGCCGGTGCCCGTGCGATCGAGCCGCGCGCCGAGAAACTCGGACAATTGCGCGTGCTTGACGCCCGTTGCGACGTTGCCGAAGGTCGGCAGCTTCGAGCCGGTGAAGCGGTGGCACAGGTTCAGCCCGCCCTCGTGGTCCACCGCCAGCATCTTCAGCCCGGCGCCGCACGGCAGCGCGCGCTTCTGGCCTTCGTGCAGGTCGGTGATGAGCTGGTGCAGGTTCGAGAAGCCGATGTTGCGGTGTTCAAGCGCAGCCTCCAGATAGCGCCCGCCGAGCCGCTTCAGCCCGGCAAAGACTTCCACCAGTTCGTCTGACGTGAGGTTGAAGTCGCTGATGTCGCCGGATGTCACCGGCGCGAAGCCGACCTCGGCAAAACCGAGTTCGTTGAACAGGTGATCCCAGATTTCCTCGACGCACGTGGTGCCGCGCGTGAGCGTGACGCGCGCGCCGACCGGGCGCGCGTCGTACAACGACAGCAGCAGCTCGGCCTTGCGCCGCACGGTCCGGTAGGTGCCGCGGCCGCCGACGGTGACGCGGTTGCGGTCGTGGATCGCCTGCGGGCCGTCCATGCTGATCGAGATGCCGAAGCGGTGCGCGTTCAGCCACTCGATGGTGTCGCCGGTGAGCATGGTGGCGTTGGTGGTCATGGTGAAGTCCACCTTCTTGCCCAGTTCAGCGAAGCGCGGTTCGCAGTAGCCCACCACCTCGCGGATCAGCGGCAGGTTGGAGAGCGGCTCGCCGCCGAAGAACACGATGTTGTAGCGTTTCTCGTCCGGCGATTCGGCAAGCAGCATCTCGATCGACGCGCGCGCGGTGTCGAAGCTCATCTTCTTGCCGTCGGAAGGTTTGTCGAGGTCTTCCTTGTAGCAATAGGTGCAGCTCAGGTTGCAGCCGGTGTTGACGTTCAGCACCAGCGTATTGAGCGGAAATTTCTCGACCGGCCCATGGACCGGATTGGTCACCGTGAGTCCGCCGTCACTCACCAGTTCCAGCGAGATCAGCTCGCGCAGCGTCTCGGCGACTTCGTCCTCGCTGAACAGGCGCGAGAGCTTCGCCACCAGCTGCTCCGCGGTCAGGCGCTCGTCCCGGATGCTGTCGATCATCTGCGCGCTCAACTGGTCGAGCGCGAACAGCGAGGTGGTCGGGATGTGGAACAGCATGCGCGCGCCGTCCACCCGCACTTCGTGCAGGTTGTCGTTGACCAGGTCCAGTACTGCGTTCATTGGCGGCGGTCTCCCCTGTCGGTGTGCGTCGTGCGCGTCGCGCGGCAAAGGCGCGCCATCACGGAATCGGCGGGTTGTTCCAGCGCTGCACCGTGACGATCAGGTGGCCCTGGCCCTGCACCGTGTTGCCGCCGTCGTTCACCTCGGCGGTCACGTTCAGGTTGCCGACGTTGTTCGCGGACATGCGCCGCTGCGGGTTCGGCCCCGCGACCGCCGGCATGAACACGCCCGTATCCGTATCCATCCGGCCGGCGAAACGGACATCGTTGTCGGCTTCGGCGCCCTCGTCGAACGGCGACACCGACCAGGTCGCCGGCATGATGCCGATGCGGATGTCGTCACCGGTGCCGGCCTCGCCGTCCGGGCCCGCGGCCCAGGCCTCGGCTTCGAAGCGCGCCTGCACCGGCGGCGTGGAACCGCCGCCACCGCCGACGCGCGCGACCGCGTAATCCGGCACCACCTTCACCGCGGCCACCCTGTCGTACACCGCGAGCGTGCCGCCCTGCGCAGCGCCGATCGCCACGGCATGCACGCCGATCGCGGAAGCGTCCGCGCGCACCTCCACCACCCACCTGCCCGGCGAACGATCGAGCACGCGCGTCACCTGCACGCCGTCGGGCATCCGCGGCGTGCCACGCAAGGCGGCGCCGACAATAGTGAGTTCGGCCATGGTGCCGGCCTTGATGTACCCGGGATGCACGCCGATGATGCGCGGTCCGGCAGCCAGTCGCGCTGCGACGAAGTCGGCGCCGATCTCGTCATGCTCGCGCTGGAACATCCGCCCCTGCAGCACGCCGCTGTCCAGCGCCAGCACCTGGCGCATCGGCACACCGCCAACGTCGATGTTCGCGCGCCATTCGTAGCCGGTGTAGATCACCGCCTGCCCGCTACCGCGCAACGCGGAACCGTCGTCGAAGCGCGCGTCCAGCTCGACGCGAAACTCGTCGCGCGTACCGGTGGGCCGGACCTGCATGGTGCCGTGGAATGTGCCCTTGCCCGGCTGCGTGCCGCTCACGCTCCAGGCGCCGGCGACCAGCGCCGGCCGGTAGCGGCGCCAGGCGTTCCACTCGCGGGAATCGAAAGGCAGCTTTTGCGCGAGTGCCGGCACCATGTTCAGTGCGAGATCGAACCAGTCGCGGTCGCGGCCGAGCGCCTGGTACTCGGTGGTCGGATACTGGCCGAGATGGAAATGCATCAGGTATTCCCATTCCGCCTCGGTGCGCCGCTGTAGCAGGCCGCGCGCGCCGGAGTGGCAGCGCCCGCACATTTCGGTGAACTCCTGCGAGTCGAAGCTTTCCTGCGTGTTGAGCCGGCGTTCCAGCGCATAGCGCACGCCGCTGGTCTCGGCGGGCGCGAGACCCTGCGTATCGGCGAGATGCTTCACCAATTCACGCCGGTCGGCGTCGTTCAGCCGCACGTCGTGCACGATCTGCATCCGCGCCAGCGTCATCAACCAGCCCTCCGGCGTCTTGCGCAGGTCGCTGATGCGGCTGAACCTGCCATCCAGTTCGGTATGACAGGACAAACAGTTGTCGCGCATGATCCGGATCGGGTCCGCCGTCGCGCCGGCCGATACGGCCAGCAGCAGCGCGCCCGTCGCGCCTGCGAGTGCTGTTGCGATCGCTCTCTTGTTCAAGGTCCGCTCTCCTCGTCTGACAGGAAGCCGCGCACTCTTCGGCACGGCCTCTGCACCACTCCCGTGCGCTCCGGCGATGCAATGCACCGGATGCGATCCGATCCGCCGCGTTGATTTGAATCGCGAAACCGCGGCTTCGCAGTCATCCTAGGTCGATGCGGCCATGCGCCGTTATCCCAAATCGGCAAGCATTGCGCGGCCGGGATCGCGCGAACCGCAGCGCAACAGGCAGGACACGCGCATTGCACGCGCATCGCGGGAGGTCTAGCATGCAGGGCAAAGGCATAAAAGCTGCTCGCAGCCGACTGGCCGGAAACGCGCGACGCGCGCCGGTTTCGACCGTTCCCGCAGATGTGCTGGCACGCGGGATGCAGTCCGGCGCTGACGCGAACGGGAGGACGCAGGGACCTTCACCGATGAACCCGCTGCCTATTGCACCGCAAGATCGCGGCTTCGCCACCAGCCGGTTGCACACGCTGGACGCCGACGAACACGCCGCCTGCCTGAAGGAATGGGGCCAGTGCTACGACCAACTCTCCGCCGGCCGTTTCGAAGGCTGGTTCGAGGAGTACCTGTTCGGCAACGTGCAGCTATTCCGCGAACGCATGAACCGGGAAGTGCACGAGACCGGCGATCCGTGGGTGGGCTCGCGCACGATCGCGGTGCCGCTCGAGGTGGAAGGCAGCGGCCGCTTCTTCGGCGAACGCTTCGACATCGACACCATCATCACGCTCAAGGGCGGCGAGGCGCTCGATTTCCGTACGCCGCCTTCGCACGAGATTCTCGCGATCACTGCCGACGCAAAGGCGCTGAACGCCTATGCGCTCACTGTCGAACACCGCGACATCGAGGCCGAGCTGAATGGATCGCATACGATTCCCGCCACGCCGGAGCGCTCCGCGCGCCTGCGCGCCTTCCTCGCAACCGCGATGGCGAGCCTTCGCGAAACACCGGAAACGCTGCAACACGCGCAGACACGCAAGGAGCTGGAGGAATCCGTATTCGGCATCGTCGTGCGTACGGTGCCCGAATCGGCCGCCCGCGCAACGCGGCCGTCGGCCCGCGCGCGCCAGCGCCTCGTCGCCAAGGCGCGCGACTACATGCGCGCGCATATCGACGAGCCGATCACGGTCGCCGACCTGTGTTCCGCATTGCGCGTGTCGCGCCGCACGCTGCAGTACGGGTTTCACGATGCGCTCGACCTCAACCCGGTGCGCTTCCTGCGCGCGATGCGGCTGAACGGCGCGCGCCGCGAACTGAAACACGCCGACCCCGCCTGCGACACCGTCGCCGACATCGCCGCGCGCTGGGGTTTCTGGCACCTGTCCCACTTCGCCACCGACTACCGCTCGATGTTCTACGAGCTGCCGTCGGAGACGCTGCGGCGGTCGTCTGCTGGTACTTGAAAACTGCAAAACAACGGCGAACCACCAAGGGCACCAAGGACACCAAGGACACCAAGAAGAGCGAAAGCCCGTCGGGTCAAGATTCAGCACGTGCCTTTTTTGCGTCCGACCATGCGGCGGCGTCGAGCACCAGCCCTGCGTTTATCTGAGGTTCTCGCGGCCGCCTGCGAAATCTGGCCAGTATCGACGATAGCCGGCCAAGCCGGTATTCCTGATCAGTTTTGCTTTTCTTGGTGTCCTTGGTGCCCTTGGTGGTTCGCTTTTATTTCAGACCGCACTCGCTTATTGTCGAGTGCATCACTCCCTCGCAATCCAGCCCGCCTCGCGCATCCACGCTGCCGCAGCGGCGGCGCGTTGCGGGTTGTTGCCGAGCAGCGGCGCGAGCGCGTGTTCAAGCGGCACGCCGTTTGAATTACGCGCGGCCCGCAGCAGTTCGGCGGCGGGCAGGTTGTCGACGCGCCAGATGCCGCCGGGTTCGTCGGGCGTGACGACGACTTCGGCTTCCTCGATATAGGCATCGTTCACCACGGGGCGCTGCGTGATCCAGACCTCGGCCGGCGCGAAAGGGCGATGCACCGGCTCCTCGTCCGGCCATGCGCGGCGCACGGTCCAGAAAGACCGAGCCGGCCAGCGGGATTCCTGCGCGTAGAAATCGCGGCCGATACGCGCGAAGCGGTAGAACAGGCCTTCGATCCGCGCGCGGTGGAACGCCTTTGCAAGTTCGCCCGCCTGAGGCCGGCGCAGCAGCGTGTTCACCACCGCCGGCGCCTGCAATGCGGAAGAGATCGCCTGGAAGATGCCGTTGCCGGACAGCGGATCGACCGCCATCGCCGCGTCGCCGACGCGGATCCAGTCGTCGCCGACCGCTTCGCCCGCCAGAACCGGCGTGCTCGCGCGCGCATGCAGTTCGGCGGACGGCGCGGCATCGCGCAGGAAAGACGCGGACGCAGCGAGCGCGCGCAGCCGCTGCACGCACCAGTCCGCGAGCGCGTGCTTCGGCGGCAGTCCGGCGTTGGTTGCGTCCAGCGTAAGTTGCAGCCAGCGCTCGCCATCCGGCATGCGCGCCATCCACGCCCAGCCGTCGTCGAAACTTTCCACTGCGGACGCGGCGTCCGCAGGCGTACCCCGCCAACCCTGCAGCAGGGAAACCGTCTCGGCGCCGCGCACGCGCGAGCGATCCGAAGGTGCGGCGCGCCCGCGCGCCTCGACCAGAAAGCGCGCCCGCAGCGTGCGCGGACCGTCGCTTTTCTCCAGCTCGGCGAGGTGGCAGCCCGCATCGCGACCGCAGCGCGCCACGCGCGCAGCGACCGTGCGCACGCCGTTGCGCGCGAGATCGTCGAGCAGTCCCCGGTCGAAGCACTCGCGATCGACCAGGCGCTCGGTATTGACGCTGCCCGATACGCCGTTCCAGATCGCGCTGCGCGCGGACGGTTCATGGACGGCCGCGAGCGCGCGCTCGAACCCCGCATTGCGCAGCCCTGCGAGCACGCGCTCCGAGATGCCCTCGACCGCGCGAAAACGACGCGGTTCGCCGGCCGCGATCACGCGGTAGCCGAGGCGCGCAAGCCCTATCGCAGTCGCGGCGCCAGCGGGCCCGCAGCCGAGCACGAGCACATCCGCATCCGTATCCGTATCCGCGCCGGAAGCGCTCATTGCGTCTTTCGCTCCGGGCCGCGATAGCTCGCGCGCGCAGTGAGCCACTCGAACACCGCGCCGCGACCGGGCACGCCGCCTTGCGCGAGATAACGCGCGACATGTCCGGTCAGGTGCGCGCAGCCGATGCTTGCGCCGCTGCGTGCTTCGCCGTGCAGCGGGATCACGTGGGCGCCGAAGTCCGCCTGCGCGGTGTTCAGCCAGGAGATCTCTTCACGCGCGCAGCGCGCGTCGCCGGTCATGCGCAGCACGCCGGGATACGATGCCGGGAATACCGCCGCGCCGCGCGCGGGGCTGGACGCACACAGAATCGCGCCGGCGTCGAGTGCGCGGCGGCAGGACTGCGCCAGCACCGCGCGATCGGCCGGCAGGCCCAGGCTGAGATTGACCACCTGCGCGCCCTCGCCGACCAGCCAGTCGATCGCCGCCGCCACCTGGGCCGGCGTGGTGATGAAACGCCGGGTAAATACCTGCGCGATGAGCAGCGCGGCATCCGGTACGAAGTGCGCGACGATTTCCGCGAGGGCGGTACCGTGTCCGAGAGAGTCGGTGGCAGCCCGCTCCTGCACCAGTTCGCCGTCATTCAGCGCGAACGACGCATCTGCCGCGACCAGTGTCGAGATGCTTCCCGCGATGCCGCTGTCGACAATTCCGATGCGCACGCCTCTGAGCATCGGTTTTACGCCACGCCGGTCGGGGTGCGCACCGAAAGTCGCCCGTCCACCAGGTCGAGATGCATGTCGCAGCCGGCGAGCGTCGCTGCGCGGTGGCTGACCAGGATTCGGGTGCGCCCGGCAAACAGGCGGTCGACCGAGGCGATCACCTGCGCTTCCGTGGCCTCGTCCACCGCGGAAGTCGCTTCGTCGAGAACCAGTACCGCCGGATCCTGCAACAGCGCGCGCGCGATCGCGATACGTTGCTTCTGCCCGCCGGAGAGCTGCTGCCCGCGCTCGCCCAGCGGCGTGTCGATACCCTGCGGCAAAGAGTCGAGCAACTCGTCCAGTTTTGCTTCGCGCACTACCTCGACCACCTTCGCCAACTCGGCGCCAGGCGCGGCGTAGCGGATATTGTCCGCGAGCGTGCCGCGGAACAGCACGATGTCCTGGCTTACGACCGCTATCGCCCGCCGCAGCGCCGCCGGGTCGAGTTCGCGCAGATCGATGCCATCGAGCAGGATCGCGCCGGCCTGCGGATCGTAATGCCGTTGCAGCAGATCGATCAGCGTGCTCTTGCCCGTGCCGGACGCACCCGACAACGCCACCTTCGCACCCGCGGGAATGCGCACCGTGGCGTGCTCGAGGACGGCGTCCGTGCGGCCGGCATGCGCATAGGTCACGCTCTGCAGCTCGAGTTCGCCGTGCAACGGGCTCGGCAATGCCCGCGGCGCTGCGGGTGTGCGCACCTGCGCCTGTTCCTGGCGCAGCTCGTTCACGCGCGCCAGGCTCACGCTCATGCGCTGGATGGCGACGTACAGCCCGAGCAGGCTGTTCACCGGCCCGGTTGCCATGCCGAGATAGGTCGAGAACGCGATCAGCGATCCGAGCTGCCATTGCCCCTGGATCACCCACCAGCCGCCGATCAGGAATGCGGTCGCCCGGGTGAGTGACGTCAGCATGCCCGGGATCGCGGTGGTGAAGAACTCGGTCACCTGCAGCCGCAGCAGGCCGCCCATGTAACGCTCGCCGAGCACGCCGAGGCGCGCGGCTTCGCGCGGCTCCTGCCCGCTCGACTGGATGAATTTCATCGCCGGCAGGGTTTCCACCAGAAAACTCGACAGGTCGGCGCCGCGCTCGCGCACGATACGGGTGCGGCTCTCGACCTTGCGGCGCATCCAGCGCAGCCACAGCACCTCGAAAGGAATCAGCAACAGCACCAGCAGCGACAGCTTCCACGAGAGTGCCACCAGCAGCACGAGCGCACCGACCAGACCGATAACGCTGGTTACCGCGGCGAACAGGCTATCGACCGCGAAACGCTGGATTTCGGCAACGTCGCCGTCAATGCGAGACAGCAGATCGCCGGTGCGCCGGCGCGCGAAAAAAGCCGGCGACAGCGTCTGCAAGTGGCGGTACACGTCTTCGCGCAGCGCGAACAGGATGCGGCCGGACAGGCGGGTGTGGAGGTAGCGGTTCACGCCGGCGAGCAGTGTGCCCGCGATGCCGACCAGCATCATGATTACCGCGATGGTCACCAGCATGGGATAGTTGCCGGCGAGCAGACCATCGTCGATCAGCAGCTTGAGCAGCCAGGGCTGCAGCAGCACAAATGCCGAGGCGACGACCGACAGCAGCAACAGCCCGGCGATCGCCCGGCGGTGCGGCCGCACGAACCCATACAGCCAGGCAAGTCCGCTGCGCATCGCGGCCGGGTTCTCCGGCCCGATCGCACGCACGATCAGGTTCAGCATGGCAGAGCGTTAACCGGGGCGAAAGCCGGTGTCATCCGGTCGATCATTGGCAGAAGCGTGCGCCAGCGTGGCAGTTCAGGCGTCAATCGTCTCACGAGCAGCGACCGCATGCACGGCGCGATCAATCTGCCGCAAGAAAACTGCATTCCGCGCGCTGTCCTCCAGCATTCTCTGCGGCGATCCGCAGCAGCCTGCCCGGGCTGATTTCTGCGGCTATGCTGCTATTGTGGCTTCACCGGCTCGAACGACTGCATGAACGGATTCACCCGGGTGCGCTGGATCCGGATGAAGCCGTACCCGGTGACCTGGTGGCAACTGTTGCAGGCGTCGAGCACACGGTCGAAACTCTCCGAGATCCGTTGCCAGTCCGGCTTGGCCTCGTCGAGCGCGTCCTCGAAGCGCTCGAACGCGGGCAGCAGCATCGCGCGCGTGAGCTGTCCGATCGGCTGATCGTGGTAGGTCTCGATGCCCGCGCTGTCTTCCAGCGCCTCCTCCAGTTCATGGGCATAGAAATCCGCCAGGTGCAGATTCTTGTGGTCGATCGCCAGCGCGGCCTTGTGGGCGTGATACTGCAGGGCGCGCATGTTATCGATCAGGTCTACTTCTCCGTCCGCATACGCCGGCCAATGCAACAGCAGCGCGCTAACAGCGAAAAACGTTTTGACAAACTTCATATGAGCCTCGGCAGTTGCAAATACTCGAACTGTGAAGAACGATCTGAGTGCCCGGTCGTCCGGAACTCTAGGCGTCCGATTCGACTGGCAGATCGCTGCGTCTGCCCCACTCATCCCATGAGCCGTCGTAGACGCGCCAGTCGTCGCGTCCGGTGAGGTGCAGCCCGAGCGCAAGGATGCAAGCGGTCAGCCCCGAACCGCAGGTCAGCGTGACCGGCCGGTCCGAGTCGACGCCGACTTTCTCCAGCCGCGCGCGGATCTCGTCGGCCGGCAGCAGTTTGCGGGTCTGCGGATCGAGCAGGTTCGCCCAGTAGAGATTGCGGCTGTTGGGAATATGTCCCGGTCGCGTGCCGGGATAGCGGTCCTGCTCGGTGCCGGCGAAGCGGCCGGCGGTGCGCGCGTCGAGAATCTGCGCGTCGCGCTCTTTCGATGCCTTCAGCACGTCCGGCCACAGCGCGAGCAGATTGCGCTCTTCTCCCGGCACGAACTTCTTCGCCGCCGGCGCCTTTGCCTCGCCCGCCTCGATCGGTCGGTTCTCCGCCTTCCACGCTTTCAGACCGCCGTCGAGTACCGACACATTGTCGTAGCCGTAGTGGCGGAACAACCACCACACGCGCGCGGCGCTGTACAGGCCGAGCGTGTCGTATGCGACCACATGCGTGCGGTTGTCGATGCCGAGCGCGCCGACCTCTTGCGCGAAACGCTCGCGCGGCGGAATCTTGCGCGGCAGCGGATTCTCCGGATCGGCGATGCGTTCCAGATCGAAGAACAACGCGCCCGGAATGTGCTCCGCCACATATTCCTCGCGCGCGTTGCGGCCGGTATCCGGCAGGTGAACCGTCGCGTCAACCACGCGCACCGTCGGATCGCCAAGATGTTCGATCAGCCATTGCGTACTGACCACGGGGCCTGGATACGTCATTCCTGTCCTCTCCTCGGGTTGATCGTCGTGATGCAATCGTGCCATGCATTGACGGGAATGCCTCCAGCATGCGAAAGCACGCCCTTCACGGCGCCCGCGAGCCTCATTGCGTTTCCCCAGGTCGCCCTGCCGCAAGTCGCGAAGACTCTGCGCGAACGAAGGGGACCGCTGCGGCGATTGCAATCGGGAGAACAGCCGAGAGCATCAGCACCTTCGTATAGTCGCCGAACACGGAATGGCCGACCGCAAACAGGAGCGGCCCGACTGCGGCACTGGCAATGCCGACCGATGCGACGAAGCCACGGATCGACCCGATATGGCGGCGGCCGAAGTAGTACGGATGGGCGGTTGCCGAGATCGCCCCCTGCACGCCCTGCATGAGGCCGAGCAGCACGCCGTAGCCCAGCAGCATGTTGGCCCCGGCGACCTGCGGCGCCATCAGCAGCGCGGCAACGAGAAAGGTCATCGAGCCCGAGAGCAGGAATGTCGGTTGAACGCGATCCATCAGCATGCCCGTCAGAAAACCTGCTCCCGCCAGCACGAAGCCGAATGTCACGAACATCGACGACGCGGCACTGCGGCTGATGCCGTTCACTTCCATGATCGAGAAGTGGTGAAAGATCAGCCCCGTTCCCAATGCCGATGTGCAACTGGCTGCAGCGACGAACAGCCAGAAGGTTCTCGTGCGCCGGGCCCGCACCAGCGTGAAACGGCGCTCCGCAACTTCCTGCTCGTCCCGATCGGGTGCGCGCCCGTCCGGTCGCAAGCCGTAACGCTCCGGATGCTCCCTGAAGAGAAGCGCCCCCAGCGGAAGGATGGTCAGCGCCACGATCGCGCCGAGCACGCCGTATGCGAAGCGCCAGCCCACGGCGTCGATGAGCTGCCCGATCAGCATCGGCGCGAATGCAGTGGCGGCAGCAAATCCGACGCCGGACAGGCCGATGGCGAACCCTCGGCGCCGCACGAACCAGACGTTGATCACATGCTGGCTCGCCAGCATCAGCGCGCCTTGCCCGAGCGAGCGGATCAGCATGAACCCGATGAACAGGGTGAGCAGGTTGGTGACGGTCCCCATCCACACGCAGGAAAGCGCGAACAGGCTGGCAATCACGACGATTCCAACGCGCGGGCCATGGCGGTCGAGAAGCCGGCCGGCCAGCGGCAGCACCAGGGCACCCGCCAGGGTTCCCAGGGTGTACATCAGCGAAACGCTCGCGCGGGAGACGCCGAGATCCTCGACGAGCGAATCCACGAATACCGCCACGCCGACAGTCTGGCCCGGCGTCGTCATCATGATGCCGAGAGTTCCGACGAGCAGGATGATCCAGCCGTAGAACACCGGCGAACGCTCGACCAGCCGGCTGCGGCGAATGCCCTTCGGGAATTTGAAATCGGAGGAGATAAGGCGAACTCGATCTGTCGAAATGCGCGGTTCAGGCAAATGAAACGCGCCGGCACGCCGGGAGTCAAGCCCCGAGCTGACTCCCGGTGTCCGGCGCGCAGCCGCGCGGAACCGCCCGAACCTACAGGTTGTAGCCTTTCTCGTTGTGCAGCACGGTGTCGAGGCCCTCGGTCTCCTCGTCTCCGGTCACGCGCAGGCCGACCATTGCGTCGCAAACCTTGAGCAGGATCCAGGTGACGATGCCGCACCACGCAGCGGTGGAGATCACGCCCACGGACTGCACGACGAGCTGGCCGCCCATGGTGGTGCCTTCGGCGTAACCCATGCCGCCAAGGTACGACGCCGCAAACACGCCGGTCAGCATGGTGCCGATGATGCCGCCGACGCCATGCACCGGAAACACGTCCAGCGAGTCGTCGATCCTGAGCGTGCGCTTCATGTAGTTCGTTGCAAAGAAACAGGCGGTTCCCGCGGAGATGCCGATGACCAGGGCTCCGCCCGGACCGACGAAGCCCGAGGCCGGCGTGATCGTGCCGAGCCCGGCCACCATGCCAGTGACGATGCCAAGCACCGACGGCTTACCGTAGCGCGTCCACTCCCAGAACATCCAGGCGAGCGAGCCGCTCGCCGCGCCGATGTGGGTGACCAGCATCGCCATGCCGGCTGAGCCGTCGGCGGCAAGCGCACTGCCCGCGTTGAAGCCGAACCAGCCGACCCACAGCATGCATGCGCCGGTTACCGACATGCCGAGGTTGTGCGGCGGCATCGGCGTATCGGGAAAGCCCCGGCGCCGGCCGAGTACCAGCGCGGCGACCAGTGCCGCCACGCCAGCATTAATGTGCACTACTGTGCCACCAGCAAAATCCATCAAACCCATTTCCTGCAGCCAGCCGCCGCCCCATACCCAGTGCGTGATCGGCGCGTACACCAGCAGCAGCCACAACAGGCTGAACAGCAGCATTCCCGGGAACCTGATCCGCTCCGCATAGGCGCCAACCACCAGCGCCGGCGTGATGATAGCGAAAGTGAGCTGGAACATCGCGAACACCGTCTCCGGAATGTCGCCAGCCAGCGCCTCCACGCCAACGCCGGCCATGAACGACTTCCCGAAGCCGCCGTACCAGGCGTTCGCGCCGCCGCCGTCGCCAAACGCGATGCTGTAGCCCACCACGACCCAGACGATCGATGCCATGCAGGCGATCGAAAAGCACTGCATCAGTACCGACAGCACGTTCTTCGCCCGCACCAGGCCCGCATAGAACAGCGCGAGGCCGGGCAGCGTCATGAACAGCACCAGCACGGTCGCGGTCAGCATCCACGCCGTATTCCCGGAACTCAGTTGCGGATCGTCGGCAGCAGCGCCGATTGGCGCGTAGAGCAGCCACGCGACTGGCAAACCGACATGCAAAAGGCTGCGGCGGCAACTTGACATCGCTTGCTCCTCCTGGCGTGCACTGCACTATGCTGTGGGCATCGCGCCAATCATGGACTGCGCGTCATTGCCGGTCAAGCCGCACGGCGCAGACACCGCGGAGGAGTCGCGATCCACACGGAAAGGCACCCGTCCACGTGCAGCACATGCGCGTGCGAGATCTGATATCTCCGGCGGAATCATTCATCGACACGCGCAACGACTGCACGCGTGTGCAATGCCGGCAACAACCTTTTTTCGTGCGAACAGGCGGCCCACGGAACGGTCGTGGCGTTCTCGCCGACGCCAAAAGGTCCGCCCGACGCTTGCGTTGACTACCGGTAGTCCGGGTTGGGATGGTCGAACCGGCAACCGGCGTCCCACTGGCTGCGCTGGTTCCCGTGCGCGGGGATGCCGCCCGCCTCGCGCAGCATGCGCGCCATATGCATCAGGTTCCACGTCATGAAGGTCGTGTTCCTTTGCGTGAAGTCGTTTTCCGGACCGCCCGATCCCTTGTCCGCATAGGAAGGGCCCGGGCCCGCTTCGCCGATCCAGCCGGCATCGGCCTGCGGCGGAATGGTGTAGCCGAGATGCTGAAACGCATACAGGACGGTCATGGCGCAGTGTTTTATGCCGTCCTCGTTGCCGGTGACGATGCAGCCCGCCACCTTTCCGTAATAGATGTACTGCCCGCGCTCGTTCAGATTGCCGGACTCGCCGTAGAGCCGCTCGATCACGCGGCGGCAAACCGAGCTTTCTTCCCCGAGCCAGATCGGCGTTCCGATGACGAGGATGTCGGCATCCATTACCTTGCGGCACAGTTGCGGCCACTCGTCCCGTTTGAAGCCATGCGCGGTCATGTCCGGGTAGACGCCTGGCGGCAGGTCAAAGTCGACGGGCCTGAGCAGTTCAACCGTGATGCCATTCGCTTCCATGATCGCCGCCGATACACGCATCAACGCTTCCGTGTTGGAAGGTGTTCCGCCCGGCTTGAGCGTGCAGTTCAGAAAAACCGCTGACAGGCCCGAGAAATCGAAACCGTGCTTCCCGCACAAAGCCAACTGCCGTTCGCTGAGCGTCATGGAATCGTTCCTTTCAAGGAAACAACCAGAATTCGCGGCATGCGTGAACGCTGGTGGTGACAGCCGACAGGCCCGTACGGCCACGATGTGGCTCGCGCGGGAACGACGCGCGGGCACCAGCCGGACCTATTCGGGCCTGGTCTTGGTCCATTTCGAAAAGCTCGCATCGGCGGCGCCCGCCTCCATGTTCATGCGATAAGCCTCGATTGCGCGTTCGTCCAGCGCCCCGGCATATGCGAGCGGCGCAAAGAATCGCTTGGCGGTCAATACCGGTTGGCCCGGCAGAGACGAGAGGTGTTGCGCCGTGCGCAGTGCTTCTTCGTTGATATGCCCGGGCTCGACGCACAGGTCGGCGACGCCGAACTCCACCGCCCGGCGGCCGTCGAGGGTTTCATGGCCGAACACGAGCGCCCTTGCGCGCGCCACGCCAACCCGCGCGACCAAGCCGTCGATTCCCCATGGCGGGAAGAACCCGAGGCCGACTTCCGGCAGCCGCCAGCGCGCGTCGTGCGTGGTAACGACGTAATCACACGCGGCAGCGAGCATGAAACCGCCGCCAAGCGCGAAACCCTGTACTGCAGCGACCACCGGCTTCGGGCAATCCGCAATCGCGCGCACGAGCGCCCCCTTCTCGCGCGCGACCGCGATCCGCTCCTCGACCGAGGCCCGTGCCATCTCCTTTACGTCCGAACCGGAGCAAAAACCGGCGCCGTTTCCCGCTAGCAGCAGGGCGCCGACATCCGAATCGGCCGCAGCCTCCACGATCGCCGCTGCGAGCTCTCGTGCCAGCGCAAGGTCGAGTGCATTGCGCATCGCCTCGCGATCCAGCGCAAGAACCTTAACCGACTCGACTCTGCGACGTTCAAGCACAGGGGGGGTTCGTCCAATCGATGAATCTGAATAGCCCAAGGCCAAACGCGGGCGATCATCTGCTGAAGACCGCCCACGTGTTCCAGACGGAAGCGCGCAAATTCCTGGCGCGTGTTGCTCTGCGCTCCCTTTGCACCCTTCGCATCTTTGTGGTGAACGTTTTCCTATCGCAACCCTGCGTTCAACGCTTCCAGCGCCTTTGCGCCGGGGCAAAGATCCTTTTCGCCGAGTTCGTTGAAAGACGTCGCGACCGTCCGCAGCCTGGTGTGCAGGTCTTCCGGTTCGCGGTCCACGTAAAGCAGCCCGGTCACGATCTCTCCGGCGGCCTTGTGCTTTTCGAGGTAGTGCATCGCATGAATGCGGTCATGGGAATCGTAGTCGGCATCCAGCTTGCGCAGCCGCAGCACCGAACCGTCGTGCTGGGTGATCTCCTCGACCTGCCCGGGCTCGTATTGCGCGGTAATGGGCGAGCGCGGAAGGATGACGTCGAGCCGGTTCACCGCGTCGTTGTGTTCGCGAACGTAGTCGTAGCTCTTGGTGGAGCCATCGTGATTGTTGAACGCCACGCAGGGCGAGATGACATCGATGAACGCCGCACCGCGGTGTGTGATCGCGCCCTTGATCAGCGGCACGAGCTGGTCCTTGTCGCCGGAGAATCCGCGGGCCACGTAACTCGCGCCGAGTTGCAGCGCGAGCGCGACCATGTCGATCGCGTCATCCAGGTTCGGATTGCCGCGTTTGTCCGGCGAACCGGGATCGGCCGTGGCGGAGAACTGACCCTTGGTAAGGCCGTACACGCCGTTGTTCTCGACGATGTAGACCATGCTCACGCCACGCCGCAGGATATGCGCGAATTGCCCCAGCCCGATGGAAGCGGAGTCGCCATCCCCGGAAACGCCCATGTAGATCAAATCCCGGTTCGCGAGGTTGGCGCCGGTCAGCACCGAGGGCATGCGCCCATGAACCGAATTGAACCCGTGCGAATTGCCAAGGAAGTAGGTCGGCGTCTTCGATGAGCAGCCGATGCCGGAAATCTTGGCGATCCGGTGCGGCGGCAGATCGAGGTCAAAGCACGCCTGCATGATCGCCGCGCTGATCGAATCGTGCCCGCAGCCCGCGCACAACGTGGAGATCGCGCCCTCGTAGTCGCGCCGGGTAAACCCGAGCGCGTTCTTCGGCAAGCCCGGATGATGGAGGACGGGTTTAACAATGTATGTCATGTCTGTTTCACGCCGTTCTCTTGATCGGCTTCACATTGAGCGCGGACAGGCCTTCGCCGATTTCGCGCGCGATGAAGCGGGCTGTGATCGGCGTGCCGTCGTAGTGCAACACCGGGATCAGCCTGGCCGGGTCGATGTCGCATTCGGTGACCAGCAGCGTGCGCAGTTGCGCGTCGCGATTCTGTTCGACGATGAATACCTGGTCGTGCGAGTCGATGAATTCGGCGACCTCGTCCTGGAACGGGAAGGCGCGCACGCGCAGCGTATCGAGATGCACGCCGTTCTCGTCCAGCCGGTCCAGCGCCTCCATCATCGCCGGGCTGGTCGATCCGTAGTGGATCGCGCCGAAACGCGTCGGCTCGGATGCCCTGCGCAGCACTGGCTTCGGCACATACTGCTTCGCAGTCTCGAACTTGCGCAGCAGGCGCTGCATGTTTTCGATGTAAGGCCCGCCTTCTTCGGTGTAGCGCGCGTACGCATCGCGGCTGGTTCCACGGGTGAAAAAGGCGCCGCGCTTCGGATGGCTGCCGGGATACGTCCGGTACGGAATGCCGTCACCATCCACGTCGAGGTAGCGGCCGAATTCCTTGCCGGCTTCGAGATCGTCGTAGCGCATGACCTTGCCGCGGTCGTAGCGCCGCGCGTCATCCCACTTCAGCGGCTGGGCGAGCCGTTCGTTCATACCGATGTCGAGATCGGTAAGCACGAACACCGGCGTCTGTAACCGGTCGGCGAGTTCGAAGGCCTTCGCCGCGAACTCGAAACACTCATGCGGATCCTCGGGGAACAGCAGCACATGTTTGGTGTCGCCATGCGAGGCGTAAGCACAGGACAACACGTCGCTCTGCTGGGTGCGGGTCGGCATGCCGGTGGAAGGCCCGCCGCGCTGCACGTCGAAAATCACCGAAGGAATCTCGGCGAAGTACGACAACCCGATGAACTCCTGCATCAGCGAGATGCCCGGCCCGGAAGTGCAGGTAAAGGCGCGAGCCCCGTTCCATCCCGCGCCGATCACGATGCCGATCGAGGCCAGTTCGTCTTCCGCCTGGATGATCGCGAATTTGTTGGTATTGGTGTCCTTGTCGACCCGCAGCTTCCTGCAGTGGCGGGCGAACGCTTCTGCCATCGAGGACGACGGCGTAATGGGGTACCACGCGGCCACGGTTGCGCCGCCGTACACGCAGCCCAGCGCGGCGGCGTTGTTGCCGTCGATGAAAATGCGATCGCCGACCGCATCGGCACGACGCACCCGCAGCGAAATCGGGCACTTGAGGTGCTTTGTCGCGTAATCCCGGCCCATGTGCAACGCATGGATGTTCGGCTCGATCAGCTTGTCCTTGCCGCGGAACTGCTCGCCGATCAGTTTCTCGAGCACGTCGACTTCGATTTCCAGCAGCGCCGACAGCGCGCCGACATAAATGATGTTCTTGAACAGCTGCCGTTGCCGCGCGTCGGTGTACTCGCTGTTGCAGATCTGCGTGAGCGGCATGCCGAGCACCTGGATGCCGTCGCGGAATTTCGACTGCGGCAGCGGCTTGGTCGAGTCGTAAAACAGATACCCGCCCGGCTCGATCGAGGCGACATCCTTGTCCCAGGTCTGCGGGTTCATCGCCACCATCATGTCCACCCCGCCGCGCATGCCGAGATAGCCGGCCTCGGATACGCGCACCTCGTACCAGGTCGGCAGGCCCTGGATGTTCGACGGAAAGATGTTGCGCGGGCTGACCGGCACGCCCATGCGCAGGATCGACTTGGCGAAAAGCTGGTTGGCGGAAGCAGAACCGGAGCCGTTGACGTTCGCGAACTTGATGACGAAATCGTTGATGCGTTCTTGCGACATTTCCCTAGCTAGCTCCTCCACTCGAACGCATACAGACGGCTACCGGCTCGAAAGATAAGACAAAAAAATACGGCGAACCACCAAGGGCACCAAGAACACCAAGAAACCCCGAATCGATTTCGTTTCTCTTGGTGTTCTTGGTGGTTAACATGCTTTTGACTTTGCTCACACTTACGCCGGTTCGGCTACTTTCTGCTTCGACCGGCACGCTGGCCCGGCGTGAGTCATGTCGAGGAAGAACTTGCGCATGTCCCACGCGCCGGTGGGGCAGCGTTCGGCGCACAAGCCGCAGTGCAGGCACAGGTCTTCGTCTTTCACCATGACGCGGCCGGTGCGCAGTTCGTTGGACACGTAGAGGTCCTGTTCGGCGTTCTTCGCCGGTGCGCGCAGGCGCGTGCGCAAGTCGGCTTCGTCGCCGTTGACGGTAAAGGTGATGCAGTCCAGCGGACAGATGTCGACGCAGGCGTCGCACTCGATGCATTGCGGCGCGGTGAATACGGTCTGCACGTCGCAGTTCAGGCAGCGCTGTGCCTCGGCGAAACCGGTCTTGCGGTCGAAGCCAAGTTCGACCTCGACCTTGATGTCCTTGAGCGTGATCTTCTTGTCCGCCCACGGCACCAGATAGCGGGCGTCGAGCGTGACATCGTTGTCGTAGCTCCACTCGTGGATGCCCATCTTCTGGCTGTTGAGGGCGGTGAACGGCGCCGGGCGCCGGCGTATATCCTCGCCGTGGCAGAGCTTGTCGATCGAGATCGCCGCCTCGTGGCCATGTGCCACCGCCCAGATGATGTTCTTCGGGCCGAACGCAGCGTCGCCGCCGAAGAATACTTTCTGGTGCGTGGAGCGAAAGGTAACCTTGTCCACGACGGGCATTTCGTGGTCGTCGAACTCGATGCCGATGTCGCGCTCGATCCACGGAAACGCATTCTCCTGGCCGATCGCCACCAGCACGTCGTCGGCCTTCATGTGTACTTCCGGCTCTCCGGTGGGCATGAGCTTGCGTCGTCCCCTGTCGTCGTATTTCGCTTCCACTTTCTCGAAGCTGACGCCGGTGAGCTTGCCGTTTTCGTGGGTGAAGGCCTTGGGCACGAGATAGTTGTGGATTGGAATGCCCTCGTGCATCGCGTCCTCCTTTTCCCAGGGAGACGCCTTCATCTCGTCGAAGCCGCTGCGCACGACGACGTTCACCTTTTCGCCGCCGAGCCGGCGCGACGAGCGGCAGCAGTCCATCGCGGTATTGCCGCCGCCGAGCACGATCACGCGCTTGCCGATGCTGTCGACGTGGCCGAAGGCGACGTTTGCCAGCCAGTCGATGCCGATGCGGATGTTCGCCGCCGCCTCCTTGCGGCCGGGAATGTCGAGGTCGCGTCCGCGCGGTGCGCCGCTGCCGACAAACACCGCGTCGAAGCCCTGCTTGAGCAGGGCCTTCATGCTGTCGATACGTTCATCGGCGCGGAACTCGACACCGAGATCGAGGATGTAACCAACCTCCTCGTCGATCACCGACTCCGGCAGCCGGAAGCGCGGGATTTGGCTGCGGATCATGCCGCCGGCGCGCTTGTCGCCGTCGAACACCACCACTTCGTAGCCGATTGCAGCGAGATCGCGCGCCACGGTCAGCGACGCCGGACCGGCACCCACGCAGGCGATGCGCTTGCCGTTGCGCTTGTCGGGTTTCTTCGGCAGGCGCGGACGGATGTCCTCCTTGTTGTCGGCGGCGACGCGCTTCAGCCGGCAGATCGCCACCGGTTCTTTTTCCACACGGCCGCGCCGGCACGCGGGTTCGCAGGGGCGATCGCAGGTACGGCCGAGGATGCCGGGAAAGACGTTGGAACGCCAGTTGACCATGTAGGCGTCGCCGTAGCGGCCTGCTGCGATCAACCGGATGTACTCGGGAACGGGGGTGTGGGCCGGACAGGCCCACTGACAATCCACCACCTTGTGGAAGTAGTCGGGCTGCGCGATGTCCGTCGGCTTCAAAGCCTTGCTCCTGCGAGCGGGGCTTACCCGCTTCTTGTTCCGCCGGCGTGGCATTTCCCTTAGGGCCCGAACACCGGCTGCGGCCCAGACCAGTGATATGTTACAGCCCCGGCAGCCGCCTGCAAAGCCTTATCGAATATAGGGTTTCCGGTTCGCGCGGCGTGTGCGGACAGGCTCTGCGCTGCGTGCAGAACGGACGCAATCGCAGCTGTGCTTTCCAGCTGCTGTTCGTAGTGCTGCTGGCGGTTTGCACATGCGTTTCGCGAATCGCGCACCTTGTCGCGCCTTGCGCGACCGGCATACACTCGGCTCGCCCAATGCTCCGGCTCGAGAACATCTCCAAAACACTTGGCGGCGGCTTTTGTCTCGAGCCTGTTTCGCTCGACTTTCCCCGTGGCGAGACCACGGTGTTGATAGGACCGAGCGGCTGCGGAAAGTCGACTCTGCTCAAGCTGATGGCGGGCCTGCTCGAACCGGACGGCGGTAGTGTGCGCTTCGACGGCGCGACGCTGGCCACGCGCAACGTCGAGTCGTTCCGCCGCCGCATGGGTTATGTCATCCAGGAGGGCGGGCTGTTTCCGCACCTGAGCGTGGCGGAAAACATCTCGCTTGTGGCGCGCTTCCTTCGCCGGCCGCGGGCGCAGATCGACGATCGGATCGGGGCGCTGCTGGTCCTGCTCGGCCTGCCCGCGGAGCTGCTCGCTAGGTTTCCACGGGAGCTTTCCGGCGGCCAGCGGCAGCGGGTCGCGCTTGCGCGCGCACTGATGCTGGACCCCGAGGTGCTGCTGCTGGACGAACCGTTGGGCGCACTGGACCCGATCACCCGCAGCGGCCTGCAGTCGGAACTCAAGCAGATCTTCGCGCGGCTCGGCAAGACCGTGGTGCTGGTCACCCACGACATGGGAGAAGCCGCGCATTTCGCCGGGCACATCGTGCTGCTGCGCGACGGGCGTATCGTCCAGCGCGGCACGCTGCGCGACCTGCTCGATTGCCCGGCGGAAAGTTACGTAACCGATTTCATCCACGCGCAGCGTTCGCCGCTGGATGCGGTTGCGGCGAGCGCCGGGTGATGCGGCTCGCCATCTCCCTCGCACTGCTGCTGGCGGCGGGCAGCGCCGCCGCCGACTCGCTGAATGTCGGTTCGAAGCGTTTTACCGAGTCGTACATACTCGGCGAGATCGTGGCGCAGACTGCGCGCGAAACGGGTGAAGCGCGCGCGGTGCACCGGCCCGGGCTCGGCAACACCGGCATCGTATTCGCCGCGCTGGCGAGCGGCGAGATCGACATCTATGCGGAATACACCGGCACCATCGAGCGCGAGATCCTGCGCAGCGCGCAGCCGCTGAACTTCGACGGGCTGAACCGCGCACTCGCGCCGCACGGGCTCGGCGTCGCCGTTCCGCTCGGCTTCAACAACACGTATGCGCTCGCCATGCGGGAGCAGCGCGCAGCCGAGCTCGATATCCGTAGTATTTCCGATCTCGCCGCGCATGCCACACTGGCATTCGGCCTGTCGCAGGAGTTCATCGGGCGCGCCGACGGCTGGCCGGGCCTGCGTTCGGCGTACGCACTGCCGCAACCGCTGCCGCGCGGGCTGGATCACGGGCTCGCCTACGAAGCGCTGGTGGCAGGCCAGGTGGACGTGATCGACGCCTATACCACCGACGCGAAGATCGGCCGCTACGGACTTCGCGTGCTGCAAGACGATCGTGGATTCTTTCCCGCGTACGACGCGGTGCTGATTTACCGGCTGGACCTGCCGCAGCGTCTGCCGCGTTCCTGGGCGGCTCTCGAACAGCTTGCGGGCACGATCGACGCGGACCGCATGATCGAACTCAACTCGCAGGCCGAACTCGACGGGCGCAGCTTCGCCGCGATTGCCGGAGAGTTCCTCGGCCGTGCCGGAGAAAGCGCGGAACGCGGCCGGGGATTTTTCGCGCGGCTGTTCGCGCCGGATTTCGGCAGGCTTGCCCGGGAGCACGCAATGCTGGTGCTGGTCTCGCTGGCAGCGGCAACCCTGCTTGCGATTCCGCTCGGCGTGCTCGCTTGGCGCGTGCCGCGTGCGCGCCAGCCGATCCTCTCTGCGACCGGGCTGATCCAGACCGTGCCCTCTCTCGCGTTGTTCGCATTCCTGATCCCGCTGTTCGGCAAGATCGGCGCCGTACCCGCGCTGGCCGCGCTGTTTCTGTATGCGCTGCTGCCGATCGTGCGCAACACCTACACCGGGCTTGCCGGGATCGCGCCGGACCTGCGCGAATCCGCGCTCGCGCTCGGCGTGCCCTGGACCTGGCGGCTGCGCAAGATCGAACTGCCGCTCGCCTCGCGCTCGATTCTCGCCGGCATCAAGACTTCCGCCGTGATCAGCGTCGGCACCGCGACCATCGCCGCGTTCATCGGCGCAGGCGGTTTCGGAGAGCGCATCGCGCAGGGCCTCGCACTGAACGATCACACCATGCTGCTGGCAGGCGCAGTACCTGCCGCGGCACTGGCGCTGCTGGTGCACTTCGTCTTCGAATGGCTGGACCGCCTGCTGGTCCCCGA
>DATKEK010000147.1:0-13727 GCA_035512195.1 Burkholderiales bacterium
GGCTTGTCCGTGAACAGATAATCCTTCAGCTCCTTGTCCAGCGTCGGATCGCGCCGGCGGATCCATTCGAGCACCATGGCCGCATGCTCCTTCTCCTCGTCGCGGTTGTGCGCGAGGATCGCCTTCAGCTCCCTGTCCTTGCAGGCATCCACCCGCTGGTTGTACCAGTCGACCGCTTCGAGTTCCTCCATCAGCGAGACGATCGCGCGATGCATGTCGCGAGTCTCGTCGGAAAGTTCGTTTACGGGCTCGTGATAGCCTTCATTCGACATCGGTCGTCTCCTTATGCGGTTTTTATTGGCGCAATGCCAGGCTTTGTTGCGGGGCGGCACCGCAGAAACAATGCCTTTTTACACCAAGACGTGAAAGTTTTCGACAGGCAGTTCAGGTATCGGGCAGTGTGGCGTCACGCCGATTCTTCTAGAATCTGCTGCAAGCGCTCGACAGAAAGGATTACGGGATGTCGCAGGTTCGCGGTTTGAACGGATTTTGTTTTGCAGCCATTGCCCTGGTCGTGGCGCTCTGGCTGGCCGGCGGCAGTGCACACGCGCAGATCCGGGTTGGCGTGACCATTTCGCTCACCGGCCCGCAGGCTTCGCTCGGGATTCCGGAAGGGCAGACGGTGGAGTTGCTGCCACGCCGCATCGGCAACCGGAATGTCGAGTACATCGTGCTGGACGACGGTTCCGATCCGACGCGCGCGGTTACCAACGTGCGCCGGCTGATTACCGAGCGCAACGTAGATCTTGTCATCGGCTCTACCACCACGCCGAATACGCTTGCCATCATCGACGCGGCGGCCGAGGCGAAGACGCCGGTGGTGTCGCTCGCGTCCTCGGCTCGCCTGATCGAACCGGTGGAGGCGAGCAAGCGCTGGATTTTCAAGACGCCGCACTCCGACTCGCATATCGCATCCAGCATCGCCGAGCACATGGTGCGGGACGAACTCAAGACCGTCGCGTTCATCGGTTTCAACAACGCGCTCGGGGAAGCATTCTGGGAAGAGGTGGCGCGCTATTCGGCGAAACACGGCATCAGAGTCGTCGCGAACGAACGCTTTTCGCCCACCGATGTCAGCGTGACCGGGCAGATCCTGAAGATCCAGTCCGCGCGGCCGGACGCGGTGGTGATCGGCGCTTCGGGCACGCCCGCGGTAATGCCGGGCAAGACGCTGGCTGAACGACGCTACCGCGGACGCGTTTACTTCAACCACGGCGTGTCCAACAACGACTTCCTGCGTTTGTGCGGCAAGGACTGCGAAGGCATGTACGTGCCCACCGGGCCGGTGATGGTTGCGGCGCAGTTGCCGGATACCAACCCGGTCAAGTCCGAAGCGCTGCGGTTCAAACAGCTATACGAAGATCGATACGGCGCAGGCACGGTCTCGCTGTTCGCCGCCTACACCTGGGATATCGGCCTTCTTCTGAAAGCAGCAGTGCCGGCCGCGCTCGAGCACGCCAGCCCCGGCACCGAGGCCTTCCGCGCCGCACTGCGCGATGCATTGGAAAACGTCCGCGACCTCACCACCGCCACCGGCGTCGTCAACATGTCGCCCACCGACCACGTCGGCCTCGACCACCGCTCCCGCGTCATGGTCCAGATCCGCAACGGCAAGTGGCATCTCGTGCCGTAGGTATTGCCGAGTGGATGCAGAAGTCCAAGGGGGGCGGAGCGCGCGAAGGAAAGTCGAAACCGGAACTCACCACCAAGGCACCAAGACACCAAGAAAACCCGAAATACCTGACTGCTCTGCTTGGTGCCTTTGTGCCTTGGTGGTTTGGGCGGTTCTGAATTTCTGCTGTGGTCGAGTGTCTACCATCAGTCGTTTGCGGCCACGGGCACGGTAAGAAAGCCGCGGAAGCGGGCGCGGCCGCCTCGTGTCGGCGTTCCGGCGAGATCGTAGCGGGGAAAGCCCTGCAGGAAACGCGAGATGGCGACGCGGCCCTCCAGCCGCGCGAGCGAAAGTCCCGCGCACAGGTGAATGCCGAAACCGAAGGCGAGGTGCCGGTTTGGCTCGCGGCGGATGTAGAGCAGGTCCGGATCGGGAAATTGTGCCGGATCGCGGTTTGCCGCGCCGATGCAAAGGTGGATGCGGGTGCCGGGCGCGAGCGTTTCGCCGCCGACCACTGCCTCGCGCGTGGTGATGCGATTGCCTAGCTGGTTGGAGCTCTCGAAGCGCAAAAACTCTTCCACCGCGGAATCGATGAGGCCCGGCTCGGCAAGGAGCTGTTCGCGCGCGTCAGGCCATTCGATCAGCGAGACCAGGCTGTTGCCGATCAGGTTGGTCGTGGTTTCGTGTCCGGCGTTGAGGATGAAGATGCAGTTCTGCAGCAGCTCGGTCTCGGTGAGCTGCTCGCCGTCCGGCTCGCCGCGGATCAGCCGCGTGAGCACGTCGCGCTCGGGATCGCCGGGATTGCGCCTGCGGTCGACCAGCAGATCGCGCAGGTAGGCGAGGAACTCGGTTACCGCGGCGTTGCCCCTGCGTGCCGCTTCCTCGGACAGCACCGGTTCCAGCGCGCCGAGGATCGCGAGCGACCAGCCGCGCAGCGGTGCGCGGTCGGCGCGCGGCACGTTCAGCAGATTGCCGATGATCTCTACCGGGATCGCCGCTGCGAAATCCTCGATGAGATCGAACTCGCGTTTGCGCTGCGCGGCGTCTAGCAGGCAATCGACCAGCGCCGCCAGGCCGGGCTCCATGTCGGCGATCGCGCGTTGGCTCAATGCGCCGGTAATGAGCCGGCGCACGCGCGTGTGCAGCGGCGTGTCGTTGAACACCAGGCTGGTGGTGTGATGCTCGTACAGCGGCGAGTCGCCGTACTTCGGCCGGAACTCGGTTTTCTTGTCCGAGCTGAAGGTTTTCGGATCGCGATACACCGCCTGCACGTCGGCGTAGCGGGTGAGAAACACCGAGCCGTCCGGCAGGCGTCTGACCGGCGCATGTTCGCGCAGTGCGTGGTACCAGGGATAGGGGTTGTCGTAGAAGCCCGCGGGCAGCGACTGCAGGTCGAACCTGTCAGCCGCGTCGCGGGCCTGCGCATCGGGGAAGCGCGCGGGCCCGGTCTGAAACCCGATGCGTGCGCTCTTCATGGCAGGATCACTTCGGCATTGTCGCTGTAAAGCCGCTCCACCAGCGCCACGCGATTCTCCAGCACCGCGCGCTGATTGATGTAGCCCTTGTCGGTAATCTCGTTCGCGTCGATCGAGGGCGGCGCCGCAAGGATCAGCGCGCGCCGGGGAACGGCGGAACTCGCGCCGCTCGCCTCGTCGGCGAGCGCATTCAGCGCCTGGCGGATGCGCTCCCGCACCGCGGCGTCATCGAGGTCCGCGGCCTCGATAGCAGTGGCGTTCAGGAACAGCAATGCGCCGACTTCGTCGCAGTCGTGGCCCGCGATGACCGCATCCTGGATCAGCGGATTGCCAGCGGCGATCAGCTTCACGCGCAGCGCGCCGACGTGCACCCAGGTGCCGGTCGACAGCTTGAAGTCTTCCGCAACCCGACCGTCGAACACCAGCCCTTGGGAGGGATCGGCGGGATCGGCGAACTTCACCGCATCTCCGATCCGGTAAAAGCCTTCCTCGTCGAACGCGGTCCGTGTGAGGTCCGGGCGCCCGAAATAACCGGGCGTGACGTTCGCGCCGCGCACCCGCACTTCGAGCTTGCCGGCGGACGGTACGAGCTTGAGTTCGCAGCCGGCAACCGGCAGGCCGATCGCGCCTGCGTGCGAGATCGGAAAATGCACCGACGTGGCGAGCGGCGCGGTCTCGGTCGAGCCCCAGCCCGACAGCATCGCGAGCCTGCCGTCTTCTTCCTCGTTCGCGAGCTTCACGATGCGATCCCACAGGTTCTGCGGCAGCGCCGCCGCGGCGTAGAACAGCGCATCGAGTTCACGGAAGAAACTGTGGCGCAGTGCGGCGTCGGATTCCAGGTGCGGCAGCAACAGGTCGTAGCCACGCGGCACGTTGAAGTAGAGCGTGGGCGAGATTTCCCGCAGATTGCGCGCCGTGGTTTCCACCAGACCGGACACCGGCCTGCCGGCGTCGATGTACAGCGTGCCGCCGTTGCGCAATACCAGATTGAAGTTGTGGTTGCCGCCGAAGGTATGGTTCCACGGCAGCCAGTCGACCACCACCGGCGGGCGTTCCTCGATAAACGGCCAGGCCTGCACCAGCATCTGCTGGTTCGCACACAGCATGCGCTGTGTGTTGATCACGCCCTTCGGCTGTCCGGTCGAGCCCGAAGTAAACAGGATCTTGGCGACGGTATTCGGCCCGACGCCGTCGAATGCCTCGTCGACCAGTGCGCCCGCCCCGGTCGACAGAAGCTCATCCAGGGAGACCGGCTGCGCGCCGACGGCGGCGAGCGCCGATGCGTACCTGCCGGGGTCCGCGGTCCACACCAGTCCCGGCCCGATCAGGTCGAAGATGTGGCGCAGCTTCGCGAAATCCTTCGACAAGAGCGAATAGGCCGGGGAGATCGGTGCGACCGGCACGCCGACATGCATCGCGCCTAGCGCGAGCAGCGCATGGTCGATGCCGTTGTCCGACAGGATCGCGACCGGCCGGCGTTCATCCAGCCCGCGGTCGAGCAGCGCTTGGCCGATGCGCCGAACCGATCGGAGCACGTCCCCGTAGCCGAGCGTCCGCCAGCCGTCGCCTTTCCGTTCCGCGAGAAAGGTCCACGTGGGCCGCTCCTCGGCCCAGCGCACGAGCCACTCGCCGGTGCACCGCGCAAAGGCGCCGAGCGCCTGCGGCGAACGCAGCAGCAGGGTGCCGTCCGGCCGTTGGTCGATATCAACCTGCTGTGGCGCGAAGCGCAGGTTTGAGTGCAGGCCCAAAATTGTTCTCCCCCTCTTGCGCGGATTCTATCCGCTCACAGTCGTGGTGGTCGAAGCGTCGCGAGCCGCCTGACCCTGCGGTAGAATTCCAGGCAAATCAGTGATTACGGGCGGGTACGCCGCAATGGCCATCCCGCCTTTTTAGGTTCCGGGGGAGACAACGCGCAATGCCATCCATCAGCCGCCGATCCGACGAGCTCGGCACCGAAAACGCCTTTGTCGTGCTGGCCGAGGTCAACGATCTGCTGCGCAAGGGGAAGGACATCATCTCGTTCTGCATCGGCCAGCCGGATTTCCATACGCCGAAGAATATCCAGGAGGCCGCGATCAGGGCGATTCGCGACGGCAAGCACGGCTATACGCCCTCGGCCGGCATCGTCGAGCTGCGCGAAGCGGCGGCGATCTACCTGAGCCGCTCGCGTGGCATCGCGGTCGAGCCGGATGACATCGTGGTGGCCGCCGGCGCGAAACCGTTCATCATGTATTCGATCCTCGCCACGACGGATTTCGGCTTGGGCGACGAGGTCATCTATCCGAATCCCGGCTTTCCGATCTACGAGTCGCAGATCCGCGCGATGGGCGCGATCCCGGTGCCGATCCACCTGCGCGAGTCGCGCAACTTCAGCTTCGACCCGAACGAACTCGAACAGAAGATCACGCCGAAGACGCGGCTGCTGATCCTCAACTCGCCGCAGAACCCGACCGGCGGGATCATCCCGAAGCGGGACATGGAGGCGATCGCCGACATCCTGCGCCGGAACCCGCACGTATGGGTGTTCGCAGACGAGATCTACTCGCAGCTTTGCTACGACGGCGAATTCGTTTCGCTAACCCAGTTCGCCGGCATGCTCGAGCGCACCATCATCTGCGACGGCGGCTCGAAGACCTGGGCCATGACCGGCTGGCGGCTGGGCTTCGCTGCCAACAAAGCGCTGGCGCCGGTGTTCACCCGCTGGGTGACGAACACCGAATCCTGCGCTTCGCAGATCAGCCAGTGGGCCGCGGTCGAGGCGCTGAACGGCCCGCAGGACGATGCACGCGGGATGCGCGACACCTTCCTCGCGCGGCGTGACCTGATCGTGAAGCTGTCGAACGAAGTGCCGGGCGTCACCTGCAAGACGCCGGGCGGCGCGTTCTACACCTGGCCGAACATCACCGAGGCATGCAAGATGATCGGTGCGAACGACTCGGAGGAGTTCCGCAAGCGGCTGCTCAACGAGGCCGGCGTGGCGGTGCTGGCCGACATCCACTTCGGCCCGCGCGTGCCGGACGAAGGCCAGCACATCCGCTTCAGCTATGCTGCCTCGAACGAAGCGATCGAGAACGGCATCGCGCGCATGGCCGACTTCATCAGGAAAAACAAGCGCAAGGCGGCATAGCGGCCGATTGAATACCGACTGCTGGCGCGGAAGCAGGGCACGAAACCCGGGTTAACCACCAAGGCACCAAGGCACCAAGAAAACCCGAATGCGACTGCACGTTTCTCTTGGTGCCTTGGTGGTTTGTATTAGTGCGGCAGTTCGTTATGCATGAAGGGTACATTCAAGGGGGGTCAACGATGATCAGGAAACTGCTGGCGTGCATATTGGTGGTATCAATGAGCTGCTTCGGGATGGCGCAGGCGGCACCGACGCTGGTGACGACCGAGCAGGTGGCAGCGGAGCTGGTTGGTGCGGATGTGCAGCACGACCGGGCGCTGGTGCTGGCCGCGCTGCAGCGGGCGGATGTTCAGGCGCGGATGCAGGAACTGGGCGTGGACCTCGGCGCCGCGCAACAGCGCATAGCTGCGCTGACCGATGCGGAAATTGCGCGACTCGCGCGCAGTATCGAGACCGATCCGGCAGGCGGGAACAGCGTGCTGGGGTTCCTGCTCACCATCTTCATCGTGCTGCTGATCACCGACATCCTCGGATTCACGCAGGTGTTTCCTTTCGTGAAGCACGGCAGCGCAAGGGCACAGTAGAGGCGCAGCCGGGTTTGATGCGTTTGACACGAAGGCTGGCTGCATGCTGGCCTTCGTGTTTTGCGGCGGCATGACTTCGCGACCATGACGAAAGTAGCCATAACCCGGTTGACGCTGCCCCGCGGTGTGCTGGCGGCGGGCCTCGCCGCAGCCCTGTTCGGCGCTAGCACGCCCGGCGCGAAAGTCCTCGTGGGAGAAATCCCGCCGGTCATGCTCGCCGGCCTGCTGTACGCGGGCGCCGGGTTCGGGCTCGCACTGGTCATCGGCCTGCGTCACGTGTTCGCACGCGACGGCGCACGGCTGCAGCTTCCCGCGCGCAAGGACCTGCCCTGGCTCGCTGCGGCGATCCTGGTGGGCGGGGTGCTCGGCCCGGTCCTGCTGATGGTCGGGCTGCGCACCACTCCCGCCGGGAGCGCATCGCTGCTGCTGAACATGGAAGCGGTGTTCACCGCACTTATCGCCTGGTTCGTGTTCCGCGAGCATTTCGACCGCCGCATCGCGCTCGGCATGCTGCTGATCGTCGCCGGCGGGCTGGTGCTGTCCTACGAACCCGACGCCGCGTTCGTCGTGTCGCAGGGCGCACTGACGATCGCGGCGGCCTGCGCCTGCTGGGCGCTGGACAACAATTTCACCCGCAGGATTTCCGCCAACGACGCCTCGCTGATCGCCTGCATCAAGGGGCTGGCGGCCGCGTGCGTGAACCTGGGCATCGCGCTGGTCCTCGGGCAGGCGCTGCCCGATGCGGCGCACCTCGTTGGCGCGTGCGCGGTCGGTTTCCTGGGCTATGGCGTGAGCCTTGCGCTGTTCGTGTACGCGCTGCGCCACCTGGGCACCGCGCGAAGCAGCGCGTATTTTTCCTCGGCACCTTTCTTCGGCGTGCTGCTCGCGGTGGTCGCGCTAGGCGAGCCGGTCACGCCTGCGCTGGTCGTCGCCGGCGCGCTGATCGGCGCCGGCGTGTGGCTGCACCTCACCGAGCGGCATGCGCACGAGCACGATCACCTGCCGATGGAACATGCGCATCCGCATGCGCACGACGAACACCACCGGCACGAACACGACTTCGAGTGGGACGGCTCCCAGCCGCATACGCACCGCCATCGTCACGAACGGCTGATCCACAGCCATCCGCACTATCCCGATCTGCATCACCGGCACAAACACTGAGCGTCCGCATAAGGCCAGCTAACGCACGGGACTGCTCAGCTGGTTTCCTGCCGTTCCTCGGGCGGCTTAAGTTTCCTGAAGGCGGCGTACAGCAGCAGGTCGTAACCGATCTTCAGACTCGCACCGACGAACAGCGGCGTTGCAAGACTGAGGCCCTGCATGAGAAGGCCCGCTATGGAAGGCGAAACCGCCCATCCCCCGAGCCGCACCAGGTTGGTGACTCCGGAGGCGAAGGTGCGCTCCTCCGGACGGACCACCGCCATGACATAGGACTGTCGGGTCGGCACGTCCATCTCGACCAGAGCCTCGCGCAGCAGATACAGCGCCGCCGCGATCGCGAAGCTGGGCGCGAAACCGACCGCGACGAGAATCAGGCTCGAAGGAATGTGGGTGAACACCATGGTATTCACCAGGCCGATCCTGGCGGCGAGCCAGGCGGCGACCAAGTGCGACACCGCGTTCAGCAGTCCGGCGAGGAAGAACAGTGCGCCAATGGTTCCGGCACCCACACCGAACCGCTCGAAGAAGAAATATGCAATGAGTGCGCTGCCCAGAAATCCGCCGGCGATGCTGTCAATGGCGAACAGCCCGCTGATCCGGCGCAGGGTGCGCCGTGTTTCCGGCGAAACGGTGGGTGCAACCGCTCGCGGCGGCGTTTCAACCGCAGGAGAGAGTCCGAGGTAGAGCAGGCAGGTTGCGCCTAGCAGCACCGAGTAGAAGAGGAATGCCGCCTGCATGCTTGCGACCACGTCGAGTCCGAGGCTGTTTTGTAGCAGGATCGGCAATCCCGCGGCGAGCGCACCGAACGCCTGCCCGAGCGATTGCAGGAGGTTGTAGCGCGCGAAGCCCATGGTGCGCTGCCGGTCCCCGGTGAACTGTGGCAGGATCGCCTGCTCGAGCACGGACGCGGCGCCGCGGTCGCGCCCTGTGCCGTTGACCATGCCGAGCACCGCCGCCGCAAGCGCGAGCGGCAACGTGTCGGCGAGCGCGAGCAGCACCCCGCCGGTCGCGCCGAGCAGGGACAACGCAACCAGGATGCGCCTGCGACCCCAGCGATCCGCGCGCAGGCTGACCAGCAGCATCGCGGCGAAACCGCCCGCAAGGCCTGCGCTCAGGACGATGCCGATCTGAGCAAGTGAAACGCCGCGTTGCGCGAGGTAGATGCCGAGCAGCACGGCGCCCATGCCGGTCGCAAAGCTTCGAAGGGTCGCGGTGCACAGCAACCGTAACAAGTCCATCCGCTCTGCTCTGGCTATTTTGTGCCGAACCTTTCAGTCTGTGCGCCTACCGAAGTGGGATGAGGCGTAGAACATTCGCACGTGGATCACTCGTTTGAATCCGGAGGCTGTATTGCACCGCTCAATAGACCGACCGAGAACTTGAGCTTTTTTGCCATCCTGTCCGCGGATCTTCATTTCGTATCTGTTGTCGTCGGATTCGACTTCGATGACGGGTCCGAGATTCAGGGCTTCGACCGATCTCACCAGCTCTGACAGGGGTTTGGAGCCTTCCGGAACCGCATCGGGATCACTGCATGCGCCTTGGCTTTCAGCCAGAAGAAGAATCACCGCACGCGAAAGCGTTGTGGCGGGGCGGATCGTTTTGTTTTGCCGTTGCGTCGAAAATGGGCTGCGCGATCCGCGTGTCACGGGCTTCAGAACTCGTATGTATAGCGGACGAAGACATCTTCATCGCGTCGTTCACGCGTCGCGCCGACCAGTCGGTCCATTTCATCTCGCCGTCGCAATCGGGTGGTCCGGGTCTGATTGTCGGCGAGTGCCCACTCGTGGCGGATTTCGTAAAGGATCTCGTTGTTGCGGAAATCCGGGGAAATGAGCCATCCGGCTTCGGCGCGCCCATGCTGGAGCGCAAAGCTGTGGCCGGGGCGGACATCGAGAAAACTGAGCTGCGCCTGCCACGCCAAGCCGCCAGCAGTGCCCGTGGTTCCCGTGCCGACAGCGAGTTTTGTCGGCGTGTTGGGCGCATACCCGATTTCGGCGCCCGCGAGCAGCCGGGTGCCAACGTTGCCAATCGGCCATTGAGCGGAAAGGCGCACAACCATTGCGATGTAATCCTCGACGTGACCCAGCGGGGTGCCACCCTTCTCGAGCGAGTTCGGCAGATAGCTTACGTCGAACGCCCTTTGCACGACCGGACCGTAAGGCTCCCGATTCTCGACGGCGACAAAGTAACTGACCCGGCTCGAGTCATTGCGAAACGACAAAGGCGGTAACCGTACGTTGGTTGCGCCCGCCTGCAGGTTGCGCTGCATGATCAGGTGCCAGTTCCAGCCGTCGGCCGAGCGGTAGTGCGCATGCACGCCGTCGGTCCAGGTAATGTCCGCGTTCGGACTGTCGTTGCGATCGAGCGTGCCGGCGGAAACACCGGCAAGCTCGAAAGAGGTCTGTAGGCGGCCAATTTCTACGGCCCATTTATCACTCGGCGTGAAGGAGAGGTACAGCTGGTCGATGGTCGAATCGCCTGCGCGCAGGCCGTCTGTGTCCGGAATTGTCGTGAAAACCGTGAAGTGGTTACGGTTCTCATGCGTGGAATAACGCCCCGCGACGCGCAGCCTAGCGGATACGGTGTCGGTCGGCTGCCATTCCGCTCCGGCTCTCAGTCGCGCGACGAACTGATCGGTCGAGTCCTCCGAACCGTCCCGATCGTCGCGCTGGGCGCCGTAGTAGCCCACGCGCGCGTCACCGATGAAGTCCAGATCATGACGCAGTGCGACCGCACCGACAGCGGTGTGTGAAGTGATGGTTGCCGCCAGCAGCACGGCAAGACTCGCAGATTTTCGGCGGACTCGCGCGGTCGGTGTCGATCGCGGTATTGCGCGTTGTTGTAGCTCGATAGCGATCATTCGGCGGGTAGGTTCATGATGTGTTCGACCAGTATGGCTAGCTGCTCTTCAGACAAAGTCTCCTTGAATCCCGGCATGCAACCGGAGACTCCGTTCAGAATGATGTCTCATTTGCCGTCCTCACCCCGCTTGGTGCCTGCGAGCTTGGGCCCTTTGCCGGCTTCCGTGCCGTAGCCGTCGCAACACCAGCTGCAGTTGGTTGCGAACAGGACTTTGACCTTTCTTGGTGGATCGATCGGAACCTTCGCCGCATGGCTTGTGTTGGCGCTCCAAATGGAAGCTCGTGGCCAGAAGGATGAACATGGAGGTCTTGAGAAAGTGGTTGAGTCAGTGCGTTCGTGCGAAGGAGAAGTCATCGAATATGGTCACGCTGTCCGCTTTGGTCCAGACGCCAACGTGACCTGCCTCTGGAATGCGATCGTCACGCACATCGATGTAGATCTTGCCGTTCAGCGATACTTCGATGCGGTCGCCCGAGAAGTCCACGCGTAACGTGCCCCATTCACCCAACGGCACGGGTGCGTCCACATACTGGATGGTCCGCCGCCAGCCGCGCCACATGTAGTAGAGCGACACGTTGTTCTCGAGCGCATTCGCCCGCGCCACATAGAACGATTTCGGGCCGGTGAAGCGCCAGACCAGGCCGGCAGCCTGATCTTCCTTGCCCGCAATGGGCTTGAAGCGGGTCTCAACGTAGCCGTCTATGAGTGAACTGCCGATGTTCACGCACCACGGGAATGTCCCCTGACCGGATTTCTTGAGCACGTTGGGTTTGCTCGGCGCCGTATCGTCGCGTTCGACCGCCCACATGGGCGTGCCCCGGCCGCTGACGCCGCAGGTCCACTGGGGCGGCAATGCGCCCGCCTCGCTGGAGTCAAAATTCTCGGATTCTGCACGCGCTTCTGCGGCAAGCAGCATCAGAATGCCGATACCGACCAGTCTCGCCTGCCGTCCGCTCACTTGTTCGTCCCCTGCGTGTCCAGAGCGCTACGGAGCGTCCGCGCGAGTTGTTCAGCAGACCCCAGGCCCCAGAAGTGCAGAAACAGCATTCGCGGTTTTTCGAAGGTCATATGGTTGTGGATCGCGACGACATGAATGCCTCCCCTGCGCAGTGTCTTGAGCACGTCCTGCAGTTCTTCCTCGAGCACCGCAAAGTCACCATCGACCACCGCCGAGCGGTCTGTACCTGCGAAGGCCGCCCAGGTGTTCACCCCCATGTCCTTGCCGACACGGTGACCCATCATTTCGATTTGACGACCAATCGTGATCTTGAAGACGCCATCGCCCATGGAGCCTTCTTCGCCGATGACGCTTGCGATCCGATGGGTATCGAGTGACGTTTCCGCAGGATCGATGCGCGCCCCGGGTGCGGCCTGTGGATGGCGGATTAGCGCCTTGAGTCTGGCGAATACCTTGCCCACGGCGTTTGCGAGCTGTACCTCGTCGCCGCTGCCCCCGATGTGCATGAACATCACCTTGGGCTCGTCCCAAGCGAAGTGGTTGTGCAAGGCCGTCACTTCGAGGCCGCTGTCGAGCGCGGCGCTCATGATTGGGCTGATTTCATTCTCGAGCACGACGATGTCACCCATGACTATCGCATGGTCGCCCATGCGGGTGAAAGCGGCCCAGGCAGTGAGGCCGAGCGCCGGGTTCATCCGAACCTGACCGACTTTCGCGCGAATGTCGCTGCGCGGAAACGAAACCTTGAATACGCTGCCGTCGGCATTGAGGCTGCCTTTCAGGCCGGTGAGTGCTTCGATACGTTGTGTGTCAAGCGCTGTCGCCTGGGCGGCCTGTAAGGCCGACGGGACAAGAAATGCGACGGCGACAAACCAGGACAGTACTGATGCCTGTTTTTGCAAGAGGACCTCCATTCTCAATGATCGGTACATGAAGCGGGCGCCGACGGGTGGTCGAAGCGCAGGTGGATCAGATCGGATGCCTTGTCCATGTTGCCGGTGTGATTGAAAGTCGCGACGGCCATCGGGTGGCAGCGGTCCGGGCGAAATACAGCATCGTCTTCATGCCCCGTATTCAGACTACGCGCAAATTCCACGGTCCATCGTCCTTTTGCCCATTGCCCTTTTGCGCGCACGTCGGCTGCGCTGCCGCTCGGCGTGGTGGGCAGGAACTGCGGCAGTTTGTCATGTGTGCGTTTTCCCGGTGCAGGGCGACTCGCTTCCGCAGACGCACCTTTGTCTTCGGGGCGGGCAATCCAGATCGGTTGGCCATCATTCGCCGTGTGCTCGTTTGCCTTGAAATTCGGGATACTGCGCAGGTAGTGGTGGGTTTTGTCCGTCGCATATCCTTGAGGGTTGGTGCGAAACGCCTTCCAGTGCCACACATCCCATATGGCCTCTACAGGCGACAACATGTCCGCTGTGAACGGACCCTCCAGCTCGAATGCGATTGCGGCCATGTCTTCGCGGTCAGAGCCTTCTTCGTATGCGCTCCTGGAAGTGTTCCAGGTCCAGGTCTTGTGCGACACATCAGGGGCGTCGTCTTCCCAGGAAAGCACCACGTAAAGGTGCGTATCGGTGTAGGCGGCTTGAAGCCACGCCTTCCCGGCGGCGCCCTTGTTCGGCGGAAGTTTTCTTTCTACGGTAAGCGGCAGGGTTTTTGCGCGTTGCCAGACCTCGTCATCCACAGTTCCATCTACGACCGGTTTGGCAACCGTGACGCGCACAGCAAGGAGTTCTCTTGCCTGCGCTTCGCTTTCCGGGTACACGGCGAGGAGTACAACGAGAGCGCACGCAACGATAGCAGTGGTCAGCATGCTGTGCGACGGAGTGATGAGATGTCGAATCATGGAAAGACCTCCTCAATTAATCGCGGTCTGACTCGCCGGCCCGGTCACAATCGAACTCCCAACTGGTTCGAAGTGTGTCCGCATGATTGCAAA
>DATKEK010000148.1:0-2833 GCA_035512195.1 Burkholderiales bacterium
TGGCGCAATTACCGATGACATGCGCATTCGCGCATCGCTTCCAGGCATTCAGCACGCGCGGAAAGCCGGGGCGGCGGTGATGGTGACGTCTCACCTCGGCCGGCCGACCGAAGGCGAACTGAAGCCGGCGGACTCTCTGGCGCCGGTGGCAAAGCGTCTTACCGATCTGCTGGGTGTGCCGGTGGCGCTGAAGACCGACTGGGTGAACGGCGTCGACGTCGAGCCGGGACAAGTGGTCCTGCTGGAGAACTGCCGCGTCAACAAGGGCGAGAAGAAGAACGACGACTCGCTCGCACGAAGCATGGCGAAGCTCTGCGATATCTACGTGAACGACGCCTTTGGCACCGCGCATCGGGCGGAGGCGACGACGCATGGAATGGCAAAGTACGCCCCGGTAGCCTGTGCCGGACCGCTGCTGACTGCGGAAGTGGACGCGCTTACCCGTGCGCTCGGGAATCCGCGGCGCCCGCTGGTGGCGATCGTCGCCGGGTCCAAGGTGTCCACAAAGCTCACCATCCTCGGCGAACTCGCAAAGAAAGTGGACCAGTTGATCGTGGGCGGCGGGATAGCGAATACCTTCATGCTTGCGCAGGGGATGAACATCGGCAAGTCGCTTGCCGAGCCGGATCTGGTGCCCGAGGCAAGGAGGATTATTGTGCAGATCGCTGCCAAGGGTGGATCGGTGCCCTTGCCGACCGACGTGGTTTGCGCGAAGGAACTTGCCGCGCAGGCTGAAGCGACCACCAGGCGTGCCACGGAGGTCGGCAATGACGAGATGATCCTCGACGTGGGCCCCGACACCGCGGCAACATTCGCTGCATTGATTGCGGACGCCGGCACCATCGTCTGGAACGGGCCGGTTGGCGTGTTCGAGCATGAGCAGTTCGGCCAGGGTACGAAGGCGCTGGCGGAAGCGATTGCCGCTTCCCGTGCATTCTCGATCGCGGGCGGAGGCGACACGGTCGCCGCGATCGCAAAGTACGGCATCGCCGACCGCATCGGCTACATCTCCACCGCCGGCGGTGCGTTCCTCGAATTCCTTGAAGGCAGGAAACTGCCTGCGATCGAGATCCTCGAACAGCGCGCCCAGGGTTGAGCGGCTGTTGATCTCAGAAGAAAGTTGAAGCGCAAGAGCGAATCAGCAGGGACAAAAAGAAAACCAGGAAGCGCGGTCATACTTGCCTTTCCCTGGCGCTCCCGGTGTCCCTGCCGGTTCCTGGTTTCTCCCGTCAACGCGGTGATACCCGGATGCAAAGAAGCACGAAGATCGTAGCGACACTCGGCCCGGCATCCACCGACCGCGACGTGTTGACGCGGATGATTGCGGCCGGAGTCGATGTCGTGCGCATGAACTTTTCGCACGGAACCAGCGAAGAGCATCAGGCGCGTGCCGAGATGGTGCGGGATATCTCGCGCACGCTGGAACGCACGGTGGGAATCATGTGCGACCTGCAGGGACCGAAGATCCGCATCGGAAAGTTCGTGGAAGGCCGCATCACGCTCGCCAAGGGCGATGTCTTCATGCTCGATGCCACCTGCAAGACGGGAAACAAGGAGCGTGTCGGCCTCGACTATCGGGAACTGGCGCGCGACGTGCGTCCGGGCGATGTGCTGCTGCTGGACGACGGGCGCGTGGTGCTCGACGTGCAAAAGGTCTCGGGGGACGAGATCGCCACCACCGTGCGGGTCGGCGGCGAACTGTCGAACAACAAGGGAATCAACCGCCAGGGCGGCGGCCTGACCGCGCCCGCGCTCACGGCGAAAGACATGGAGGACATCAAGACCGCGGTCGCAATGAAGGCGGATTTCGTTGCAGTGTCGTTCCCCAAGAGCGGGTCCGACATGTACATGGCGCGCGAACTGCTGCGCGCCGCGGGCGGGACCGCGATGCTGATCGCGAAGATGGAACGCGCGGAGGCGCTCGAAGCCCTGGAACAGATCATCGGCGCGAGCGACGGCATCATGGTCGCGCGTGGCGATCTGGCGGTGGAGATGGGCGACGCGGCGGTGCCGGCGCTGCAGAAGAAGATGATCCGGCTGGCGCGGGAGATGAACAGGCTCACCATTACCGCCACGCAGATGATGGAGTCGATGATTTCCAGCCCCGTGCCCACGCGCGCGGAAGTGTCGGATGTCGCGAACGCGGTGCTGGACGGCACCGACGCCGTGATGCTCTCCGCCGAGACCGCGTCCGGCAAGTATCCGGTGGAGACGGTGGAGTCCATGTCGCGCATCTGCCTGGAAGTGGAAAAATCGACAGAGGTAACGCTGGATCGCGAGTTTCTGAACCGCCTGTTCACGCGGGTTGACCAGTCGATCGCTATGGCGGCGCTGTTCACCGCCTACCACCTCAAGGTCAAGGCGATCGCGGCGCTGACCCAGTCGGGATCGACTGCGCTGTGGATCTCGCGGATGAATTCCGGCGTGCCGATCTATGCGCTGACCCCGGAAGTGTCGTCACGTTACCGGATGAGCCTGTTTCGCGACGTGTTTCCGATGATGATCAGTTATCACGGACACGATCGCGAGCTGTTGCTTCACGAGGCGGAAGAGCAGTTGGTGGCAAGTGGGGTCGTGCAGAAGGGCGA
The DNA here is from genome assembly GCA_035512195.1 of Burkholderiales bacterium. Taxonomy (GTDB): domain Bacteria; phylum Pseudomonadota; class Gammaproteobacteria; order Burkholderiales; family Eutrophovitaceae; genus DATKEK01. Next base: position 2,589 of record DATKEK010000148.1, read on the forward strand.
CCTGGTCGTCGTAACCTTCGGCGAGCCGATCGGCTCGTCGGGCGGCACCAACACGATGAAGATCGTCAAGGTCGGCGAGCACCGCCGACCATAACAACGAGATAACCAGACAACGGAGTTCAATTTCAGGGGATAGAAGATCGTGGCACTTGTATCGATGCGTCAACTGCTGGACCACGCTGCTGAAAGTAGCTACGGCGTGCCCGCGTTCAACGTCAACAATCTGGAACAGATCCAGGCGATCA
>DATKEK010000149.1:0-3578 GCA_035512195.1 Burkholderiales bacterium
ACGCCGACAGGAAAAGCATCTACGTCGTGCGCGCCGATGGCAGCGTCATCAGCCAGCAGCAATCCGGCTGGTTCGCCGGCAACGTCCGCAACGAACGCCTCATGCCCGGCGACACCATCGTCGTCCCCGAAGATTTCGACAAATTCAGCCTGACCAAAGAACTCAAAGACTGGACCCAGATCTTCTACCAGTTCGCCCTCGGCGTCGCCGCGATCAAAGTGCTGCGGGACCTGTAACAGAATCCCGCAAACCCGAAATCGCGATCGCCGCGCCCTCCCCGCTTAACCCCCTGCGTCCCTGCGAGAAGCGCCGAAAGCCCCAAGCCCGTCCCCACCTATAAATTAAAGAACTGACCCCGGGTTTTAGAAAAGGCGGGGTCAGTTCTTTAATTTATAGGTCAGGTCCTGTTTCTTGTGTCCGCCTCAGCGGATGTCGCGTCGGGAAGGCGGTTCGCAGGAGGGCTTCGGTTTCGATTGCGTCGACGGGTCGGCTGAAGTAGAAGCCCTGGAACTGGTCGCAGCCGTTTGCGTGGAGGAAGTCGAACTGTTCGCGTGTTTCGACGCCTTCGGCGACGGTGGTCAGGTTGAGCGTCTTGCCCATGGCGATGATGGCCTGGGTGAGTGCCTTGTCTTCGGCGTTGCCGGGGATGTCGCGGATGAAGGCGCGGTCGATCTTGATGGTGTCGATCGGCAGGCGCTTGATGCTGGAGAGCGAGGAGTAGCCGGTGCCGAAGTCGTCGACGGCGACGCGCACGCCCAGTTCGCGCAGGCGGTTGAGCTTGGCGATGACTTCGTCGATGCGGTGCATGAATGCGCTTTCGGTGATCTCGATCTCGAGGTACTCGGGCGCGAGCCCGCTGAGCTGCAGCGCGGCGGCGATGTCGTCCAGCAGGCGTTCGTGCCCGAAGTGCCGCGCGGAAAGGTTGACCGCCATGCCGAGCGCGGGCAGCCCCTGCTGCTGCCACGCCCTGCTCTGCCGGCACGCGGCTTCGAGCACCCACTGGCCGAGGGGCACGATGAGGCCGGTTTCCTCCGCGAGCGGGATAAACTGGCCCGGCGGCACGATGCCGAGCGTGGGATGCTGCCAGCGCACCAGCGCCTCCAGCCCGCAGATCGCACCGCTGCGCAGATCGACCTTCGGCTGGTAGTAAACGACGAACTGCTGCTTTTCGAGCGCCTGCCGCAGGCTCGCTTCCAGTTCGAGCCGCTGCAGCGAGAGCGTGTCCATATCCTTCAAGTAGAAGCGGAAGTGGTTCTTGCCATCTTCCTTGGCGGCGTACATGGCGATGTCGGCGTGCTTCATCAGCGTCTGCTGGTCGCCGCCGTCGTCGGGATACACGCTGATGCCGATACTGGCGGTGATGCGAAACTCCTGCTTGTCGACGATGAACGGGCGCACCACGTCGGCGAGGATTTTGCGCGCGACCGCGGCGGCATGCGACTGCTCGCTGACGCTTTCGAGAAGCACGACGAATTCGTCGCCGCCGAGGCGGGCCACGGTGTCGCTGTCGCGCACGCACTCCCGAAGCCGCCGGCCGACTTCCTGCAGCAGTACATCGCCGCGGTCGTGCCCGAGGGTGTCGTTGATGTTCTTGAAGCGGTCGAGATCGACGAACAGTACCGCGAGCTTTTCGCGATTGCGGCGCGCGCGGCTCAGACCGAGACCGAGCACCTGCCCGAACAGGGTGCGGTTGGGCAGCGCGGTCAGATCGTCGTGATACGCGAGGTACTGGATGCGCTCTTCGGCAATGCGGGCGGCGGTGACGTCCTTGCCGACGCCGCGGTAGCCTTTGAAGTTGCCCTGCTCGTCGAAAATCGGCCGGCCACTGATGCTAAAGTAAACCAGCGAACCGTCGGGGCCGATGCGCCTGTAGATGAAATCGCTGTAGGGCTCGCGCTTTGCCAGGGCAAGCTTGTGGGGGATCCAGTCTTTCTCGCTCATGGCAAGGCCGTTCAGTTCCCAGCGCGTCCTGCCGATGGCGGAATCGGGATCGAGGCCGCGCACCTGGCTCGCGTCGGTGGAAAGAAAGGTGAAGCGGAAGTTTTCGTCCATCTCCCAGTACCAGTCGGACGAAAGCTCGGTGAGCTCGCGAAAGCGCGTTTCGCTTTCCTGCAGCCGCTCGAGCGCAAACTGGCGCTCGGCACGCAGGTGCGCCTCGTTGATGGCGGGAGAAAGAAATTCGGCGGTCTGCGACAGCAGCTGAAGCTCGCTGGCGGTCCAGTCGTGCAGCATCGATGCGCCGACGCAAAGCACCCCGAGCGCCTCACCCGGGTGCGCCAGCGGCGCCGCGGCGATCGCTGCGACGGGGAAGGCCTCGGTGCCATCGGCAAGCTGCGAGATTGCGGGATCGGCGGCGACATCCGGAATCACAACCATCCTGCCCTTGCCCAGTTCGGTTAGATGCCCGAAGTCCGGCTTCAGCTCGACGGTGCGCCAGGCGGCAGCAAGCTCCTCACGCCCGGCGGACTGCCGGATGCGCCAGCGCCCGTCCATGCTGACGGTGGCATAGGCGACGCACATGTCGTCGTAGCGCGCGACCAGCGCGTTCATGGCGGCGCGCATGAACCGGTCGAGATCGAGGCCGCCAATCGCGAGGGCGGCAATTTCGTTGCGCAGCTCGAGCTGTATGTGCCGTTCGCGCAGTTCGCGCGCGCGCACAAACTGCAGGCGCAAGCCGTATCGGTAAGTCCACGCGAACGCGACGCCCATGAGTGCGATCAGCACGAAGGGCAGCCACACACGGTCGAGCCATGCGCTGGTGACGGCGCTGCCGGAAATCACGACATACGCGGTGAGCGGATATCCGGGCACGCGCAGATGAGACATCAGGCGCTTGCGCGGAACGAAGGTACCGGTGCCTTCGACGCGGCCATGCTCGTTCGCGGCACCGGCGTGCAGTTCGTCCCACAGCGGGCCTTCGATCGGCTTCGAATAGACTTCAGCCGGATCGCCCGCAGCCGGCCAGCGGCCTTGCAGCAATCCGTCGTCTCGAACAAGGCCGATGGCGCCGTCATCCGGAAGCTGCACCGGCTGCCAGATCTTCTGCTGGTCCTGCAGCGGAATGTTAGCGGTCACCACATACAGCGGCTGGCCGGTCGCGTCGCGGAAGGCGTAGCGCATGGTGATGACCCATTCGCCGGCGGTCATCCCCAAGTTGACGCGGCCTATGCTGAGGCCGGCCTGCACTGTCGCCCGCGCAATGTCCGCGCGAAGTTCGGGTAGCTGCGTCGTGTCGGGCAGCGCCTCGCCGAACGGCACGCGCGACGACGCGACATAGCGTCCGTCGATTGTGAACAGGTTGGAAACGATGACCCTGGAATCGTTTGCGTGATAGCGCGAGAGCAATGCCTGCGCTTCGCGCGGCGCGGCCGTGCCGCCGACCGCATGAATCTCCTGCGCCAGCATCTTCAGGCTCACTTCGAAGTGCTCGAAGAACAGCGCCGAAGCCCGCGCCGCCATGAACGCCATGTTGTCGAGCTGGGCGAAACGGTCTTCCTTCGCCAGGCTCCAGCTGTGAACGCCATAGCCGGCGATGACCAGCACCACCACCGCAGCCAGCAGCACCACCGCCCTGAAAG
>DATKEK010000150.1:0-2260 GCA_035512195.1 Burkholderiales bacterium
GGCAGGAAGTGGGGGTGAGGACCGCGGTGGACGTACTGAATGCCGAGCAGCAGCTCTCACTCGCGCAACGCGACCTGTACCAGGCGATCTTCAGCACCATCCTGAGCCAGCTGCAACTGAAGGCGGCGGTGGGCACGCTCACCGAGACCGACCTGGCGGACGTGAACGCGCTGCTCAGGGCAGGGGGGTAGAGGCGATGAAACACGCTATCTGGATGCTGGTTATCGCGGCGGCCATGGCGGCCGGCTGCTCGCAACAGGAAGTGCGTTCTTTCGAGGGGCACGCCGAGGCTGAATACGTGCGTGTTGCCGTTCCGCTGTCCGGCAGCCTGGCGCATCTGAACGTGCATCGGGGCGCTGCCGTGCGCGAAGGCGAGATGCTGTTTTCGCTGGATGACCGCAAGGAACTCGCCGCACACCGGATCGCCGAGGACCGGCTGCAACATGCAAGGACGCGGCTGGAGGAAGCGCAGCGCCGTCCGCAGCAACCCTCGGCGATCGAATCAGCGGAGGCGGCGCTCAATGCACTGCAGGCGGAGCTGTCCCAGATCGGGTGGCGCCTGCGCCAGAAATCGGTGAAGGCGCCGAAAGGCGGCGTCATCGTCGACACGCTGTACGACGAAGGCGAGTGGGTCCCGGCAGGTTCCGCGGTGGTATCGATGCTTTCGCCGGAAACGATGAAGGTGCGCTTCTACGTGCCACCGCAGGTGGTTGGCAGCCTGCGGCACGGGCAAACAGTGCGATTGCGGTGCGAGGGCTGCGAGCTGGAGATGGCGGCGCAGATCGTTTATGTGTCGTCGATCGCCGAGCAGAACGCAGGACAGGGTGCCAATGTTGATCTGCGCTTTTTGGTCGAGGTGCGCCCTGCCGGGGAGGCGGGCGTTCAGCTTCGTCCCGGCAGTATGGTGGAAGTCGTGCTCTGACGCGCGGTCAGGCTGCTGCAGCGACTGGCCGGGAAATCGTGAACTGAGGCCGGTCACCGGGCCGACACTTCTCCAGGCAGCGAATGAACTTTTCGATAACGCGATCGACGTCCAGGTTGCCGGCGGGAGTACTTGCCGGCGTGTTCCTGCTCGCGGCAGGGTGCGCGCAGGAGCAACCTGCAGTGCCGGAAAACCGGCCGGTGACCGCATTCCGGGTAAGCCTCGGCCAGTCGGCCGGGGAAATAGCCTATTCCGGCGAGGTGCGGCCGCGTTACGAATCCCCGCTTTCATTCCGCGTGCCGGGCAAGATGGTCGCCCGGCTGGTGGACGTCGGCGATATCGTCAGGCCGGGCCAGGCACTCGCGCGACTCGACCCTGAAGACCAGCAGCTGAACATCGAGGCCGCGCGCTCGCAGCTTGCCGCCGCGCGTGCGGATCACGATCAGGCGAAAGCGGACCTCGCGCGCTACGCCGAACTGCTCGAGAAAAAATTCATCAGCGAGGCGGAGTTCGACCGCAGGCGCACCGCGTTCGAGGTCGCGCGATCGCGGCTGGAGCAGGCGGCGGCTCAGCTTTCCGTCGCAGGGAACCAGGCGGCCTACACCGAATTGCGTACGGATCACGGCGGCGTGATCACCGCGATCCATGTCGAATCCGGCCAGGTGGTTTCGGCTGGGCAGCCGGTGCTGCAGCTGGCGCGTACCGAGCAGAAGGAAGTGCTGATCAGCGTGCCCGAGAACCGGCTTGCCGAACTCAGGGATACCGGGGAGATCGATATCGTGCTGTGGGCTTCGCCGGACCGGCGCTATCGCGGACGCGTGCGCGAAGTGAGTCCGGCGGCGGATACGGTGACCCGCACATACGCAGTGCGCATCTCACTGCTGAATGTCGACCCCGGCGTTCGCATCGGCATGACTGCGGCGGTATATCTTCGCGCAACCGCGCAGGCCAATGCAATCGAGCTGCCGGCAACCGCAGTGTTCCAGCAGGACGGACAGGCCGCGGTGTGGCTGATCGATCCGGATTCCATGCAGGTGCGCGCGGTACCGGTGGACATAGACGGTTTCGTGGACGACAGGGTCGTCCTGCGCGCCGGGCTGAACCCGGGTGACATCGTGGTTCGCGCCGGCGTGCACAAGCTGTTCGCCGGAGAGAAGGTGCGCGTGCTCGGCGAGGACGGCGCGTGAAAGGTTTCAATCTCTCCGAGTGGGCAATAAAGCACCAGTCGCTGGTGCTTTTTTTCATGATCGCACTGGGGGCCGCCGGGCTCTATTCCTATTTCGAGCTGGGGCAGGCGGAAGACCCGGATTTCACTTTCAAGGTGATGGTGGTGCGCAC
>DATKEK010000151.1:0-5355 GCA_035512195.1 Burkholderiales bacterium
GCCCCGCCGATCGGTACGCCGCTCTGCTTGATGGAAAAGATGAATGCGCGCAGCCCGTCCGGAACGCGGTCTGCCAGGACGGTGGACGAAGCGGGAGTGACCGCACCGTAACCGATGCCGACCACCAGCGCGCCCAGCGCAATCACCCACGGGCTCGGCATCGCCATCAACGCCATGCCGGCAGAGGTGAACAGCAGGCAGAGCTGGCTCACGCGAATCGCGCCCATGCGCGCCAGCACATGACCGGACAGCAGCGCAGAAGGCACCGAAGTGACGTAAATCAGCACGATCACGATACCGACCGCCGCGGCCGACACGCCGACATCGGTTTCAGCCGCGGGCGCTAGCACCGGTGGAGTAAACACCACCAGCGATGCCTGGATCTGCACCGCAAATGTCACGATCAACGGCAACAGATACCCGGTCATATCGTTGCGGCCGAAAAGAGAAAATCGTGAACCACCAAGGACACCAGGGACACCAGGGACACCAGGAAAACCATCACAGACGGAAAATTTACCGCATCAGCAGTGAATGCCACATGCATCCAGTATTCCCGTCGCGCGCGTTCTTCAAAGTACGATTTGCTTTCGGTTCTCTTGGTGTCCTTGGTGCTCTTGGTGGTTCAAATCAGGAACTAGACTGGCCCAGGGCCTGGTCGATGTCCCAGAGGATGTCGTCGATATCTTCTATGCCGATCGACAGGCGGATCATGTCGGGCGAGACGCCGGCCTTCAGCTGTTCGTCTTCCGAGAGCTGGCGATGGGTGGTCGATGCGGGGTGAATCACCAGGGTCTTGGCGTCGCCGACGTTCGCCAGATGCGAGAAGAACTGCAGCGCCTCGATGAACTTCACGCCCGCTTCGTGTCCGCCCTTGATGCCGAAGGTCATGATCGAGCCGCAGCCTTTCGGCAGGTACTTCTGCCCAAGCTGGTAGTAAGAACTGTTCTTCAGGCCGGGATAGTTGACCCAGCCGACCTGCGTATGGGCTTCGAGGAACTCGGCGACTTTCACCGCATTCTGCACGTGCCGTTCCATGCGCACATGCAGCGTCTCCAGACCCTGCAGCAGGATCCAGGCGCTCATCGGCGAGAGCACCGGCCCCAGCGTGCGCATGGTTTCCATCCGGCATTTCATGGTGTAGCCGAAATCACCGAAGGTCTCGTGAAAGATTACCCCGTGATAGCCGCGAGATGGCTCGGTCATCATCGGAAACTTGCCGTTGTCCCAGGGAAACTTGCCGGATTCGACTATCACGCCGCCCATGGTGGTGCCGTGCCCGCCGATGAACTTGGTGGCCGAATGCACGATGATGTCCGCGCCGAACTGGATCGGCTGGCAGAGATACGGCGATGCAAAGGTGTTGTCCAGCACCAGCGGCACGCCGGCTTCCTTCGCGATCTTTGCCACCGCCTCGATATCCAGCACATTGATGCGCGGATTGCCCATGGTTTCCGCGTAAATGATCTTGGTCTTCGGCGTAAGCGCCTTGCGGAAATTCTCCGGATCATCGGGATCGACGAAGATGGTGTTGATGCCGAACTGACGGAAGGTGACGTCGAACTGCGAATAGGTCCCGCCGTAAAGCGTGCTCGCCGAGACGATGTCGTCGCCTTCGCGCAACAGCGTCAGCAGCGCGCACATCTGCGCCGCCTGCCCCGAGCTCGTTGCCAGCGCGGCACGCCCGCCCTCGAGCGCCGCCATGCGTTCCTCGAACACTGCCACGGTCGGGTTCGAAATGCGCGAATAAACGTTGCCGAACGTCTGCAGGTTGAACAGACTCGCCGCATGATCCGCCGAATCGAAAACGTAGGACGTGGTCTGGTAGATCGGCACCGCGCGCGACCCGGTCGCCGCGTCCGGAATCTGTCCCGCATGCAGGCACAACGTGCCGAATCCGTATTCTCTGTCTGCCATTTGCATTATTCCCAATCAGTTTTGGTCGCAGGCGCCACAGAAAAAGTAGAAAACTGCGAACCACCAAGATCACCAAGGACACCAAGAACTGCAAGTAAGACGTTCTCGTTTCTCTTGGTGCCCTTGGTGTCCTTGGTGGTTAGTCTTTGTTTTCCGGTGCCATGACGACTTCAGTAAGGCAACCACTGCGGCCGCTTGGAGGAGATCACCTTGGTGTTGACGCCCACCCAGCTCAGCCCGCCGAACAACCGGCCGTGTTCGATTTTCACGCAGCGATCCTGCACCACTTCGAGCCCGGCCTTGCGCGCTTTCTCGGTCGCCTTCTCGTTCGTCACGCCGAGCTGCAGCCACAGCACCCTGGCACCCATGGCGATCGCGTCGTCCGCGATCGGCTCGATGTCGGCGCTCTTGCGGAAGCAGTCCACCATATCTACCTTCTCGGGAATGTCCCTGACGGATGCATAACATTTCTCGCCAAGCACTTCCTTGTATGAGGGATTGACCGGGATGATGCGGTAGCCGTGCTCCTGCATGTACTTCGCCGCGAAGTAGCTCGGCCGGTACCAGTTGGCCGAGAGTCCGACCACGGCAATGGTCTTGCAGTTGCGCAGGATGCGCCTAAGCGTGTTGATGTCGGTGTTGTCGCTCATGTGATCCCCGGCATGAAAAACGACGGGGCCGGCCGGCCCCGTCATGCGTGCGGATTCTATCATTCGCCCGCGCGCACTGCGGTCATCGCGCTACCGGTGCGCGGCTGGCTCGCCTTCGATTGCGTCTGCGAGCCGCGCCCGCCGCTCCTGCCTCCGAAGCCCCGACAGTTCGCGGACTTCCGCATAGAACGCCGCGAGATCGCCGTCATTGTGGTCGAGCAGCGCCTGGAACGCCGGCACCAGATCGGTATAGGCGACTACCGAGATCAGCTTTGCATTGTTCAGCGGCTCGTAGAACCAGCGGTCGTAGCCCGCGAAGCCGCCCCAGTTCTCCCGCAGCCGCGTGTATTCTGCCCGCATGCGCGCAAAGGCGTCCGCTTTGGCAGCCCGCATTTCCGCCTCGCTCAGCGACCCGGCGTAAAGCTTCTGCAGGATCTCGCGGTAGCGGGCGAACAGCTCCAGGAAATCGCGCCGCCGCTGCTGGTTCGCCTCGAATTCGCCGAGTTGTGCCGCGTTGCCTGATCCGGCCAACCAGCGCCGTACGCCTTCCAGCTCCACGGCGACCGCGAAAGACTCGTTGAAGGCAGTGTCGTCTTTCACGTAGGCGACCTGATGCGACAGCTCGTGAAAGATCAGCCGCGCCAGCTCGGCCTCCGGATAGTGCAGAAAGGTGTTCAGTACCGGGTCGGCAAACCAGCCGAGGGTGGAATAGGCCGGGATTCCCGAGACGAATACGTCCAGGCCCTCCAGCTCGAGCGCACCGGCAAAGCGCCGCGCACGCTCCTCGGAGAAATAGCCGCGGTAAGCGACGCATCCGGCAAACGGGAAACACCACTGCTCGGCCTGCAGCGAGAACTCCGGCGCCGCGAACACATTCCACACCACGTAGGGCCGTTGCAGGTTAGCGTAGCGGCGGTAGCTCCGGTTATCCGGGAGCGCGAGTTCGCGGCTGGCGAAGTCGCGAATTTCGACGGTCCGCTGGAGCCGTTTGCGAACCACGGGATCGGTGGTCTCGTCCGCGATCAGTTTTTCGATCGGGCGGCTGGCGCGCCAGATCTCCATCTGCCCGCCAACCGCCTGCGCGTAATAGCCGACGGTCTGGCAGCCGCCGAGCAGCAGGCCAAGCAGGACGCCGGAACCGACGCGGCTAATCGTGACCGAAGCGGCCATCACGCAGGAACGTACAAATCTGTTGAGCGACACGCGCGGACAGCAGCATGCCGGTGTGATTCGTGCGCAGCACGATCGAATCCACCGCGTCGGGATGCTGCGCTTCGTCGAGCACCGCCACGCCGTCGTTCGGCTCCGGCAGGCGGGCGAACAGTCGCCCCAGCCCGAGAGGAAGGCAGCCAGCGATCACGCCGATTTCCACGCCAGGCGGCACCTCGGGAGGCGAGCGATCCGACCACAGCGGCAGGCTTTGCCCGAGCATCCAGCGTCCCGCACGGAAGCGGGCGAGGCCGCGCCCGGCGATACTGCCGGCGAGCGGGCTGCCCATCAGCACCACACGCCGCACCCGGGGTTCGTTGCGCAACGCGAGCGCCCTCAACGCCACGATGCCGCCGAGGCTGTGACCGACGACATGCAGCGTCTGCGCATCCAGCACCTGGAGTAAATCGGCAAGGCGCCGCGCGTTCTCTTCCAGCGGCCGCCTCACCGAACGGTAGGAGAAATGCGCGACCGTGAACCCGCAGCGCGACAGGCGCCACCCGAGCGGCATCATTGCCACGCCATGCATCCAGAGCCCGTGAACCATTACCACGCGTTCGGTCATGGGCCGTCACCGGGATCAGTCCACCTGCATGAACGCATAGCCCTTGTTCTGCAGCGCGATCGCATTCGCAAAAACATTCTCCTCAAGCTGCGTGAAGGGCAGGACATTGTCGGGTTCGACTTCGCGCTTGCGCATCGCGTACAGGCACAGTTCGATCTTTACGCCCGAGCGGGCCAGGGCTTCCAGTTCGACGTGAATTTTCTCCAGATGTTCCGGTTCGACCGCCTCGCCAGCAAACGAGGTCTTGCCGATGTCCTTCGCAACGAACTTGAGCACGGCGCCGCGCAGCATGACCACGAAGTGCTCCTCGATCCCCTGCGCGCGCAGCAGGTCGATCGCGCTTCTGATCAGCCGCAGTCTCTCGAGGAATATCCTGCCGTCCCCGGTGCTGAAGTCCCATACCGCCTTCGCCTGCCTGACGCCGGCGAAATCGCTTTCCGTAGTTTGTTCCTTCACTTTTGTATTCCTTGGGTTCGAGTACCCGACGCCGGGCTTCCCATGCCGGAGCAAGATTCCTGCGTCAGCCTTTTTCTCCCTCATCCCTGGCCCTTCTCCCGGCGGGAGAAGGGAATTGTCCGCCCTCTCCCTCCGGGAGAGGGTGGCGCGCAGCGCCGGGTGAGGGAAAAGTCGTCGCACCACCGGACACCGGCCGCAATCGATCGACAACAGGCTTTCTGCGCTGATCGAGAATCTCGAGTGTCGCCTTGAGGTCCTCGGCATAACGCGCCTTCTCTGCCGCGGCCTGCTGCGGCGTCCAGGTCCAGAAGCCGCTACCCGTCTTCATGCCAATCTCGCCGCGCGCGACCTTATCGGTCAGCACCGGCGGCGGACCGGAATCGTTGCACAGGTCGGGATAGATGATCGCCGACGCCGCGCAGTTCACTTCCAGGCCGGAGATCTCCTTCTGCAGCACCGGTCCGGCGGCAACGTAGCGGAACCCGAAGCCGTAGCGCACCACCTTGTCCACATCCTCCGGGGATGCAACGCCGCGGTCGATCAGCGACCATGCCTCGC
>DATKEK010000152.1:0-4614 GCA_035512195.1 Burkholderiales bacterium
CATGTAGAGCTTGAAATGCAGATCGCAGGCTCACACATCCCACAGGCAAGCTTGCGCGAGGTAGCGTGCGAAGCCGCGCGAGGGCACGGTCCGACTTGCCCCGCCGCCAGACGCCACCGCATACTCGGCACGCCGACGCAATCCGGTTCCAACGTGACCAACCCACAGGATCAACGCGGCGCGCGCCGCGAGTATCTGGCCGAGGAACTGCGGCGCGCGAGCCTCGCTCAGGACCCCTTCGAGCAGTTCGGCAAGTGGTTTGGTGAGGCCTGTGCGCTCGATCTTCTGGACGCGACTGCGATGGCACTTGCCACTGCCACCGGGAAAGGCACGCCGTCGGTTCGAATCGTCCTGATGAAGCAATACGATGTCCGCGGCTTCTGCTGGTACAGCGACGCCCGCAGCCGCAAGGGCGCTGAACTCGAGCGCAATCCACGCGCGAGCCTGCTGTTTCACTGGCGCGAACTCAGCAGGCAGGTACGGATCAGCGGCGTGGTCGAGCGCTTGCCGGATGAGGTGGCGCGCACCTACTTTGCGACCCGGCCCCGGGCGAGCCAGCTGGCCGCTGCCGCGTCGCACCAGTCGGCGCCGGTTGCGGACCGTGAAACGCTGATGCGACGGGTAGAAACCATCGACACCGCCGCCGCGGGGGCGGAGATTGCCAAACCGGATTCGTGGAGCGCATACCGGCTTGCGGGGTCCGAGTTCGAGTTCTGGCAGGGACGAGAGGGCCGCCTCCACGACCGCTTCCGCTATTCGCGCCACACGGACGGGAGCTGGCAGATCGAACGACTCCAGCCTTAGCCTTAGCCGTAGCCTTAGCCTAGGCTACTCCACGCTAGCGATCGTGTTCCGGCTGCATCGCTTGAGTTCTGACGGGCAAGCGGTAGACTCGTCGGCCGCGCGGCCTCGCCGCGCCAGATCCGCTACAGGCGCGTAGCTCAGTTGGTTAGAGCGCTTGCTTGACATGCAAGAGGTCGGCGGTTCGAATCCGCCCGTGCCTACCAGACCCACGGCTCAGGTTGCCATGAACGCGGCGAGTGCTGCGAGCTGGTGCTCTTTGCGCCAACCCTCGCCGCGCGACGGCGCCTTGCGTTTGAGGTGCGCGAACAGGTCCGGCTCGCTGGTACGAAGCCGCATCGCTGCGCGCGCCGGCAGACTTCGCTCATCGCAGGCTTGCGCCGTCACGCCCAGTTTGTCGAGCGCGTGGACGACCGCGGCGCGTACCGCGAGGCCTTCCTCCACGTGAATCTGCGGGTGCGATCCGAGTGCCCGGGCGAGTGTGCCTGCGGGGCGACCGCGCCCGGTGAGCACGGCCGCCGCAGCGATCCGATGGCCTTGCGCCTCGAGATCCCGGGCGAGTGTCCTGAACCCGGCGAGCGCCGTGCGTCGCTGCCGGGCGAGTCCCTTGCGCAGGAGGGCTTTGGAATCGGCGGGCGCCGACGCGCGCGTCAGTCCGTGATACCCAGCGGCCACGTGATAGGGTTCGAGCGCCACCTGATCATCCGGCGCCGCTGTGGCAACGCGCCCTGTGCACAGGACGTGAAAGTCGTCTGAATCCGGTACGATGACCGCGATTGCGACCCAGCCCATGTGGGCTCTGACCCCGATGGCGGCGTCGATCATGGCGTGTCTCCTTGCAGGGGGTTCGCAGGTGGAAGAAATCCGGCGTCCGCACGTCGCGCGAGGCGCCAGGGAATATTGAGTTGTACGCCTTGTAGGCTGGCAGTAGAATGCCGCGCTCCGTCGAAGCCGTCGACCGCTGGAATGGCTGTTGTCGGCGAGTGCGCAAGCAGCGTCGTGGTGTACCGACCGGCGGGCTTGGCGCTTCGACGAGGACGGATAAACGCGAATGGCCGGGCTCCCCGTACAACGGGCGGGGTGTGTTCGGCCATGCGCCTATTGGCCCGCCGAATCGGGCACAACGGGAGAACGCGTGGGAAGAGATGTGTTAATGGAAAAATTGGAGAGCGCCTATTAACAAAGGTGGTGGGAAGCGCGCCGATCGGGCCCTGCTGAACGACGATATTGCGGCTCGAAGCGTGCGCCTCATTGGTGCCGACGGCAGTCAGGTCGGCATCGTGTCACGGGACGATGCTCTGAACGAAGCCAAGCGTGCGGGTCTGGATCTGGTGCTCATCGCACCCGATGCGGAACCGCCGGTGGTCAAGGTCATGGATTACGGCAAGCATCTGTTTGAGGTCAAAAAGACCAAGGCCGCTCAGCGGCGCAAACAGAAGCAGATCCAGATCAAGGAGATGAAGTTTCGCCCCGGCACCGAGGAAGGCGATTACCGGGTAAAACTACGCAACCTGGTTCGCTTTCTCGCTGACGGAGACAAGGCCAAGGTCAGCCTGCGTTTCAGGGGTCGTGAGGTCGTGCATCCGGAAATCGGCATGCAGTTGATGACCCGGATCGAACAGGACCTTTCCGAATACGGCACGGTGGAAGCCGCGCCGCGATTCGAAGGCAGGCAGGTGGTCATGGTTCTGGCTCCGAAAAAGAAGAAAGGCTAGTCGGCCGATTCGGCCCCGGCGGGTCCTCGCGGCCCGCTGCAATCAATCGCGTGGAGTGAGAAATGCCAAAGCTGAAAACCAATCGTGGTGCAGCGAAACGTTTTCGACGAACCAGCAGTGGGTTCAAGCATCGTCAAACGAATCGCAACCACATCCTGACGAAGAAGGCGCACAAGCGTAAGCGACAGTTGCGCGGACTCGAGCCGGTGGCCGCCGCGGATACCCCGGGGTTGCGCCGCATGCTGCCGACCAAGGCGAGATAGGAGCACGCCATGCCGAGAGTGAACAAGGCGGTTCCGTCACGCGCGCGCCGCAAGAAGATCCTGAAACTGGCCCGCGGGTACTATGGTGCGCGCAGCCGCACGTTCAAGGTCGCGAAACAGGCAGTCATCAAGGCGGGTCAATACGCGTACCGCGACCGCCGCCAGCGCAAGCGTCAGTTTCGCAGCCTCTGGATCGTGCGCATCAACGCGGCCGCGCACGAGCACGGAATGTCGTACAGCCGCTTTATCGCCGGTCTCCGGGAAGCGAACATCGAAGTGGACCGGCGCGTGCTGGCGGATCTCGCCATGCACGAGAAAGAGGCGTTCGGCGTTCTCGCCGAGAAGGCGAAGTCGGCGCTCGCCGCCTGATTTCCCGCATCGTTGAATCGCTTTCTGGAGGCCGGCAAACGACCTTTCCAGTGGCGATTCACGGGTGAAGCACAAGTGAAAATCAACAGGGGAAGGTCTCGGGACCTTCCCTTTTTTGTTTGATGTTCTGGACTTTCTCTCGATTGAACGGACAGGCGACATGGATCTAGAAGACATTCTGTCCCGGGCACGGACGGCGATCGCGGCAGCCTCCGACGAGCGGAACCTCGATGATGCGCGGGTCGCGTTTCTGGGCAAGAAGGGTGAGTTGACTACGCTCCTGAAAGCCCTCGGCGAACTTGACCCCGCGGCGCGCCCCGCCGCAGGTGCGACGATCAATCGAGCCAAAGCGCTGGTCCAGGGCCTCCTCGCTGACCGCAAGCAGGCGCTTCGCACCGAACAGCTCGAGAGCGAACTCGCTGCCGAAGTCGTTGATGTGACGTTGCCGGGGCGGCGCGCGGGTGTGGGGGGGCTGCATCCGGTAACCCACGCGCTCGAGCGCATCGAGGAGATCTTCGTGGGCGCGGGCTACGAGGTCGTCACGGGACCCGAGGTCGAGGACGACTACCACAACTTCGCAGCGCTCAACATCGGGGCAGACCACCCGGCACGCGCGATGCACGATACGTTCTACTTCGGCGATGGCACGCTGTTGCGAACCCATACCTCACCCGTGCAGGTGCGGACCATGGAGACGAACCGCCCGCCGATCCGCGTGATCTGCCCCGGGCGTGTCTACCGGCGCGACTCGGATCTCACCCACACGCCGATGTTCCATCAGGTCGAGGGGCTCGTGGTCGACGAGGGCATCAGTTTCGCCGACCTCAAAGGTACTGTCACAGGGTTCATCCAGCGCTTCTTCGAGCAGGATCTCGATGTGCGGTTCCGGCCGTCTTACTTTCCATTCACAGAACCATCTGCAGAGGTCGACGTCGAGTGCATCCAGTGCCGTGGAGCCGGCTGCCGCCTGTGTAGCCAGACGGGGTGGATCGAGGTGATGGGCTGCGGGCTCGTGCATCCGCGCGTGCTCGAAATGTCGGGTATCGATCCGGAGGTGTATTCCGGGTTCGCCTTCGGCTTCGGCGCCGACCGATTGGCCCTGCTGTTGTACCAGATGGACGATTTGCGCCGCCTGTTCGAAAACGATCTCAGGTTTCTGAGGCAGTTCAACTAGCGGCTGGCAGCGCGGAGGAGATTGCGGTGAAGTTCAGTGAAGCGTGGTTGCGCAGCCTTGTCGATCCCGGTGTCGACCTCGACACGTTGCTCGCGCGGCTGACCATGGCCGGTCTCGAGGTCGAGAGCGTTGACGCGGTGAGCGAACCGTTCAGCGGTGTGGTGGTTGCGCGCGTGCTGAGTGCCGCACCGCATCCGAACGCTGACAAACTGTCCGTGTGCGTTGTGGATGACGGCGAGGGGCACCATGGCGTGGTATGCGGGGCGCCGAACGTGCGCCCCGGACTCGTTGC
>DATKEK010000153.1:0-2284 GCA_035512195.1 Burkholderiales bacterium
GCGTCGTGCTCCCTATCCTGGGCGAGACCCGGAGCTTCGATGAAACGGCCCTGACCGACATGGCCATTCTCTGCTACTACGCCTATTCATCGCTCTACACCGGTAGCCCCGATGCCCGAGACATACTGCTGCAGCCCTACCGGGACCTCGGTCAATGCGGCGTGGTGCCTGAGTTCTCGGTGTCAGCCACCTTGCAGAGCCGGATGTTCGCAGGGGTGCCGGCGCCGCTGCTGGTAACAGTGAACGATCGCAATGGCGCGATCGAAGGCGCAAGCATCGCCGTCACCGCCGAGGGCGGTTCCGCGGGTGGTGGCGTGACCGACGCAGCCGGACTCATGGAGTCATCTGCGATCATCAACGCTGACGCGGATTTGCTGACGCTAACAATCACGATATCGGTGGATGGCGAAGTAGTAGGCGAAAGGGTGTTGCAGGCCCAGCGCGCACTACCGGCAATCGCCGCAGGCACGGCGCGCGTGCCGTGTTGCTACGTGAGCAACACTACCAGCGGTCATGCCCTCGGCCCGCCGGGCGGCACTTTGACGTCTGCCAATGGGGACCGCACGGTGACATGGACCTTGGACCCGGGCGTCCCTGCCGGGGAACCGACTTTCGGCAGTCTTCATCGGTTTACGGCCACAGGCAGAGGCGTGCAGGTAACCGCGGGTTTCCGAAGCCAGAGCACATCGGACGACGATCCAACCTACCTGTCGGTGACCGTTCCCAGGAACGAATATCGCCTTCTCTACTGGCCCAGCGGGATTGTGAATTCCGGTGATTGCGTCCACGTTGCGGGTACCGTCGATGCCTTCTGTGGAGGACAGCTGGTTCCGGCGCCAGGCAATCCCGGCACCATTGAATTGCTGTGGGAAGGCACCTACGACTTGGTGGTCTTCGCGGGCGACTCGTTGAACATCGACCTGGTGTTTTCTCGCGACGTCGCAACGCCGTAGCAATGTCCAGGGCCGTCGGGGGCCACCAGAATCTGCACTTGATCAGCCGGCTATCAGCTGGAGCGCGAACTGCGGCTATCCAGTTGATCACACTCGACGTGAATAATGACCTATAACCTATTGTTATAAAAGGTCTACTACTCGGTCTGGACTCGAAACAACGACCGACCGACCGACAGAGAAACTCAGTCGCCGCCCCCTCTGGCAAGCCATTGCGCCGGGCGTGCTGGGCGAGAACGAAGCCGCTCGGGCATGATCAACACTCGAATCGGCCACCGGCACGCCAATGAACCTTCACGCCCTGCACCGCGCTGGTGAGCTCTCGTCGGCAGACGAAGCTGCGCGGATCCTGCTGCGCGCCCATCTGGATGCGCGCAGTTACCGACCCTGCCGGGCCGCTGCGGCGGAGCTGGTTGTGCCCACCGAACTGCGTGGCAACGCCGATCTGCGCGCGGCCGCGGCGCTGGCGGTCGCCGAGACGTTCGGGTTACTCGACGCGGAGCGCGCGGCGGCCACCATCGCGCTGCTTCGCTGCGCGCTGGCCGGTGCTGCCGACGAGGCCCTGGAGCGAGCCCCGCCGGAAGTCGAGCTTGCCTGGTACATAGCCGTGATCGAGTGGTGCGAGCGTAACGGCCTCGATCGCGAGTTTGCCGGCTTGCAGGCGCGCGCGGCGCGCGCCGATGGCCACCCGGCGGCCCCGCCGTGGGCACGCGTGCACTGGCGCATTGCGGCGGCGTGGCATCACGAGGCATTCGGTCGTCGCGACGCAGTCATTGCCACCCTCGAACAGGCTCAAGAGATCGCGGACCGCTCAGAGGACCTGGGACTGCAAGTGGCTGCCTGGCTGAAACGTGCGCGCCTCGCAGTTGCACGACGTGCGCCGCAGGAGGCGCTCGAGCTGGCGAAACGTGCCGCTGCCAATGCCGACGAAGTCGTCTCGCCATTGTGGCTCGGCGACGCTGCCGACGTAATGAGTACGGTGGCGCTGACAGAGGGCGACATGCACCGGGCGCTGCAGCACGCGCGATCGGCCACCGGATTTGCCGAACTTGCGCAAGCCACGCCGGCCTACGCGTTCACCTACCGAGTCAACGAAGGGTATGCCCTGCTCGGGCTCGGCGCCTGGGACGACGCCGTCGCCCTGTTCAGGGAGCTCGCGGCGATCCCGTTGCCAGATCGCCTGACCGGACGACTGACGCTGATCGCCGAACTCGTGTCGCTCGTCCGGGACGAACGCAGCGGGCGCTGGGATTCGCAGAGCAGTGCATCGCTGGCGCACTGCATCCGTCGCATGCGCGAACTCGATTACCCGGGCGTACTGGCACACTTCC
>DATKEK010000154.1:0-3726 GCA_035512195.1 Burkholderiales bacterium
CGGTCCGTGTAGGTCGCCGCTCCGATCGGCACCGGACCGCCCTTCGCCGACGCCAGATCGCGCAGCGGACCAGGCTGCAGCTTCGCCGCGACCTGCCGGTTCTGCTCTCTCAGCGGGTCGACATAAACGTGCTTGCAGTACGCCCGCAGGTTGTCGATGTCTTCCTGTGACTGGATCAAAAATCCCTGGATCGGATACGGCGTATCCAGCCACGGCCGATCGAGTTCGAACACGAACATCCCGGGCTTGAGCTCGCCGATGAGTTTCCTGATTTTCATTTTGCGTTCCGCAATATCTTTCCGGCCGCCGGGCGCACCGCCGTTGCCACGACCGGCACCCGCGCGGTCCGCGCGCAGAGCAACTCATAAGACACCGTACCGGCGGTGCCGGCGATTTCTTCGACCGGCAGTCCCTCGCCCCACAGAATCGCGGCCGTGCCGACCCCGGCCTCGGGCAGTTTACTCAGATCGACACACAACATGTCCATCGACACCAGACCCACCGTCGGGGCGCGCTTTCCATCGACCAGCACCGGGGTACCCGAAGGCGCGTGCCGCGGGTAACCGTCCGCGTAGCCGCATGCCACCACGCCGATGCGCATGGGCTTGCCCGCCACGTAGGTGCCCGCATACCCGACCCGCTCGCCGGCGGCGAGTTGCTGAACCGCAATGATTCGCGAACGCAGGGTCATGGCCGGCCGCAGACCCAGCTCCGCCGCCGCAACCTCCGGAAACGGCGACGCGCCATACAACATGATCCCGGGGCGCGCCCAGTCGCCCACGGTCTGCGGATGGCGCAGCAGAGCGGCCGAATTCGCCGTCGACACCGGCAACCGGCGATCTCCGAGCGCCGCGCGGAAGCGCTGGAGCTGCCAGTCGACCCCGCGCGGACCGTCGGCATCCGCGTAATGCGTCATGGCCACGACGTGCGCGGCATTCCTGCACCGCCCAAGCTCATCCAGCACCGCGGGATACCGCTGCAGCCCGAACCCGAGACGGTTCATGCCGGTGTTGGCTTTCGCGAACACCCCGATCGGGCTGCGCAGCTTCGCCTTGTGCAGCATCCGAGTCTGTTCTTCCGCGTGAATCACTGCCACTAATCCATGCTCGGCGTACACCGGGAGCTCCCGCGGGTCGAAGAACCCTTCCAGCATGAGGATCGGCTGCCGCAAGCCGTGCTGCCGCAATCGGATCGCCGCATCGAGCTCGAGCAGCGCAAAGCCGTCGGCATCGGCCAGCGCCTCGCCCACGATGTCGAGTTCATGGCCGTAGCCGTTGGCCTTGACCACCGCGAACACCGAGGCGCCGCCGGCGTGCTTCCTGGCGACCGCGTAATTACTGCGCAACGCGGCCTTATCGATCGAGGCCTCGATGGGACGTGACATTCGACTCCCGGATACAGGAAAATTCAGGCGTGAACAGGTCAAACATTCGGCATTCTAAAGTCGATTCGGCATTCCGGCCGATATCGCGGTGCATGCCCTGCGTCAGCCGTCGGTCGCACACCCGTGAGATGCGATTCGAGCCGCGCGCCTGACGGCAGGCCAGGCGCCAGAAACAGCCGCAAATATCCATCGCGCGCCCCAGATGAATCGCGGGTTCTACACCATACTTGCGGCGCAATTCTTTTCCGCGCTCGCCGACAATGCGCTGCTGTTCGCGGCCATCGCGCTGCTCGCGACACTGAGCGCACCGGACTGGCAGATCCCGGTGCTGCAGCAGTTCTTCGTTTTCGCCTATATCGTGCTGGCACCTTTCGTGGGGCCGTTCGCGGACGCGCAGCCAAAGGGCCGCGTGATGTTCGTCAGCAACTCGGTGAAGATCTGCGGCTGCGCCGCCATGCTGTTCGGCCTGCATCCGCTGCTGGCTTACGGACTGGTCGGGATAGGCGCAGCGATGTATTCGCCCGCCAAGTACGGAATACTGACCGAGTATCTTCCGCACGAGAAACTCGTGCTGGCCAACGGCTGGATGGAAGGATTCACCGTGGCCGCGATCATTCTGGGCGCGATACTCGGCGGCCTTTTCCTTGCGCCGGCCTTTGCCGAGCGGATGCTGCAGGGGGCAGGAGCGCCGGTTTTCCAGGCCGGCATCGACAGTGCGCCGGAGCTCGCGATCCTCATCATTCTCTGCATCTACGTGATCGCGGCGCTGTTCAACCTGTACATACCGAAGCTTGCCATCGACCACAAGTTGCCGTCCCGGCATCCGCTGTTCGTGCTCAAGGATTTCTGGCACAGCTTCAGGCTGCTGTGGCGCGATCCGCTCGGGCAGGTGTCGCTCGCGGTTACCACGCTGTTCTGGGGTGCCGGCGCAACGCTGCGCCTGATCGTACTGAGCTGGGCGGCGCTCGCCCTGAACTTCAACCTGGAACGCGCGACCCAGCTCACCGCGGTAGTTGCCGTGGGCATCGCGATCGGCTCAGCATTGGCTGCCCGGTTCGTTCCCCTGACCGGTGCAGTGCGCGTGCTGCCGGTGGGCATAGCCATGGGCTTTGCGGTGGCGGCGATGGCCTTCGTCACCGACTGGCGGCTGGCGATAGCAATCCTGACAGTGATCGGCGCCATGGGCGGCTACTTCGTGGTGCCGATGAATGCGCTGCTGCAGCACCGTGGGCACCTGCTGATGGGTGCCGGCCATTCGATCGCGGTGCAGAACTTCAACGAGAACCTGTCGATCCTGGTCCTGCTCGGCGCCTACGCGCTGATGATTCGCGCCGACCTGGCCACCGGCGCCATCATCGTCGCGTTCGGCCTGTTCATCTCGGCAGTGATGTTCGTCATCTACCGCGTTCACCGCGACGACGAAGTGCTGTGAACCGCCCCGGACAGACGCGGCAGCAGTCGCAACTGGAGTAACACGCCTGACGCGGCATAAACCCAATGTAATAACCACCAGGAGCACCGCCAGAACCCGCATGGAAAGGCAATTCCTGGTGTGCCTGGTGCTCCTGGTGGTCGGCCGTATGCTGGTTTCCTCTGCGCTGGGCGCTTTCTCGTTCGTAGCGTCGCGACTCTTCAACGGATCGCTATTGGGGACGTTCGCGGTCCGGCCGCGTGAAATCCACAGTCGGCGGCTGCGATACCGCGTCTTCGTTCTCCACCGTGAACGACGGTTTGATGCCGTAGCCAAAGAACTTCGCGGTCAGGTTGCTGGGAAACGAGCGCACGGTGGTGTTGAAGTCCTGCACCGCGCGTATGTAGCGCTGTCGCGCCACCGTGATGCGGTTCTCCGTACCCTCCAGCTGCGCCTGCAGATCGCGGAAATTCTGGTCCGACTTGAGCTGCGGGTAGTTCTCCGCCACCAGCAGCAACCTCGACAACGCCGAGCTCATCTCGCCCTGCGCCTGCAGGAAACGCTGCAGCGCCTGTTCGTCGTTCAGCAGTTCCGGCGTCGCCTGGATGCTGCCCACCCGCGCGCGGGCCTCGGTCGCACCCAGGATCACCTCGCGTTCCTGCGCGGCGAAACCCTGCACCGTATTCACCAGATTCGGCACCAGATCCGCGCGCCGCTGATACTGATTCAGCACCTCCGACCACGCCGCCTTGATCTGCTCGTCCTGCGCCTGCAGCGTGTTGTACCCGCAGCCCGAAAGCAGCGTCACCGCCAGTGCCACCGCGGCCAATCGCCATTGCCGCATGCTCATCTCAGGTCTCCGTTCTCAAATTTAACTGCAGAAAAGCGAAACACGAAGGCACGTGCCTTCGTGTTTCGCTTTTCTGCAGTT
>DATKEK010000155.1:0-20369 GCA_035512195.1 Burkholderiales bacterium
AGGCGCTGCGCGAGAGTTTCGAGCTCGGTGACTACCTGCGCACCTTCTGCGACCAGTTCTGCGAAATCGAAAAGGTCGAGGAAGAAATCATCTCGATCGACCTCGCGATCTCGCCGGTAGTGACCTTCGATCGCAGCCACCTGAACCAGATCATGTGGAACCTCTGCCGCAATGCGCTGCGTTACTGCCAGAGAAAGACCGGCAGCATCAGTCTGCGCGTGCGTCCGGGGCCTCGAATCGGTACCATAGAACTGAGCATCATCGACGACGGGCCCGGCGTGGCCGAGGCGCTTCGCGGCCACTTGTTCGAACCGTTCTTTACCACCGCCTCGAGCGGAACCGGTTTGGGCCTGTATATCGCGCGGGAGATCAGCGAAGCGAATGGCGCTACGCTCGATTACGTCGATCGAACAACGGGTGCTCAATTCAGTCTGATCTGCAAAGGAGTTGGAGCATGAAGCGCAGAGACCAGGGCGGCACTCCGACGGCGCGTTCGGTGCTCATCGTCGACGACGAGGAAGACATCCTCGAGCTGCTGGAACTCACCCTGCTGAAGATGGGTCTGGACGTCGAGCGCGCCTCGACCGTGAAAGAAGCAATAAAGAAGGTGAAGGAGGGCGAGTTCGACCTCTGCCTGACCGACATGCGCCTTCCGGACGGCGACGGCCTTGAGGTGCTCAACTTCATCTCGGAAAACGACCAGGATCTGCCGGTGGCGGTGATCACCGCGCACGGCAACACCGAGAACGCGGTGGCCGCGCTCAAAGCCGGCGCGTTCGACTACCTGGCCAAACCGGTCTCCCTCGAGCAGTTGCGCACGCTGGTCAAGTCCGCGCTCAGTCTGCCGGCGCCGTCTGCGCCCGGCGCGAAGCCCGGCGGCACGCAGGTCCTGATCGGCGAATCGACCGCCATGCAGCAGGTGCGAGACCTGATCGAGAAGCTCGCCAGGTCCGAGGCGGCAGTGCATGTGGGCGGGGAATCCGGTAGCGGCAAGGAGCTTGCCGCGCGGCTGATACACCAGAAGAGCGCGCGCCGCGACAAGCCGTTCATGCCGGTGAACTGCGGCGCGATCCCGGAGAACCTGATGGAGTCCGAGTTCTTCGGCTACCGGAGGGGCGCCTTCACCGGCGCGGATCAGGACCGCGAGGGTTTTTTCCAGGCTGCCAACGGGGGCACCCTGTTTCTGGACGAGGTGGCCGATCTGCCGCTGCTGATGCAGGTAAAGCTGCTGCGCGCGATCCAGGAAAAGAAAGTGCGCAAGGTCGGATCGACCCAGGAAGAGGTCGTCGACGTGCGCATTATTAGCGCCACGCACCAGAAGCTGGCGGAGTGCGTCGAAGCCGGCAAATTCCGCCACGACCTGTACTACCGGTTGAACGTGATCGAACTGCGCATGCCCTCGCTGCGCGAGCGCCGGGAGGATATTCCGGCGTTCGTGAATACGGTACTGCAAAAGCTGGCGGCCGCGACCGGATTGAAGAAGCCGGAGGTGGCGCCGGAGGCAATGGAGGCGCTGTCGCGCTACGACTTTCCCGGCAACGTGCGGGAACTGGAGAATGTGCTGGAGCGGGCGATGGCGCTATCCAGCGACGGCTGTATTCGCGCCGACGATCTGCAACTCATTCCGCCGGAGGTGTCTGGCTCGAACCCCGCGGTGACCGCCGACGGCAAGTATCCGCTGCAGGATTATCTGGACCGCGTGGAGAAAGAGGCGATACTCGAAGCGCTCGAGAAAACCCGCTTCAACCGCACTGCCGCCGCCAAGCTGCTCGGCATCACCTTCCGGTCGATGCGTTACCGGATGGAGCGGCTCGGCATCAACTGAGCGGCCCCAGGAACAGGTTCCCGGGTCTGCGTGCAGAACAGTTCAGCCGACTGGCGGATCGACCCCTCCGGCATTCTTGCCGCCGCCCGTTACCTTCCCAGTCCGAACTTCGATGAGCGGCCGGGCGGCTGCGGCGTGGACCTGCTCGTGGTTCACAACATCAGCCTGCCGCCCGGCGAATTCGGCGGGCCGGGGATCGTGGACCTGTTCACCAATCGGCTCGACCCGGATGCGCATCCTTACTACCGGGAAATCGCAGGGCTGCGGGTTTCGGCCCACTTTCTCGTGCGAAGAGACGGCGAACTGATCCAGTTCGTGCCATGCGCAAAGCGCGCCTGGCACGCCGGTGAGTCGGCATGGCGCGGGCGCGACCGCTGCAACGACTTCTCGGTCGGAGTCGAGCTGGAGGGCACCGACCACCAGGCTTTCACCGACGAGCAGTACGCCAGCCTGGCGCGGCTCGCACGCGCGCTGCGCGCGGCCTATCCGCTCGCCGAGTGCGTGGGACATGCCGACATTGCGACGCCATCCGGCCGCAAAACCGATCCCGGCCCGCGCTTCGACTGGACGCGCTTCCGGCAGTTAATTGCTTGAATTGAAGATTTTCTACACGGATCACTTCGTCCTGCCGCTTCCGAAGGGACATCGCTTTCCGATGGCGAAGTACGCGATGCTGCGCGCGCGGGTCGCGGCGGCAGGGCTGTCCCGCGGGGAGCCGCTGGTGGAGCCGCCTGCGGCTACCGATGCGCAGATCCTGCTGGCACACGATGCTGCCTATCTGAAGCGGGTGACGGGCGGCGACCTGAGCGAGGCGGAAGTGCGCCGCATCGGCTTTCCGTGGACCGAACAGATGGTCGAACGCTCGCGCCGGTCCAGCGGTGCAACGCTGTCGGCGGCGCGGGCCGCGCTGGAGGAAGGCATCGCGGTGAACCTGGCTGGCGGCACGCATCACGCCTTCCGTGACCATGGCACGGGCTACTGCGTGTTTAACGACGCCGCGGTCGCGGCGCTGGCGATGCAGGCAGAGGGCCGTGTGCGCCGGGCCGTGATCATAGACTGCGACGTGCATCAGGGCGATGGCACGGCTGCGATCCTGGCGCATGAAACCTCGGTGTTCACCTTCTCGATCCACGCCGAAAGGAACTTCCCGTTCCGCAAGGAGGCGAGCGATCTCGATATCGCGCTGCCGGACGGCACCGGCGACGATGAGTACCTGCAGGCGCTCGAGCGCGGTGTCTGTCACGCGCTGTCGGCGGCGCAGCCCGACCTCGCGATCTATCTCGCCGGTGCGGATCCTTTCGAAGGCGACCGCCTCGGGCGGCTCACCCTCACCAAGGATGGTCTGCGCGCGCGCGATCGCCTCGTCATACGGCTGTGCCGCGAGGCGGGCATGCCTGTTGCTGTCACCATGGCCGGTGGATACGCACGAAGCATCGAAGACACGGTTGATATTCATTTCTCCACTGTGCAAGTCGCATCGGACTACGCCGGCGGCTGCGCTCCCTACGACATCGACTGACCGACTGCTCGCGTCAGATGCTGACGCGACGCGACAGCAACGCTCGCGCGCGGCGGTTCGTGCTCCAGAAGGACAAAAACATCTTGACAGCCCGAGGCTGGCTACTAGAATTGGGGCCATTGCCCAGCACGCCATACAAGATGTAGTGGTCAGGCGGGAAACAGCCGAAGGGACGCGGCTGTTGCCGGTTGGCGACAAAAGAAATGAGGGAGAGAAATGCAGATTGTCACCAATATTTCTTCGTCCGCTGCCGTGACCGGCTTTTCCAGCGAAGACCCCGACGCCGGCGCGAGACAGCAGCGTTACGCGCAGTACAAAGTTATCCGGCGTAACGGAGCAGTTGTCGCGTTCGAGCCGCCGAAGATAGCGGTGGCTATGACCAAGGCCTTTCTTGCGGTCAACGGCGGGCAGGGGGCGGCTTCCGCGCGCATCCGCGAACTGGTGGCCAGGCTGGCCGACAGCGCGGTCGAGGCGCTCATCCGCCGCCAGCCTTCCGGCGGCACTTTCCATATCGAAGACATCCAGGACCAAGTCGAACTCGCGCTGATGCGCGCCGGCGAGCACGAGGTGGCGCGCTCATACGTGCTTTACCGCGAGCAGCGCTCCCGCGAGCGCGCGAGGCAGAAAGAAACCCGGGCGCCGGCGCAGCAGGCTGCGATGAACGTGATTGACAGGGGCGAGACCCGCCCGCTCGATCTGGAGGCGCTCGCTTTCCTGCTGCACGAGTCCTGCGAGGGGCTGGGGCGCGCAGTCGATCCCGACGTGATCCTGCAGTTGACGCTGCGCGACCTCTACGATGGCGTGCCGATGGACGAGGTGCGCAAGTGCACCGTGCTGGCGGCCCGCTCGCTCATCGAGAAGGACCCGGCCTACAGTTATGTCACCGCCCGGCTGCTACTGAACAGCGTGCGCTGCGAGGTGCTCGGCGAGGAAGTGGCGCACGCCGAGATACGCAATCGCTATGCCACGTATTTTCCCGGCTTCATCCGCAAGGGCATCGAGGCCGGGCTGCTGGACGAGCGGCTGGGCCGATTCGATTTGGATGCGTTGGGCGCGGCGCTGGACGCGAGCCGCGACCTCAAGTTCGGTTATTTGGGCCTGCAAACGCTGTACGACCGCTATTTCCTGCACGTGGACGGTCAGCGTATTGAGCTTCCCCAGGCCTTTTTTATGCGCGTTGCGATGGGTCTGGCGTTAAACGAAGTCGAGCGCGAGGCCCGGGCGATTGAGTTCTACAACGTGCTGTCGAGCTTCGACTTCATGAGTTCGACGCCGACGCTGTTCAATTCGGGCAGCCTCCGCTCCCAGCTTTCAAGCTGCTACCTGACCACGGTGTCCGACCACCTGGAGGGCATCTACGACGCGATCAAGGAGAACGCGCTGCTTTCCAAGTTTGCCGGCGGCCTCGGCAACGACTGGACGCCGGTGCGGGCGCTGGGCTCACACATCAAGGGTACCAACGGCAAGTCCCAGGGCGTGGTGCCTTTCCTCAAGGTGGTGAACGACACCGCGGTGGCGGTGAACCAGGGCGGCAAGCGCAAGGGCGCGGTCTGCTCGTACCTCGAATCTTGGCATCTGGATATCGAGGAGTTCCTGGAGCTGCGCAAGAACACCGGCGACGACCGCCGCCGCACCCATGACATGAACACCGCCAACTGGGTCCCGGACCTGTTCATGAAACGGGTGATCGAAGGCGCCGAGTGGACGTTGTTCTCGCCGGCCGACGTGCCGGACTTGCACGAGAAGTGCGGTAAAGCCTTCGAACGGGCCTATGTGGCATACGAAGAGAAGGCGGCCCGCGGAGAACTGAAGCTGTTCAAGAAGCTCCCGGCCACCCAGCTCTGGCGCAAGATGCTGACCATGCTGTTCGAGACCGGGCATCCGTGGATCACGTTCAAGGACCCGTGCAACATCCGTTCGCCGCAGCAGCACGTGGGCGTCGTGCACAGCTCCAACCTTTGCACCGAGATCACCCTGAACACCTCGGAAAGCGAGATCGCGGTGTGCAACCTGGGCTCGGTGAATCTGCTTGCCCACATGAAGGATGGCAGGCTCGACCATGACAAGCTGCGCCGGACCATTGCGACCGCGATGCGCATGCTCGACAACGTGATCGACATCAACTACTACGCGGTCAACAAGGCGCGCAATTCCAATCTGAAGCACCGGCCGGTGGGTCTCGGCATCATGGGCTTCCAGGACTGCCTGCACGAGATGCGCGTGCCGTACGCATCGGAGGCGGCGGTCGAGTTCGCCGATCGCTCGATGGAGGCTGTGGCCTATTACGCCTACTGGGCATCGACCGAGCTCGCCGAGGAGCGCGGGCGCTATTCCACCTACGATGGCTCGCTCTGGTCCAGAGGCATCCTGCCGCAGGATTCGCTCAAGCTGCTGGCCGAGGAGCGCGGCGGCTACGTGGAGGTCGACCAATCCTCGAGCATGGATTGGGATGCCCTGCGACTGCGCATCACCCAGATAGGCATGCGCAATTCCAACTGCCTGGCGATTGCTCCAACCGCGACCATCGCAAACATCGTCGGTGTGTCGGCATCGATCGAACCGACCTTTCAGAACCTGTACGTGAAGTCCAATCTGTCCGGCGAGTTCACGGTGACCAACGAGTACCTGGTCAAGGACCTCAAGCAACTCGGCGTATGGGACGAGGTCATGATCGCCGACCTGAAGTACTTCGACGGCAGCCTGGCTAAGATCGACCGCATTCCGACGGAAGTCCGCAGCCTGTACGCCACCGCGTTCGAGGTCGAACCCGAGTGGCTGGTCGAATGCGCCTCGCGGCGCCAGAAGTGGATCGACCAGGCCCAGTCGCTCAACATATATATGGCGGGTGCATCGGGCAAGAAGCTGGACGACACCTACAAGCTGGCCTGGAATCGCGGCCTGAAGACTACTTACTACCTGCGCACGCTCGGTGCGACCTCGGCGGAGAAGTCCACCGTCAAGACCGGCCAGCTGAATGCGGTTCCGGCGGACGGCGGCGTGGCCGAAACGGACCCGAAGTTCTGCAGCATCGATGACCCTGAGTGCGAGGCATGCCAGTGAGGGGCATGCGGCAGCTTCGCGTAACTGCGCGCCGTCGGGTGAGCTTTCATCTGAGCCGCGAACGCGCCCGGCAGTCCGCATCCGGCGAGAACAGTGCGGGCGTTCGCGGGACGAATCCGGCGCACGACGACACGATGAGCCGCAAAGGTGTGCACTTCATCGTTGCAAAAAGATAGAAATGCCGCGCTTGAGCGGCGAAAAATCAAATAAATACTTGACACTCCACCTATAACATTTATAAAGGAACGAAGCGATGCTGCAATTTGAAGATCACGTTCCAAGCATTTCCGGCGGCACCGGAAAGCATGCGGGTTCAAACAATGCCTCTTCGATTCCGACCGAGGTCGGGTTCGAGGGCGGCGATGTCGCTTTGCGCCGCGTGCGCGTTGAAGACAAGCGCGTCATCAACGGCAAGGCTGACGTCAACCAGCTGGTTCCCTTCAAGTACAAGTGGGCCTGGGAGAAGTACCTCTCCGGCTGCGCGAACCACTGGATGCCGCAGGAAATCAACATGAGCCGGGACATCTCCACCTGGAAGGACCCGAACGGTCTGACCGAGGACGAGCGGCTCGTGGTCAAGCGCAATCTCGGATTCTTCGTGACCGCGGACAGCCTGGCTGCCAACAACATCGTGCTGGGCACCTACCGGCACATCACCGCTCCGGAGTGCCGCCAGTACCTGCTGCGCCAGGCCTTCGAAGAGGCGATCCACACCCACGCTTACCAGTACATCGTCGAAAGCCTCGGGCTGGACGAGGGCGAGATCTTCAACGCCTACCATGAAGTCTCCAGCATCCGCGAGAAGGACGAGTTCCTGATCCCGTTCATCGAGACGCTGACCAATCCAGAATTCAAGACCGGCACGCCGGAAGCAGACCGTCAGCTGCTCAAAGGCCTGATTGTCTTCGCCTGCATCATGGAGGGGCTGTTCTTCTACGTCGGCTTTGTCCAGATCCTCGCGCTTGGGCGCCAGAACAAGATGACCGGGGCGGCGGAGCAGTATCAGTACATCCTTCGCGATGAGTCGATGCACTGCAACTTCGGCATCGACCTGATCAACCAGATCAAGATGGAGAACCCGCACCTGTGGACGGCGGAGTTCCGCGAGGAGATGCGCGAGTTGATGCAGAAGGGCGTGGCGCTCGAGTACCGTTATGCCGAAGACACCATGCCTCGCGGCGTGCTGGGCCTGAACGCGCCGATGTTCAAGGAGTATCTGCGCTTCGTGGCGAACCGCCGCTGTCAGCAAATCGGCCTCGACCCCCTGTTCCCTGGAGCATCCAATCCGTTCCCCTGGATGTCCGAGATGGTCGATCTGAAAAAGGAAAAGAACTTCTTTGAAACACGTGTTATCGAGTATCAGACCGGGGGCGCGCTGTCTTGGGATTGAGCGCACCGGTGCGTTGCAGCAATCTCACAAGGGCGGCTTCGAAGCCCCTGCGGAGAAATTCTTTTTCAACACCAGTGTCGTGCCGAACGCTGGCCGGCGCATTTTTCGGAACTGATGGGTAAACGACCAGAAGTACCTATTTCTGCAAACACCCGCGCTCGTAATCGGTTTGACGGCGCGACTGGCTGGGGTTGATGGCTCCCGGCCCAAAGGGTTTTTTCTTATTGCTATCCCGGCGCTTCGCCGGCTCCACCGACCTCGCTGCGAGGCTCGGCAAAGCTTCCTTTTCCCAAAATTCTGCTGCGGAGAAATCTCTTTTGTTTCCGTGGCTTCCCGAACTGTCGTACGGCCGTTCGCCGGGTCATTTCGCCCGGCGCGCGGACGTTGTCAGTCGATGCGCAGATGACACGGTCATCGACGCGTCGTTTTTTCATTAACTGTAAGGAGGTACTACCAATGGCAGTAAAGAAGAGAAAGGCGGCGAAGAAGAAGTCGCCGGCCAAGAAAGCTGTAAAGAAGGTCGCCAAGAAGGCAACCAAGCGTAAGGCGGTCAAGAAAGTCGCCAAGAAGTCCGTGAAGAAGGCAGCGCCGAAGAAGAAAGCGGCGAAGAAGAAGCCTGCCAAGCGCAAGCCGGCGAAGAAAGCGGCGAAGAAGCCCGCCAAGCGCAAGGCCGCCAAGAAGCCCGCCAAGAAAAAGGCGGCGAAGAAGCCTGCCAAGAAGAAGGCGGCGAAAAAGAAAGCGGCGAAGAAGCCTGCCAAGAAGAAGGCGGCGAAAAAAGCGCCGAAGAAGAAAGCGGCGAAGAAACCCGCCAAGAAGAGGGCGGCGAAAAAGAAAGCGGCGAAACCCGCCGCCTCCGCCCCCGCGGCGCCCAAGCCTGTATCAGCACCGGCGGCCTGGCCGTTTCCGGTAGCGGGTAACCGGCCTAACTAAGCGCCTTGTCGATGCTCGCGGGCAACCTGCATCCGCGATGGATACCAGCAACTGATCCGCGAGCATTATTCTTCCGGTTTTAAACCCGGCGCCAGCAGTTAGGCGCGCGGGCGGAATCGCAAGCTCCGCCGATCGAGAGACGGGAAGCGGAGGGTTCCGGAAAGTCAGGTGCCTGCGACGACAGGCATCGTTCCCCGTGTTGCCCATCGAGTGTGAACTGTCGGAGGCCTCGTGAAACCCCATGCTCCGAGCCGCAATGCCGGTCTGATCTGCCTGCTGCTGTTTGTTCTCGGCCTGGTCGGCTACTTCGTGCCGCTCGGGCGTCTGCCTTACGTTGGCTCCATCCTCGGCGTGCTGAACCACATCGACGTCTATCTGCTGATGGTCGGCTACGCCCTGCTCCTGCTTGCCGTCTACGTTCTCTAGAACCTATCTCATAATCATTCACGCGTGCGCCGGAGACGATTTTCGTTCCCGGCTAGGCGCGAGCGACGCGGTTTGGCTGGCCCAAATAAGGCGCGAGCAACGACGTCGGGGGCGAAAATCGTCCCGTCCCGAAGGGTTGCGGCCAGAACAGGCGGCTGCGGCGGTGCTCGGCTTGCCAATAGCCCGTGTATTGGCTGCGCCTCACGCCTTGCCGCCGCCTGTTCTGGCCGCAACGCGTCGCGCGAATGATTATGAGATCAGTAGTGTCCCAACGTTTTCACGAGAGACGGTTGTAGGTTAATGATTGAAATGCGGAAACGAGCGATTTTGTCTGGTCTCGATTTGAACGTCGAGGCGCAGAATTTGAGCCTTTTGCGGATATCCGCCGAAGGCTCCCATGCATCAAGGCATGCTCGTGTTTGCGCAGGTGATGGCGCATTTGCCGCTCTCCACATTCCGTCGCTGCGTGGCAGCGCATCGCGGCGATCACAAAGTGCAGGAGTTCTCGTGCCTGGACCAGTTTTTTGCGATGGCTTTTGCGCAGCTGACCGCACGCGAATCGTTGCGCGACATCGAAGTCAACTTGCGCGCCCAGTCGGCTCGGCTGTACCACATGGGCTTTCGCTGCAAGACGATTGCGCGCAACACGCTGTCCAACGCGAACGCGGCACGGCCCTGGCAGATGTACGCCGATTTCGCACAGCACCTGATTGGCATTGCGCGACCGTTGTACGCCAACGAGCCGTTGGCTGTGGACTTGGACGCAACGGTCTATGCGTTCGACGCAACCACCATCGACCTGTGCCTGTCGGTCTATCCGTGGGCGCCATTCCGTTCGGCCAAGGCCGCCATCAAGCTGCATACCTTGCTCGATTTGCGCGGTGCGATACCAAGCTTCATCCACATTACCGATGGCAAGACCCACGAGGTCAACATTCTGGACGACCTGATCATCGAGCCGGGCGCGTACTACTTGCTCGATCGCGGGTATCTGGACTTCTCTCGATTGTTCGCCATTCATCAAGCGCAGGCTTTCTTCGTCACCCGTGCCAAGAGCAATACCAAGTTCAAGCGGCGCTACTCGCACCCGGTCGACCGCATCAATACCAATGTTCTGTGCGACCAGGCCGGTGTGCTCACGGTGTTCTATTCGAGCAAGGACTATCCGACCACCTTGCGCAGGATCGTGGTGCGGGACGAGGAATCTGGCAAGCGCGTCACGTTCCTGACCAACAACTTTGCCTTGAAGCCCGATCTGGTCGCCCAGTTGTATCGGCAGCGCTGGCAGGTCGAACTGTTCTTCAAGTGGATCAAACAGCACCTGCGCATCAAGGCGTTTTTCGGGACCAGCGAGAACGCCGTGAAGACGCAAATCTGGATTGCAGCCTGCACATACGTACTGATCGCTATCGTAAAGAAACGGCTCAAGCTGTCGCATAGCCTTTATGAAATCCTACAAATCCTGAGCCTAACCATGTTCGAAACAACACCGATAAATCAATTGCTTCCAAACCTCTCGACCAATTCAGAGCCGCCAATTTCGCCGATCCAGGGCGTTCTCCTCTGAAAAACGTTGGGACACTACTGTTATGAGATAGGTTCTAATTTCGACGGGTTCCCGCTTCGTTTCCGTGCGGGCTGACGTGCCGGCATAATCATGGTTCGAGCGACACGCCGCTTCAGGGAAAGCAGATGGAACGCAAGAAGGTCGGTTCAAGCAAATTGCGGTCGGTAGGCTACGACGAGCGTGCCCGCGTGCTCGAAGTCGAGCTGAACGACGGGTCGGTATATCAGTACAGCGGCGTATCGCCCGAATTGCACCGGCGACTGATGTCGGCGCCGTCTCTCGTCAGCTACTACCAGGACAAGATCGAGGAGGAATTCTCGCGCAAGCGCCTGCGCTGACGCGCGATCGCCAGCCTGCGATCCAGCCCTTCGCTCAGACGCCGTGTGCGTTGGCGGAGAGTCCGCCAAGCAGCAGGTCTCTGACATGGCCGGCCATGCGCTCTACCAGCCCGGGCATCGCCGCTTCGAGCGCTGGACTGATGTGGGGCCCATCGAACGCGTCCGCTTCGATGCCGAACAACACCAGATTCGAAGGCAATTCCCCGAGTGCTCGACCCAGCGCCAGGGTCTGCGCCAGACCGAAACCGTGAGAAGAAGGCGAGTCGGCATCCGCCAGCATTTCATCCGGATCCATGCGCCGCAGGGTACCCGCGGGCGCGCCGCTGCGCATGGCGTCGATCAGTATCACGCAATCCGCGTTGCGCAAGCGTTCGAGCAGGCCGGCTCCCGGGCGGTCGAGACAATCGACCGTGACGACGCTGTCCGATCCGTGTTCGGCCCACGCAATTCTGCCCAGGCCCTGTGCCACCTCCCAGCCGACACGGTCGTCCCCGAAAGGGGATCCCAGTCCGAGCACAGCGACGCGGCTCACCCGCGATCCACCCGCAAGTCGAGGAAGTGCGTGGCACAGGAGATACAGGGATCGTAATTGCGTATCACCATCTCTCCCATGTGCCGCAGTTCGTCGTCGCTGCGATCCAGCCCGTAGTCCTGCAAACTGAGTCTGAGGTCGTCCTCGATCCGCGCCTGATTCTGGCTGGTCGGCGGCACGATCCGCGCGGACAGAATCCGTCCCTGTGCGTCGATCTCGTAGCGGTGCCACAACAGTCCGCGCGGCGCCTCGGTGGCGCCGATGCCGACGCCTGCACGCGGCGTGACCGGGACATCCGCCGCCGCGGGCAGTTCATAATCATCGAGTATGCGTAACGCTTCGAGCATGGCGAAGTAAATCTCCGCAGCGCGCGCCGTCGCGCCGAGGAAAGAATCCCGCACCGGCATCCGTACGCCGGCGCCGTCCAGCGCATCGCGTACCGGCTGCGGCAGGCAATCCCGGTTCAGCGCGAGCCGTGCCAGGGGCCCCACCAGATACGGTTGGCCGTGAAGCAGGCAATGCAGTGCCGTGGAATGCGGTACCTGACTCTCCCGGAAGTGCTCGTCGTACTGCTCCCTTGAAATGTCCAGTGAGTCGCTCGACACGATGCGGCCCCGATACATCGGATACTCATCCGCATGCCGCAGGCTCACCAGCGGATACGCCTGCTCCTTGCCGCGGGGGGTGATGGATGCAATCCATTTGACCAGCGCTTCGGCTTCGGGGAGCGCGGCGCGCAGGCGGTCGGCCAGCCGTTTTACCGTTTCGTGATCCGGCGCACGGTGGAAGCCGCCGACCTTTGCGCCGACCGGATGCACCGACCGCCCGCCGAACAGACGGATCAGCTCGTTGCCCAGCGCCTGCAGCGCGAGGCCGCGGCGAACTTCCGTGCCGTGATCCTTCGCCATCTCGATGACGCTGCTCACGCCGAGAAAATCCGGTGCCGCGAGCAGGTGCACATGCAACGCGTGGCTCTGGATCCACTCGCCGCAGTACATCGCCCGCCGCATTGCGAGAATCCAGTCGTTCACCTCCACGCCGAAGGCGGCTTCCAGCGCCTGCACCGCGCTCATCTGGTAGGCCACCGGGCAGATGCCGCAGATGCGCGCGACGATGTCGGGGACTTCGTGAAAAGGCCTGCCCTCCAGGAGTTTCTCGAACATGCGCGGCGGCTCGAAGATGCGCAGCTTCATGTCGCGGATCTCCCCATCGCGCACTGCGAATTCCAGCGCGCCTTCGCCTTCCACACGTGCGAGCAGCGGCACGTTTACCCGGATCTCGCGTCCCTCAGCCATGTCTTCGCTCTTTCGCCCGCAGGCCCGCCTCGAGGAAGTCCGGTGCCGCGTTGTTGATCAGCAGGAAACGCGCGGCGACTTCGTCCCGCACCAGCCCGAAACCCTCGAATCGATGGGCCAGGGCAGTGGTGTTGGGCAATTCGGAGGGACCGTAGCAGGCGTAGCAGTCACGGCCGAACGCAGGGCAGATTGCGCCGCAGCCGGTCCGCGTCACCGGCCCCATGCAGGGAACGTTGCGGGTCACCATGACGCACACCGCCTGGCGCCGTTTACATTCCATGCATACTTTGTCTTCCTCTTCGCGCGGAACCACGCCCGACAACAGCGCGCGCAGCGCCGCGAGCACCTGCCTGCCGCTGACCGGGCATCCCCACAGCTCGAGATCGACCTTGACCATCCCGCGGACCGGGGTCACCCGGTCGAGCGTGCTCACATACTCGGGCGTGGCGTAGATTCCGGCGACCCACTGGCCGGCGTTGTGCAGATTACGCAATGCCTGGATGCCGCCGCTGGTTGCGCAGGCGCCGATGGTGACCAAAAAGCGCGAGTTTGTCCGCACCCGCTCGATCCGCTCCTGCTCTTCCGGCGTGGAGATGCTGCCCTCGACGAAAGCGATGTCCACTTTTGCCTCCGGGTCGACCGGACCGGCCTCGGCGAAGTGCACGAACTCGACCAGCTCCGCAACCTCCAGCAGTGCCTCGCCGAGATTCAGGAACGCCAGCTGGCAGCCATCGCAGGAGCTGAACTTGTGAACCGCCACTTTCGGCTTTGTCTGCATGTCAGAATCCTTTGACACTGAACAGCGGTTTGATGTGCGGGTAGGCGAATACCGGACCTTCCCGGCAGACGAAATCCGGGCCGAACTGGCAGTGTCCGCAGTGCCCGATCGCGCACTGCATGTTGCGTTCGAGCGAGAGATAAATGTCATCCTCGGCGATGCCGCGCGCGGCCAGCTGGCGCGCGGCGATCTGCATCATGATCTCCGGCCCGCACAACATCGCAATCGCGTCCCCGGGCAGATGCGCCTCGTCGAACACGTCGGTCACGCGCCCGATATGGAACGGCCACAGTGGGCCGCCGTGATCCGCGGACAGCAGCACCTGCACGCCGGGCAACTTTGCCCACTCGGCGTAGCGTTCGCGCCAGATCAGCTCGCTGGCATGCTTGACGCCCTGAATGATCGTGACATGACCGAAGTGCTTGCGGTATGCGAACAGGTAATTGATCACCGCCACCACCGGTGCGCAACCCAGGCCGCCGGTGACGATCACCACGTCGCGGCCTCTGGCCTGATCCAGCGGCCAGCCGCGCCCAAAAGGACCGCGAATGCCGACGCGGTCCCCGGCGTGCAGTTTCGCCAAGCCGTTGGTCACCCGACCGACCGCGCGAATGGTGTGATCGAGCAGCACGGGACTCTCGGGATCGGAAACGATCGAGATCGGTACCTCCCCCGCGCCGTGCAGATACACCATGTTGAACTGCCCGGGTGCAAACCGATACGCAGTGCGCTCGCCCAAATCGGTCAGCCGCAGTCGCAGCGTGAAGATCCCCGGGGACTCGTCGATGCGTTCGATGACCTCGGCGTCGCGCGGCAGATAGGGATTCATGCGTCTTCCCCGCAGATCTCGCGCGCTTCCTCGGTAATGTCGATTCCCACCGGGCACCAGCTGATGCAGCGCCCGCAACCCACGCAACCGCTGCGTCCGTACTGGTCGTGCCAGCTGCCGAGCTTGTGCGTGAGCCACTGGCGATAGCGCGTGCGCGTATCCGGCCTGACCGTGAAGCCGTGGATATAGCTGTGGCCGCGGGTGAAGCACGAGTCCCACTCGCGCACCTGCTCGGAGTCCTTGCCGTCCAGCGACGGCACCGTGTTTTCCGCGTGGCAGAAGCAGGTCGGGCACACCGAGGTGCAGTTGCCGCATGACAGGCAGCGCTCCGCGACATCCGCCCAGCGCGGATGATCCAGGTTCATGAACAGTGCATCGCGCAGATGGCGCGATGGCAGGTTGCGCTTCTGTACGGCGGCCGCGTGCTCGGATTCCGTGTGTGCCTGCTTTACCTGGCGGCCCTGCGCCGGATCGAGGCCGAGGCCGTCCAGGATCGACTGTCCGCGCGCCGAACCGGACTCGATCACGAAGCCGTCGTCCAGCTCGGACAGCGCGAGATCGAATCCGCTGCCAGCCCGCGGCCCGTCGCCGGTGGATACGCAGAAACAGGTGTCCGCCGGATGCGAGCAGTTCACCGCGACGATGAACAGGCGTTCGCGGCGTTTCGCATAATGAGGGTCTGGGTACTGGGCATGCAGAAAATGCTGGTCCTGCAGCGCGAGTGCCGCCAGATCGCAGGCGCGCGCACCGATCAGCGCGATCGCCTCTGCATGCGCGGCTGCTTCGACAAAAGAAAGGCTGCCGTCTGCGCTCCGGGTGGCGCGCCACAGCGTCTCCCGCGGTGCGAACAGCAGTGGCTTCAGCGCCTGCGGGCCGTTGGCCCAGGCGAACTGCCGCGGGGTCGCAGGCGTCTCGCGCACCCGGTACTGCCCGGGCGACTGGTCCACCGCGATGCCGGACGGCAACTCGTCCGCGCGCTCGAGCGTCTCGTAAACGATTGCACCGTCTTTTACTTTGGGGCCGATGCAGCGATGGCCCGCGGTACGCAGCGCATCGATCAGACGCTGAAACGAAGCGCGAGGCAGGAATCGCAGTTGCTGTTCCTTGTTTCCGCTCATTGCTGTCTGGCCCTTCGCAAACTTCCGGGATGCCTATAACCCTGCAGCATCGGCTGGCTCAGGTCAACATCGCCGGCGCGACTGTTTTACCGATCCCACCGCTGTAGAAGCGATCGATCAGCAGATTCTCGGCAATGGATCTTCCTCCAGTTCCTCGATCACGCGTTCGCCGCCGAGCGGCGTGCGCAGCGTGACCTGCGCGCGGCCCGGCCCCAATCTGCCGATCAGCGCGGCATCGCATCCCTGCGGCAGACGACGGCAGGCGGCGAGCGCCGCCTGCGCGTCCTCCTGCGCCACCACTGCGACCACCCTGCCTTCGCAGGCGAGATAAAGCGGATCGTAGCCGAGGATGTCGCACACCGCCCGCACTGCATCGCGTACCGGGATCGAGGCTTCTTCCAGTACTGCGGAGAGTCCGCTGCCGCGTGCAATTTCGTTCGCCACCGTGGCGAGTCCGCCGCGTGTCGGATCGCGCATGAAGCGCAATCCCGGAATCTGCAGCAACGCCTCCACCACCGGCAGCACCGAAGCCGAGTCC
The DNA here is from genome assembly GCA_035512195.1 of Burkholderiales bacterium. Taxonomy (GTDB): domain Bacteria; phylum Pseudomonadota; class Gammaproteobacteria; order Burkholderiales; family Eutrophovitaceae; genus DATKEK01. Next base: position 16,146 of record DATKEK010000155.1, read on the forward strand.
GAGCGCAGCTCGCCCGAAAGGCCGAAATCCTCGCGCGCAAGCAGCACGGCGATACCGTGATCGCCGACCGGGCCGCTCACCAGCATCGCATCTCCGTTCCGGATGCGCTCCATAGCAGGCACTCGCGTGCCGATGCGTTCGCCAATGCCGGTGCTGGCGAGGTACAGCCCGCCGCCCTCGCCGCGCGGCACCACCTTGGTGTCGCCAGCGACGACGCGTACCCCGGCCTCGCGCGCCGCGCGCCCCATGCTCGCCGCGATCCGCTTCAGCTGCGCGAGCTCCATGCCCTCCTCGATAAAGGCGTTCAGCGTCATGTAAAGCGGTCTGGCACCCGCAACCGCAAGATCGTTTACCGTGCCATGCACAGCAAGCGCGCCGATGTCACCGCCGGGAAATTCGAGTGGGCGTACGGTGAAGCCGTCGGTTGTCACCACGATGCTCGTCTGCGCCACCGGTACCGTGACTGCGTCGAGCCCGACGTCGAGCAGCGGATTCGCCAGATGCACGGCGAACACCTTTTCGACCAGCTCCCGCGTCAACCTGCCGCCGTTGCCGTGAGCGAGCAGGATGCGCGTTTCCTCCATCATGCCGCCGCTTCAACCATCTGCCCGAACGCGAGACCGCCGTCGTTGCAGGGTACGCGCTCGGCGAGCGCGACCTCGAATCCGTCGCCGGCCAGCAGCGCGGCGGCGTGCTCGCTCAGTAACCGGTTCTGGAATACGCCGCCGGTCAGACCGACAACCGTGAAGCCATGCTCTTTGCGGACCGCACGCGCCTGATCGAGGAGCGCGCGCGCCAGGGTTGCATGGAAGATGCCGGCGCGCTCAGGCACGCCATGTTGCGAGTCGCACAGCAGACTGACCAGCGGCGACCAGTCGGTTTCCCACCGCCCGCTCGCATTGCTCGCAAGCGGCAACGACAGGGGTTGTGCACCCGTCACGGCCGCGGCTTCCAGCAGCATCGGCGCGTGCCCTTCATGGCTTGCGCTGGAGAGCAGCCCGGTCATGGCCGCGGCCGCGTCGAACAGGCGCCCGACTGCCGAAGTGCGCGCGCAGTTCACGCCTTTGCGCCATGCCTGCTGCACGATCGCATCGGCCTCCCACCGCGCGCCCGTTTCCCAGCACAGCGCAGCTGCGCTGCGCCAGGGCTCGCGCCCGGCCCTCTCGCCGCCCGGCAGGGAGAATGGCCGCATGGTGGCCACGCGCCGCCAGTTCCCGGGGGCGCCGAGCAGCGCTTCGCCGCCCCAAAGCGTGCCGTCTTCTCCCAGCCCGACACCGTCCCAGGTGAACACCAGCCAGTGTCCGCCGCCGTCGTGTTCGGCGAAAAGCGCGGAAGCATGGGCACGGTGGTGCGGCACGGCGACAGTCGCCAGGCCGCTGGTTCTCGCCCAGCGCGTGTTTGCATAACCGGGATGCGCATCGTGTGCGATCGCCTGCGCCTGCACGCCGTAGAGCGCCTGCAGCTCCGAAACCGAACGTTCGAAAACCGCGAGCGTGCGCGGGCTGCCGAAATCGCCGATGTGCGGAGAGAGCACCGCGCGGTCTTCCCAGCCGAGCGCGATGGTGTTCTTCATATGCCCGCCCACCGCCAGCGTGGGTCGGGACAGGCGCTGCGGCAGCGCAATCTCGAGCGGGGCAAGACCGCGCCCGATGCGGAGCGGCCGCGGTCGTCCGGCGATCACGCGCACCACCGGATCGTCCGCCGGCCGCAGGATGGGGCGGTCGTGGTGCAGAAAGGCGTCCGCCACCGCGGCCAGGCGGGACTCGACGTCCCGGTTGTCGGTCAGCACCGGCTCGCCGCTGACATTCGCCGAAGTGGCGACCAGCGGCCCGCCGAAGTCGGCGAGCAGCAGGTGATGCAGCGGCGCGTACGCGAGCATCACGCCGACCTCCGCGAGCTGCGGAGCCACCGATGCGGCGAAGGTGCAGGAAGCGGCGCGCGGCGCGAGCACGATCGGCCGCACGGGATCGCGCAATACAGCCGCGAGTGATGCGTCGCACGCGATTTCGCGGCGCCATGTCGAGTCATCGTGCGCGAGCATCACCGCGAGCGGCTTGTGCGGGCGATGTTTACGTTGGCGCAGTCGCTGAACGGCGTCCTCGTTGCGCGCATTCACCATCAGGTGATAACCGCCCACGCCCTTGACCGCGACGATCCCGCCTTCGCGCAGGAGCCTGACGCAGGCTGCCAGCGCAACCTCGTTTCCGGCGAGTGCCCCGTGCCCCGGAACCTGCAGCGTGAGCGCCGGCCCGCAAGCCGGGCAGGCCAGCGGTTCCGCATGGAAGCGCCGGCTCGCCGGATCCTCGTATTCGGCACGACACGCGCCACACAGCTCGAAGCCCGCCATCGAGGTGCTGGCGCGATCGTAGGGCAGGCGCGAGATCAGCGTGTAGCGCGGCCCGCATTGCGTGCAGTTGATGAACGGATAGCGGAAGCGGCGGTCGTTCCGGTCGGCGAGTTCGCGCAGGCAGTCGTCGCAGCAGAAATAGTCCGGCGGAAGATGGATCGAAGGCGTCGCACCGTCGGCGCTCTGCAGAATGCGGAAATCCGTGCGGTCTCCCGGAGCGCAGTCACCCACTTCGACGATCGTTGGCCGCGCAAGCGGCGGGGCTTGTCGCAGCAAGGCGGCGGCGAAACGCTCCAGTGCATTCGGCGCGCCCTGCGCAAAGATCTCCACCTGCCCGAGACGGTTGCGCACGTAGCCGCACAAGCCGGCCGCGACTGCCAGCCGGTACACGAAAGGTCGGAAACCCACGCCTTGCACCCGGCCGCCGACAATCCAGGTGCGCGCCGCGAGTTCGGCGGGTATCGCATCACGCTTCATCGTTGCTCAGCCTTGTTCCATTTCCGGCATGCGGCTTTCGCGCACGCCGCCGGCCCACCAGATTCGGCATGCGCCTTCATCCGACACCATGCACGGCCCGATCGGGTGGCGCGGATGACAGGCGCGGCCGTAGAGCCGGCACTCGTCCGGGTAGATCTTGCCAAGCACCACCCGCGCGCAGTCGCAGCCCGGCGGCATTTCACCCGCGCGCTTTCGCGCAGGTTCGTCATACGCGGCGAAGCGCACGCGCGCATCGTACGCCTGCAATTCGTCGCGCAATGCGAATCCCGATTCAGGAATGGTGCCGATGCCGCGCCAGTTGGCGTCCACCACCCGCATGGTGCGATCGAGCAGTTTGCGCGCAGCCGCATTGCCGCCGGCTTGCACCGCTTCCGGGTAGCAGTTGTCGAGAAACAGCCTGCCTTCGCGCCACTGGCGCAGCACTGAATACGTCGCGGCAAGCAGCGACACCGGCGTGAACCCGCCGATTGCTGCCGGGATGCGGTGTTTCCAGGTGACGAAGGTCCACTCCTCCGGACCCATCACGGTGGCGACGTGCCCCGGTGCGATCAGCGCGTCGAAACCCGGTTCGCCGGAGTCGAGCAACATCTTCACCGCCGGCCACGTACGCCGGCCGGACAGCAGGACGGAGAAATTATTCGGAAGCGGTTGCGAGAGCATGGCGGCGACCGGCGCCATCGTGGTCTCGAACCCGGCGGCAAAGAACACCACCTGACGCGCAGGCTCGTCGATCGCAATACGCAGCGCCTCGGCCGGCGAGGCGATCGCGCGCACATCCGCGCCTGCCGCCCTTGCCGCTTCCAGCGAGCGCGGGCGGGACCTGGGACCGTTCACCGGCACCCGCAGCATGTCGCCGAACGCCACCAGGGTGACGCGTTCCTCGAGGGCGAGGCGGATCGCGTCGAAAACGTCTTCCTCCGGACATACGCACACCGGGCAGCCTGGGCCGGGAATCAACTCGACGCTGGCGGCCAGCGCGCTGCGAATCCCGGCCATCGATATCGTGCGCTCGTGCCCGCCGCACACGTTCATCACTTTTGGGCGGCGCGGCAGCTCCAGCGCCCGGATCTGCGCGAGCCAGTCGGCTGCGGTATGGTTCATCTGGCTGCCTCCCTCGAAAACTGCGGTACGCCGACTGCAGCTTCGCGCTCGTGCGCGTACTCAGTTGCCGGTGGCGGCGGATTCCGCTGTCCGGTCATGCGGCCGATAGCTGAAGCTCCTCGCTGTCCTGCCAATTCCAATGCGACGCGCGCGCAGCCAGTCGAACCAGGCCTGCAGTCCCATGCCCTTGCGCGCGGAAAGCTGCAGTAGCGGAACGCGGCTTGCCACACCGCGCAGGAAGGCCTCGGCCCGCGCGGGATCGAAGTCATCCAGCGCCG
>DATKEK010000156.1:0-11697 GCA_035512195.1 Burkholderiales bacterium
GGCAGGAAATCGAACTGTGGCTGTGGCCCGGTCCGGATGTCGCGCCGGGCGCGCCGCCGGCGCGTTACGCCGTGCTGCGGGGCGTCGCCGCATTCGAGCTGCAATATCTCGATGGCAGGCTCGCATGGGTGGACACCTGGCCGGTGTCGACGGTCGATCCGGCGATTCCCCGGGCCGTGCGTTTGCGCGTGCTGCTTGCTTCGGGCGAGGAACTGGTGCGCGTTTTCGCGCTCGACGCATGAGGACACGACAGCACGGAGTCGCCATCGTGCTCGCCATGGGCGTTGTGGCAATGGCGGCGATGGCGGCCACCGCGATCATGATTTCGCAGAGCACCTGGTCGCGCACAACCGAACTCACTGCCGATCATGTGCAGGCGCGGACGCTGGTGCAGGCGGGCGTGGACTGGTCGCGCGCGGTGCTGGGCGACGATCGGCGCTTCAGCAGTGTCGATCATCTCGGCGAGCCCTGGGCGCTGCGCCTGCCGCCGATGCCGGTGGATAACGGCGAACTCGGCGGACACATCGAAGACCAGCAGGCACGCTTCAATCTCAACAACCTGGTGCGGGGTGCCAGGGTCAACACCGCCCAGCTCGCGAACTTCCAGCGCCTGCTGTCTACGTTGGGCTTGCCCGCTGCGCTCGCCGACACGCTGGCGGACTGGGTCGACGCCGACTCCGTGCCGCACCCGCAGGGCGCAGAGGACGATTTCTACCTCGCGCTGGACCCGCCCTACTTCGCCGCCAACCGCCTGCTGACGGATGTGGAGGAGCTGGCGCTGGTGCGCGGCTTCGACGAGGGCGTGCGCGTGCGGCTGCGTCCCTTCGTAACCGCACTGCCCCGCTTCACCGCGGTCAACGTGAATACCGCTGCGCCCGAAGTCATTGCCGCAATGGTCGACGGCCTGGGCCTGGATGGCGCGCGCGCGCTGGTCGCGCAGCGCGAACGCGCGTATTTCCGCAGCACCGACGAATTCTTCGCCCAGCTCCCCGCCGGACTCACCGCGCCCACCGAAAACATCGCGGTGAGCAGCCATTACTTCATGGCAACGGTGCGCGTAACCATAGGCGGATCACAGGCGCGCGGCGTGGCGCTGCTGGCGCGCGACGACACCGGCGCCTGGCCCGCCGTCGTCTGGCGCAAGACACCATGAGCGTGCTTCGCATCTACGGCTCGCTGATCGATCCGCCGCAGCGCTGCCAGTGGGCGCTGGTCAACGGCGGCCGCGAGCCCGTGACGGGAGAAGGCAAGCTCGCGGAGTTGCCGCGCCGCGCCGATCGCATCCAGCTGGTGGTCCCGGCTGCGCAGGTGCTGATCACCCGCGCGCACGTGCCGCAGGCAGCGCGGCGGCAGGCCGGATCGGCACTGGCTTTTGCGGTGGAAGAGCAGACTGCGGGGGAGCCGAACGCCAACCAGGTAAGCTGGCTCGGCGCAGTGGGCGAAGACGATGTACTTGCGGTGGTCGACAAACCGGGCCTGAAGCGCTGGCGCGATGCGCTCGCCGCCGTCGGCGTCCGCGGTTACGAGGTGCATTGCGAGACATTGTTGTTGCCCTGGGCGACGGACGAGTGGAGTCTGGCCTGGAACGGTTCCGAGGGCATCGTGCGCACCGGGGAATTCGAAGGCGCGGCGACCGATTGCGGCGATCGGACATCTCCGCCACTGTCCCTGCGGCTGATGCTGGAAGAGGCACTGACGACCCGCGCCGGCCTGTCGTCGATCGCAATTTATCCAGCTTCGCCGGAAGCCGCGCCGGACATCGCGGCATGGCAAAGCCAGCTGGGCATTGCCATGCGGCTGGCCGAAACGCGGGACTGGCGGACGGCGCCGCCGGATGCCGGCATCAGCCTGGCCCAGGAGCGTGAACGCTGGCGGGGCTTCAGCGGCGTGGCCACGCGCCTGCGACCGGCCGCCTGGATCCTGGGCGCGGTACTGGTGCTGCACGCGGCGGCGCTGGTCTTCGACTGGAGAACGCTCGAGAACGAGCAACGGTCGCTGCGGCAGCAGATGGAAGCGCGGTTTCGCGCCACCTTCCCCGAAGCGGTCGCAGTGGTGGACCCGGTGCTGCAGATGCGCCGCCAGCTCGCCGAGGCGCGTCATGCTGCAGGCCAGGCCGACAGCGGCGATTTCCTGCCGATGATCGGGAACGTGACTGCGGCCCTGAAGGAGTTGCCGGCAGGCGCGGTGCGCGTCGTGTCCTACGAGCGCGGGCGCATGACGCTGGAACTTGCCGTCAACGACGATGCGGCATTACAACGCATCCTGACGCGGCTGGCTCAGTCGGGTTTGAGCGTGGATCCCGCCGCAGCGGTGCAACGCCCGGGCGGTGCGACGGCAGTGATCACGGTGCGTGCAGCATGAAGGCGAAACTGCGCGAGTTCTGGCTTTCGCGGGCACCGCGCGAACGCGTGATCATGGCGATCCTTGCGGTGGTGGCAGGCGTCGCCTCGTATATATGGCTGGTGCAGACTGCAGATCAGGCGCAGACCAGATTGCGCACCAGCGTCCCGGCGCTGCGGGAGCAAGCTGCCCGGCTCGAACAGCAGGCCGCCGAACTCGAACGCCTGCGCGCCGCACCGGCGATATCGGCATCGCAAACCGATCTGCGCACGCTGGTGCAGGAGCAAGCCGCTGCCGCCGGGCTGTCCTACGCGCTGCTGCGAATCGATGCGCAGGAGACCAATCAGGTGGTGGCGGTATTCGGTGCGGTGCCGTTCGCCGAGTGGCTGGACTGGATCGCCGGCCTGAGAGCGCAGCACGTGCGTCTGGACACCTGCCGCATCGAAGCGCTGTCGACGCCGGGCCTGGTCAGCGTGACGGCCAACCTGACGCGCGCGAATCCGCAATGAAACCCTGGTACCTCATCGCCATCGGGCTGGGCGCTTACGCCCTCGCACTCATCGTCACTGCGCCGGCGACACTGGTCGACGCCGGCCTGCAGCGCGCAAGCGACGGACAGCTTCGCCTTGCCGAGGCGCAGGGCACCGTGTGGTCGGGGTCGGGTCAGATCGAGATTCGCGATGCGAGCGGGCAAAGCGGCGTTGCCAAGAGTGTCACCTGGCGTTTTCTGCCGGAGACCCTGCTGCGCGGACATCTGGTTTGCGAAGTCGAACTCGACCGGTCGGCCAAGCCGTTTCCCGTGACGGTGTCGCTGTCCCGAATCCATCTGGCGGATGCCGACATCAGCCTGCCGGCCACCGTGCTGGGGCTGGCGGTGCCCAAGCTCGCGCCGCTCGATCTCACTGGTGATGTGCTGATCCGCGTGCCGAGAATGTCCGTTGCGCGCGACGGCACACTGGATGGAACCGCGACCGTGCAATGGCGCGACGCTGCCTCGACCCTTTCGCCGATTTCGCCGCTGGGCAATTACGAAGTCCGCCTCGATGGCGATGGCAGGACGGTTCACGCCTACCTGCGCACCATCGAAGGCACGCTTCGGCTCGAAGGCCAGGGATCATGGACACTCGGCAGCAATCCCGCGTTTCTGGCGATGGCTGACGTTCCACCCGAACACCAGCAGGATCTCACGCCGTTGCTGCGGCTGATCGCGGTCGAACGCGGCGAGGGACGCTTCGAGTTGCAGCTCGACTGAATACGGCGCGGGCTCAGCGCCTGGCGGACTGCCGGGGCTTGCCCGCCGTCCCGGCCTTGCTGCCGGCGCGTTTGCGCGATTTCGGCGCGATGCGTGCAACGCGGGTAGCGGATACGGAGCGCTTCGACTTCGGAACTGCTGCCTTTGCCTCCGTCGCACGCACCGGCTTCGCTTCGGCGGCAACGGCCGGCGAACCGGCGCCGTTCGCAGCCAGCGACAGCAGCGCGGCCGAAGCCGACAGCATCTGTCCGAGTGCCAGTGCCATCAGTTGCTGGTTCAATATCAACTGGCTCACGCCCAGTTGGTGTGCAGCTTCCAGCGCGACGTCACCGCTTTCCCGGCTCATCCGTGAGAACGTTTGCCGATCATGTGCGCCCGCATTCATGCCGGAAAGCGCGAACTGGCTCAACATGGTGGAAAAAGGGTTATTGAACGGGTCAAGGGTTTGCCTTGACTTCATCGCATACCTCCGCAGATGTCATGATGGATCAGTCGCTCGCACGGACGCTCTGCATCTGCGCATCGGCCCTCGCCGCGATCACGGCGGCCAGGGCCGCCCGCAGGCAGTCGTCCTCGAGGCTGTCGGCGCCGGCCGTGCATTTTTCGATTGCCACCGCGTAACGGCCCTCGGCCCTGGCGACGCGCACCTCATAGTCGGCGCGCGCTGAAGGTCTGTATCGGGCATCCAGCTTCGCCCTTGCGACCCTCTCGTCGCCATCGGCTTCCGTCATGCACAGATCGTTCGCGTAGCCTGAGAACAATTCGCAGGCAGCCCTGGCAAGCGCGTAGTTGGCAGCAATTCTGTCCTGGGCAGATCGGTACTGGTCTTTCGACATCGATTGCGCCATTGTCCCGACGTTAAACGCCAAGCCGATCGCCAAGGCAATCACGCTGATCCGGAATCGCGTCACAATGTTGCCTCTACTTTGTGCCTTTCAGGCGCCGCGAACGCAGCGTGACGTCGTCCGCGTTCACGGCGCGTATCCCGTCGCTGCAACTGCAGCGCTCTCAGTCCTTCATGCCCTTTTCCCAGGCGGCGAGCTGCTTCTCGGCCTCATCCTTGGAGATGCCGTACGACTCCTGAATCTTGCCGGCAAGCTTGTCGCGCTTTCCTGCGACTATGTCGAGCTGGTCGTCGGTCAGCTTGCCCCACTTCTGCTTGACGTTGCCCTTCATCTGCTTCCAGTTGCCTTCGATGCGATCCCAGTTCATGTCTTTATCCTCATTTATCGATGAAATGTCCGACCGGGCTGCACGACCCGATCGTCACGGTGATTGTGTCGTCCGGGCACCGCACCTTCTGTGCGTTGACGCGCATAAACTGCGTCGATCATGCAGTCGGCCCGAAGCGCTCAACGCGCGCTTTCTGCGACACAGCAGAAGGCCGTCAGGACTCAACTGACTGCCAGGGCCGACGTGTCCCTCCTGTCCGGCTCTCTGCGCCAGGTGTGCGGGCCTTGGTGAGCTTGACGGCGTACGAATTGCGCAGAGCCATGCGCAGGCAGTCTTCGAAGTAGTCCCGCCCCTTGTAGGCATCCTCCACTTCCTGTACGCCCTGGTCGCGCACGAATATCAGTACCTGGTGGAGACCGGACGGCACGCCGGGCAGCGCATCCTTTCTCCTGTTGCACAATAACCAGCCCAGCGCCAGTTCCACGTGGCAGTCGGCGACCACATTCGCCGCCATGTATGTGAGCCTGCGCGACAATTCGCCTCGATCCATGTTTTTTTCTCCGCTTCTCGTGACCTGCAATTCACAGGAACGGGCATTGTTTCAGCGCTGGATGTTGCGATTGCGAAAAGCTTTTGGAGGCAATTGCCCTCCGTTCAACCCATTTCCCCGGGACCGGCATTGCGCTAGCGATCCGTCGAGAATTTCCGGATGAACACGACGATCGTCGGCAAAACAGTCTGATAGGCGCTGTCAACGCGGAGGTCGCTTGCTTTATCCTGCAACGCCCGTGGGTCGGCCGGTCACTGTTATTGCGGTTGCGCTGACGGCGCCGGCGGGATGTAGACGAAGCGCCACTCGCGGTAGTGCTCCTTGGCTTCGAAGTCCTCGTATCCGGCGGGGAAGCCGGCACGTTTGAACGGCGCGGCGTCGGAGAGACTGTAGACGCCGGCGATGCGCTCCCCCGGGCCGGTCACGATGCCCCATTGCGCTTTGCCGGTGACCGGGTCCGGATAGACGCGGCGCAGGTAACGTTGCGTCACCGGATAGCGTTTGTCGAGCAGCAGGTCGTCGAGCGTTGCGGGATAGCGCTTGTCGCCTCCCGGAGAGAGTTCGTAGTAGCGGCCGATCGCCTGGCGGAACTGGTCTCCGACGAACAGCAGTTCGCGCTCCTTCTCGCGCTGCGCGTGCGTGTGCCAGAGCGTACCGGTGCCGGCCAGCGCGATGCCCATCAGTGCAATGAAGATCAGCAAGCCGATGTAAGTGAAGCCATTGCCCGGCCTCGGCCCGCTCCGTTCCTCCGTTGGCTTCGATGCAGGCGCCATCGCGTGCGGCCGGGGTTTCGAACTGCGCCACATTGGCCCTTACCAGTCGCCGTAGGCGGTTCCGTCCAGCGCGGTGCCCGGCGCACCGCTCCTGACATCGGCAACCGCGCCCTCTGCGCCCGATTCGGGCGCTACCGTCACCCAGGTCTGTGCGCTGTCGGAAATCGGATCGACAGGCACGCGGCGAAGGTATTTCCTCTCCACCAGGTCCGCGAGCGAATCCGGATAGCGCCCACGGTCGGCGTAGTACTGGTCGATCGCGCTGCGCATCTGCACCAGGTTCTCCTTCAGCACCGCCTCCTTCGCCCGGTCGGTGGCCTGGAAATAGCGCGGCAGCGCGAGGGTCAGCAGCAGGGCGATGATGGCCATCACCACCAGCAACTCGATGAGCGTGAAGCCGCGCGAGGAACGAGAGACGGGGAACGAGACGCAAAGGAAAGGCAACATTCCACCTCTTCCCTTCAAGTGTTCACCCGTCATCTCTCATCCTTGCTGACTACCATTGCCTGTACGGCACGCCGTTCAATCCTGTTCCTTCGGCAAGCGAATAGACATCGAACACGTCGGCGCCCTTGCGCGGGTCATCGGGAGGACTGGCGTATGAGCGCAGGCCCCAGGTGTCTTCCGCCTTCACTGCGGACGGCGCGAAAGGGTCGCGCGGCAGCCGGCGCAGAAAATAGATGGTGGGCTTGTCGGGCTTCTTGATGTCCTTGACCCCGTTTACCAAAACCGCCAGATCGGGCGGATAGCCCGACGCATCGGACTTCTTTTCTACGTGCCCCTCATCGGCCGCCTGTTTGTACGCGTCGATCGCCACCCGCATCTCGCGCAGCGCGATACCCAGTGCCTGTTCCTTGCCGCGCTGGACCGCGAGCTGGGTGAGCGGCACCGCGACGGAGGCGAGAATCGCCACGATCGCCACCGTGATCACCAGCTCGATCAGCGTGAAACCACGATCCTTGTTCGTCTGCCGGGACATGCGCCTGCCGCTTGCGGATCCGGTTTCGTTCACGGCGTGATGCTGACCGTCACCGGCATCGGCGCGGACAGCCCGATGCTTTCGCCGCCGGCGCCGATTGCGACCGCGTTGCCGACGGAGATCTGGGTCGGGCCAGGCTGTCCCTGCAGCGCAAGGAAACGAACCGTCGACGTTCCCGATAGCGCCAGTTGCAGACGACCAGGCGTTGCCGTAACGCCCACCGACTGCAGCCTGGTTACGTCGTACAGCAGTTCGAGCTGCACAGTGCCGGTGACGCCGGGAGAAACCGCCACCGTGAGCGCGAACTCGCTCCCGGCCTGCACCTGTACTGGCGCAGACAACAGTACGGTCTGCAACGGCGCCCCGCCGGCAGGCTGCGGTTCAGACGGTTGACCCGTGACCAGCGGAACACCCGGCGGGGCGAGAATCTCTGGCGTCTCTTCGACGAGCGGCTGCACTTCGACGGGCTGAACGGGAATCGGCTGCGCGGGCTGCCCGGCGGAAACCGCGGGTGGCGCCGCCGTGCCCGGCAGCCGCAAGGGCACCGAACCGAGGCTGCCGTCGGTACCCGAGGCGACTTCCAGCGCCGAGGGCGCGGGGCGGTCGATGTTGCGCACCACGTAAGGCGTGATCAGCAATACGATCTCGGTCTTGCTGCGGCTGTCGTTGTTGTTGGTGAACAGCCGGCCCAGAATCGGCAGGTCGCCGAGCCCCGGCACCTTGTCGGCAGTACGTCGATCCTCGTCCTGGATCAGTCCCGCGAGCACCTGCGTCTCGCCATTGGCGACTCGCAGCACGGTGGCGGTATTGCGCGTGCCGATGCGGTAGGTCAGCGTGCCCTGCTGCGACGTGATCTGCTGCACGATACTGCTGACTTCGAGCCCCACCTTCATGCCGACCTGGTCATCGAGGTAAACGTTGGGCTCGACGTCGAGCTTGAGTCCGACATCCAGATACTGCACCGACTCGGATACGCCGACATTGGCGGTCGAAGTGGTGGTGATGACCGGCAGCCGGTCACCGATGTGCACCATCGCCTTCTCGCGGTTCTTCACCCGGATGCGCGGGTTGGCGAGCAGGTTGGTGTCGCCGTCCTGGCGTCGCAGATTGAGAACGAAGGCCGGATCCGTGATCCGCAGGTTGACCAGGCCGGAGCTGCGATTGAGCCATTCGTTCAGCGTGATCTGACCCGGTATGCCGGCCGCGCCCTCTACCCCGGCAGAGATCTGCGTCGGATACTGCATGCCCAGGTTCTGCATCTTGGTGCGCGTGACCTCTAGCACCAGCAGCTCGAGGATGACTTCGGGCTCGGCGAGGTCCTGGGCCGCGATCAGCTTCTCCGCCAGCCGGATCGCCTCGGGCGTGTCGCGCATGACCAGCAGATTGAGCCGCTCGTCGATGAACACGTCGCGCGTCTTCACCACGGTCTTGATCAGGTTGAGCGTCTGCTTCACGTCGGCGTTCGCGAGATAGAAGCTCTTCACCACCAGCTCCTTGTAGTCGCGCACCTTGTTGGGCAGATTCGGATAGATGAGTATGGTGTTGTCGCTGAGCACCTTCTTCTCGAGCTGGTTGGTCACCAGCAGGAAGTTGACCGCTTCCTCGATGGAGGTGTCGCGAACGTAGATTGTCGCCCGCAGGTCGGAAGGCACATCGCGATCGAACACGAAGTTGATGCCGGACGTGCTCGACAGGACTTCGAATACGTTCTTCAGCGGTGCATCGCGGAACTCGAGCGTGACCGGTTTTCTGAACTCCCGCCTGAGCGTCGGTTCCGCGACCACCGACCGGGCACGCTGCTCCTCGATGCGGCGTTGCAGCGCCTGCGCGTCCCGCTGCGACGGATTCTCTGCCAGCACCTTGCGCAGTATCTCCTGCGCCTCCCCTTCCATCCCGTCATCAAACAACGCCTGCGCCTGCCCAACCCTGGCACGCTGATCCTGCTCCGCCCGGGTTGCGTCGAGGGCGACCTGCGCGCGCGTGTTTCCGGGGTTCAGCTCGAGCGCGCGCTGAAACGCCGCCAGCGCTTCTTCGCTGCGGCCGAGCATGCGTGCCTTGTCGCCTTCGTAGATCAGCTGGTTTACGTACAGATCGCGCGTGCGCGTGTAGTAGTTTCGCAGCTCGATGTCGTCCGGATTCGCCTCGACCCCCTGTTGCAGACGGTGAATGGCCTCTTCCGTGCGCCCCTGATCGGCAAGCTTGCGGCCGTCCAGCAACGCGGTATGCGCGGCGCAACCCGCGGTGAGCATCAGCAATAGAAGGGCAACAATCCTGTTCACTGCGGTTCTCCGATGACGATGGTCTGGCGCTGGTTGAGCGGCAGAAACAACACGGTGATGCCGGCGTCGGAAATGCGCTCGACCCGGTACAGCGAATCGATGGTGTCGCCTTCGCGCACGATCAGATTGCGCTCGCCCTGCAGAAGAAAAACGCTGAGACCGCCGTCCGTAATCAGCTTGCCCATATAGACGAATGGCAGCGGCGGCGCACTCGGCGGCGGCGGAGCAACCGCGACCGGCGCGGGGCGCGTCTCCACCCGGGGCCGCGGTGTGGCCCTGCGCGGCGGGGCTGTCGCGAACGGATCGCGTATGGCCTTGCCGAGTTCGCGCGACTCGAGCTTTTCAAGCCCGACAGCCGGCGCTTCGCTGTCTGCCACGGCTTGCGCCGGCCCGCCGGCCGGTGCCGCACGCGACTCCGCCGCCGCGACGACCTCGGCCCCGGGTGCGCTCGCTCGCTCGCTTACCCAGACGGCCGCAGCAAGCGTCGCCGCCAACAGGGCACCGAGCACCAGCCAGCGCTGACCGGCGGAGAATTTCATGCTGCAACCCGCATGAAAGCGGTGAATCGCAATTGCACTTCCAGTTCCCGGGAACTGTCCTGTTCGCGCTGCAGGCCGATCGCGTCGAGGGCAAGCCCCGGCATGTCGGCCATCGCCTGCGCAAGGAAACGCTTCACCTGTGGATAGCTTCCCTTCACCGGCAGCACGATCTCATAGCGCATCAGCCTGCCCTCCGGGTCGGACGGCCGGTAGTCGCCGCGCTCGAGGACCAGCCCGGCATCGCGCGCCCGCGCATGCAGCCGGCGCACGACGTCCCGCGCCTGCTCCGCCGGCGGCAACTGCCCGTAGAAAGCCGCGAGACGGATCTCGGGGCGCGACGCTTGCCCGATCGCAGTGAACATGGCTGCCTGCGTCTCCATCTGCTGCACGCGGTCGCGCAGCGCCGTGACTTCGGCCTGCAGCGGCACGATATTCGACAGGGCGAAGGCCGCGGCGAAGACCGCCAGCGCGACACCGCCGAGCGAGAGCCAGCCCATGGCATGCACGGCGCGCCGCAGGCGCCATTGAGCACGTTTCAGTGCCGCATCCATGACGCGCTGACCAGGAAGCGGATCGGCGCTTCGGTGTTGCGCCGATCCTGTTGGTGCTGCAGCAGATAGACCTGCGACAGTTCGCTCTGCTGCTCCAGCTTTCCGACGTAGTCGAACATGGCTTGCGTGTCGACCGCCTGCGCACTGATCTGTACCGTTCCCGATTTCGCATCCGGGGCAATGCCGAGCAGCGTGACCCTGTCGGTGGCTGCGTCTTCGACCGAGCGAAACAGCCCGTCCCATGGCAACGCAAGCCGGTCGATCACTTCGTTCGCCTCGCGGATTTCCTGCTGCAGCGACTCATCCATTCGCGGCAGGATGGGCGCGAGTCCGCGCGCGCTGCGCTCGAGTCCTGCCGCCTGCGACTCGAGCTGCAGTGATTCGCTCTTCAGGTCGCCGTAGTAGGACATCGCAATCAATGCCGCGGCGATGCCTGCGACCAGCACCGCGATGCCGCCGCCGGAAGAACGGCGTACAGTCTGCAGCAGCTCGAGTTGTACCTTGCGCATGGTCATAGCCCGCACACGGCCAGCGCGATGCCGGCGTCGGCGCCTGCGGCCCTGGCGAGCGCGGCGTGCAGCGACAATTTCTCGACCTTCAATCCATCCGTCGCCACCTCGACGTTGCCCAGCTTTGCCAGGTACACCTTGCCGTTGCCGGAGCTGCCCGCCGGAAGCAGAAGCCGCTCCTGCTCCAGCACCTGCGCCAGGGACACGGGGTTACCGTTCAGCGGGCGCATGCGCACCGAACGCCACTGCCCCCCGGATATCCGTGCAACGAGCAGGCGCCCCTGCTCGGCGGTTGCCAGCCAGCCGCCGGCGCCGATGCGCCGCCGCCATTCGTTGAACTGCACCATCAACGCCGGCTGCACGGACCGCAGGCGCAATCCGGAGGCGGCGACCGCGCCGGTGGCCGCGCTGATCAGCGCCCGGTCCACGCCCGCGCACAATCGACTGGCGCCCGCCGGCGCCGGATTCACTGCAATCGTCCAGTCCCGCGCAACCTGGCCGAATATCTGCACGAAGCGTGTGCGTGCGAATTCGAGTTCCTCGCCTTCGGTAACGATCTCGCTGTTCCAGGGCAGAACGACATACCGCACGAAATGATTCGACAGCAGCAGCGTGGCGTCGCCCTTCTTTTGCGCGTTCGCACCGGCCAGAAGCTGCCGCAGGCCTTCCACCGCGCCGGCCCAGTTCTCCTGCCCCTTGGCTTCGGGGCACATCACGCTTCTGCGGTCGACCACGCGCGGCCCGATCCCGCG
>DATKEK010000157.1:0-9161 GCA_035512195.1 Burkholderiales bacterium
GCGAGGATGCTGCCGGGCATCGAGTTTCCAAATGTGCGTGACCATGACATGCGTTGGATCTGGCACGAGTCTCCCGCTTTCAACGCATTCCGCGGAGACAGCTGGATGAAGGAACCCTGCCGCACCTGCCCGGAGAAGGAGATCGACTTCGGCGGTTGCCATTGCCAGGCATTCATGTTGACCGGGGATCCGGCGAACGCCGATCCGGTGTGCGACAAATCGCCGTACCACCATCTCGTCACCGAAGAAGTGGAGCGGGCGCAGAAACCGCAGATGCCTGCGGCGGAAGTCAAACCCGTGATCCTGTTCCGCGATGACAAGAACTCTCGCGCGCTGGCGCAGAAGCAGCCGAAAACTCCGGTGACATGAAACCGCACGAGGCGGTCGACTCGGCTGCCGCCGTCCGCGGCATTGGCCTGGTCAAGCGATACGGCGATATCGCTGCGGTCGACGGGCTCGACCTGGAAATTCCCTCCGGCCAGTTTTTCGGCCTGCTCGGACCGAACGGCTCCGGCAAGACCACCACCATCCATATGCTGGCGACGCTGGTTCGCCCGACCCGTGGAACCGCGCAGGTAGCCGGGCACGACGTGGTCCGTGAACCGGTGCAGGTGCGCAAGGCGATCGGACTGGTGTTCCAGGAATCGGCGCTCGACCGCACGCTGAGCGTCGCCGAGAACCTGCGCTTCGCCGGACTCCTCTACGACCTGCCACCGCGGGTGACCGAGGAGCGCGCGCGCGAACTGCTGCAGCTGTTCGATCTGGCAGACAAGAAAGACCGTCCGGTGGCCGCCTTGTCCGGCGGCATGCGCCGCGCACTGGATATCGTGCGCGGCGTAATCCACGAACCGAAGATCCTGTTCCTGGACGAGCCCACTATCGGACTGGACCTGCCGAACCGCCGGCACATCTGGCGTTTCATCGAGCGGCTGCGCGCACGCACCGGAATGACCGTGCTGCTGACCACGCACTATCTGGAGGAGGCCGACAGCTGCGACCGCGTCGCCTTCATCCGCAAAGGCCGTCTGGTCGAGTCCGGCGCGCCGCGCAAGCTGGTCGAGCGCCTCGGGCGGCAGGTGGTCGAAGTGGAAGCGGACGATCTCGACGCGGTCTCGTCGATCCTCTCGCGCAGACTCGGCGAGGGGCTGAAGGAAGGCGACGTCGCGTTGTTCCGGCACACCGAGGAAGATGTTTCGGCGCTCGCCGCCTTGCAGGCCGAGCTCGGCGCCAGCGTGAACGCGTGGCGCGTGCGGCGGCCGAACCTGAACGACGTGTTCCTGTGGCTGGCAGCCGGCAAGGAGCTGGGCTGATGCGCCTGCGACCGGTATACGCCGTGCTCGAGCGTGAAGTGGTGCGCATGGCCCGCCAGCGCACACGCCTGCTCTCGGCAATGGTGCGGCCGCTGATCTGGCTGTTCGTGATCGGCGCCGGGTTCGGCGCCGTCATCGGCGAGGCGCGCGGCGTGCCCTACCAACAGTTCCTGGTGCCCGGCGTTATCGGCATGACCCTGCTGTTCGGCGCGATGCTGGCCGCGCTCACCACGGTCTACGATAAGGAATCGGGGGTAATGCGCATGCTGATCATCGCACCCATGCCGCACTACTGGATCGTCATCGCCAAGACGCTTTCCGCCGCGCTGGCAGCGATCCTGCAGGCCTTGCTACTGCTGATCGTGCTCGCGCTGCTTGGATTCGTTGGCCGGGACACCCATTTTCCGATTCTGGCGCTCGGCCTGCTGACGACTTCGCTTGCCTGTGCCGGAATCGGCATGGTGACCGCATCGTTTACCCGCACGCTGGACAACTTCGCGGCGATCATGAACTTCGTGATCTTCCCGGTGTTCTTTCTCAGCGGCTCGCTCTACCCGGTGCGCGACCTGCCGGTGGCGCTGCAGTGGATCGCCACCGTCAACCCCTATACCTACGGCGTCGACCTGCTGAAACACGCCACGGTTTCGTTCGGCCCGATGGCCGCCGATTTCTCTTTACGGACGGATGTCGCGGTACTGCTCGGCTTCACCCTGGTTGCGGTCGCAGCGGCCAGCTGGCGGTTCTCGCAGGAATCCGCCTACGAGCCGATGATCCACGTACTGACCGGCAAGCGCGGCTGACCCGCCGGCCTGCCAATCATCCGCGGCAATGCGCTAGTGATGATGCCCGCCGGGACCGTGCACGTGGCCGTGGGTCAGTTCTTCCCCGCTCGCGGACCGTACTTCGGTCACCTTGACGGAGAACACCAGCGCCTGTCCCGCAAGCGGGTGGTTGCCGTCGACCACCACCTTGTCTTCGGCGACATCGGTGACGGTGTACAGCGTGTAATCGCGCGAACCTTCCGGCGCGCCCTGAAACTGCATACCGACCGCCACGTTCTCCGGGAACATGTCGCGCGGCTCGACACGCACCAGCTCCGAGTCGTAATCGCCGAACGCATCTCCCGGCTCGAGCTTGACCTCGCAGCTGTCGCCAACGCCCCTGCCCTCCAACTCCTGCTCGACGCGCGGGAAGATCCCGTCGTATCCGCCGTGCAGATAAGTCACCGGCTCCGAAGTTTTTTCGATCAGCTTCCCCTTGGAATCGAAGAGTTCGTAACTGATGCTCACCACCGTATCCTTGGTCACTTGCATTGCTAGCGCATCTCCCTGATTAAACTTAGAATTTCCGCTGCGTGTCCGCGCGGCGAAACGCCGTAAGAAGCGTGTCGCACGATGCCGTTCTTGTCGATGATGAAAGTGGAGCGTTGAATGCAAGGCTTGCGGCCCATGCCCTCCACCTCTTTCTCGTAGGTCACGCCGTACAGCCCGCAGACTTCGCCTTCGGCGTCCGCCAGCAGCTGCAGTGCCAGCCCGTGCTTGTCGCGAAACGATCCGTGGCTGAGACAGTCGTCCATGCTTACCCCGATGACCACCGCGTCGTACTTGAGAAATTCGTCCTGCTTCTCGCTGAATTCGATCGCCTCAATGGTGCAACCTGGCGTGTCGTCTTTCGGGTAGAAATACAACACCACGTTGTTGGCGCCTCTGAAACTGTCGAGGCTCACCAGATTCATGTCGGCATCGGGCAATTCGAAAGCTGGCGCAGTTTGACCGACCTTCAACATAAGCAACTCCCGCATGGCACACACCGGATTCTAACAGGGCGCCGACAATCGAATAGCGATCTGCATCCGCGCGCAGCCGACGATCTCCAACACGCACCGTCGATGCGCGCCGCTATAATTCCGCCGGTGAATGGAACGCTGCTCGGCGGCCTGTCTGCCAAGGAATTTCTGCGCCGCCACTGGCAAAAACGTCCTCTACTGGTGCGCGGGGCGCTGAGGCATTGCGAGGGCTTGATCGATCTGCGGCAGTTGATCCGCCTGTCCGGCAGGCAGGACTGCGAGAGCCGACTGGTGATCAGGGAACGCAACCGGTGGCACGTGGAGCACGGGCCGTTTCCGCCTCGCGTATTCCGCCAGCTGCCCGATCGCGGTTGGACATTGCTGGTGCAGGGCGTCGAGCGTTTCCTGCCGGCCGCGCGATCGCTGCTTGAGCTGTTCTCGTTCGTGCCCCATGCGCGGTTAGACGACCTCATGGTGAGCTACGCACCTCCCGGCGGCGGTGTGGGGCCGCATTTCGATTCTTACGACGTCTTCCTGCTGCAGGCCCGCGGACACCGCAGATGGCGGGTCAGCACGCAGCGTGACCTCGAGCTGGTGCCGGATGCGCCGCTGAAGATACTCCGACGCTTCCGCGCGGAGGGCGAATGCACGCTCGCGCCCGGCGATATGCTGTATCTGCCGCCGCGACTCGCTCATGACGGCATTGCGCTGGACGATTGTTGCACCTGTTCGATCGGATTTCGTGCACCGGCCCACCGCGAACTGGCAACGGAATTTCTCGCCTACCTGGAAGGCAAACTGGCGCTTACCGGCATCTACGCGGATCCCGGTCTGAAGCCGCAACTGCATGCCGCCCGCCTGCCTTCGCGCATGATCTCGCAGGCGGTGCAGTTGCTCGACGGAATACGCTGGGGACGCGCGGACGTGGTCGATTTTCTCGGCCGCTACCTGACCGAGCCGAAACCCGCCGTCACGTTCGAGCCGTCTCCGCCGTGCGGAACCGCCGCGTTCTCGCGCGATGTCCGCCAAGGCGGTGTCGCGCTCGCGCCGGGTTCGCGCATGCTGTTTCACGGGCGAGCCCTGTTTCTGAATGGCGAATCCTTCCGGATCCCCGGCGCGCAACAGGCCCTGTTCGCCGAACTGGCGGACCGCCGCAGGCTTTCCGCGACGCGAACCCGCTGGCCGGCCGAGTCGATGCGACTGCTTTACCGCTGGTACCTCGACGGCTATATTCTTCTGCGGGGCCAGTCAACAAAGGAATGGCGATGAGCGAGGAGCCTGCGCCGAAACATCAGCCCATCGAGGGAAACCGGGAATTCGAAACCGCGTTGGACGCGGTGATCGCCGCCGCACAGCGCGAACTGCGGGTGTTTGACCATACGCTGAGCACCGGATTCAACACCCCGCAACGCCACGACGCGCTGCGAAATTTTCTTTCGGCCGGCCGCCGCAACCGCCTGCGGATCGTGGTCCACGAACCCGCCCACCTGGACCGCAACTGTCCGCGCCTGCTGACCCTGCTGCGCACCTTCAGCCACTCGGTCACGGTTCACGAAACGCAGCCGCAAGCAAAGTCCGTATATGACCCGTTCACGGTGGCCGATGACCGGCACTTCGTGCGCCGCTTCCATTTCGACGAAATGCGCGGGATGTTCGCCCAGGACGATCCGATCGGCGCGCATACGCTGGTCGAGCGTTTCGAGGAAATCTGGGAAGCCTCCCAGCCTGCGGCTACGCCCACCACGCTCGGCCTTTGAAGCGCCTGCCGCCTGCGCAGCTCACGCCAGCTCGAGCCAATCCATTCCGCCGCCTTGGTCGGCCACGCGTATCCACTCCGGCTCGCAGTCGAGTGCCGCGGCGAGCGCGCTGCGCGCGAGTTCCGGCGTGTTGTTCTGCTGCGAAAGATGCGCGGCGACGATGCAGGAGAGCTGCGACGTGTCGAGACCCGCGAGCAGGCTGCCGGCCGCCAGGTTGTCGAGATGCCCCCAGCGCCCGGCAATGCGCTCCTTCAGGCGCACCGGATAACATGAACGGCGCAGCATGTCGGGATCGTGGTTGGTTTCAAGCACGATGCCGTGGCAACCCGACAGCGTCTGCTCGATATGCGGGGTGGCGCACCCGGTGTCGGTCAGCACGCCCAGACGGCGCACGCCGTCGCTGAACACGTACTGCGCGGGTTCGCGCGCGTCATGCGGCACCGGAAACGGCTCGACCCACACGTCGCCGATGGCAAATGCGCCGTAGTTCTCGATCAGGTTGACCTGCAGCCCCTCGAAAAGCGCTTCAAGGCCGCGCAGCGTGCCGGGTGTGAGCCACACCGGCACGCCGAATCGCTTCGCGATTCGCGCCACCCCGCCGATATGGTCCTGGTGTTCGTGCGTGACCACGATGCCGTCGATCTGCTCGCACGTGACGCCGATGTGTGCCAGCCGCGCGCGCGTGTCCGCAAGACCGAAGCCGCAATCCAGCAGCACCCGCGTGCAGCCGGCCTCGACCACCAGCCCGTTACCCTGGCTGCCACTGCCTATACTGGCGAAGCGCAGTCCGGGCATCCGTGGTTGCGGTCTTCGATTACTTGAGTTGTTCCTGGAGCAGACCCAGGATGCGGGTGGCGGTTGCCGAATCCGCCACTTCGCCGGCGGCATCGAGTACCTTCACCTCGCTGCGCTCCTCGCTCGCGTCCTGGATGGTGATCTGAAACTGTTCGTCCTGCGGCCCGGGCGTACTGCGCCAGAATGCCAGCCGTGCGAGTCCGGTGCGACGGTTGTCAACTTCCGGATCTGCATAGCGCACGTAGAAAACGCCCTTCGAACGGTCGCGATCCTCGACCGTGAAACCCACGCGGTCGAGCGCCAGACCGACGCGCCGCCAAGCGCGGTCGAAAGGATCTTCCAGGTACAGCGCGGACCCACGCACGCTCGACCGCGCAATGCTCGCGCGCGGCTCGAGCGGCGGCGCAGTCGCCGCTGCCTGCACCTGCGCATCGTTGCCGCCGAGGCGGGCCATCAGCCGGTAGAGCATCTCGGCTTCCAGTTCCGGATCCGACGGCCGCACCTGCCACATGGTTCTCTCGCTCTGCCGCTCGCCCACGATGACCTCGTACATACCGCGATGGCTGATGAAGATCTCCGACACACCGCCTTCGCCGCGCTCGACACGCGTGCGGAACTTGTCGCGCTCGGGATACGAGTACACGTTGTCGAGCACGGTACCAAGAATCCTGCGGATCCCGCTCTGGGGGATGCGCGCTCGGTTTTCCGCCCAGTCGGTTTCCATGATGCCGATCTCGGGCGTCGCGCGCGCGATCAGGAAACCGTTGTCCTGCCAGAATTCGCGCAGCGCCGGCCACACTGCCTCCGGCTCCGCCGCGACTACCAGCCAGCGCTGTGTGCCGCCGCGCTCGACCCGCACGCCTTCCGCCTCCGGCAGTACCGCGCCGCCCGCACCGGGGCGCGTGCCACGATCCTGCGCATAGGTGGAAAACGTGGCAACGCCGCCCCCCGCCTCGGGAATCGCATACCGCTCATCGGCCGGCGGCGCGGTCAGATCCGGCGGAACTTCCAGCGGCGGCAGCTTGCCCGCCGACTTGTAGTCGATGCGCCGGCTGTCGGCCAGGGTGCCGGAGCACCCGGTAATTACAAACGAAAGCAGTACAAGGGCTAGTGCGGTGATTCTCATGTTTCGGTTCGCAATGTAAGTCGTGAGTGCGCTGCTGTGACCATGGACAAGACGGTTACGTTCATTTCGCCATTGACATGGCTGCAGGTGCGCCCACCCGGATGCCGGCCTGCTCCATGGCGCCATTCAGCAGATCGTGAAAAGATGACGACAGCGGGGTCAGCGGAAGCCGGATGCCGGGGCCAATCAAACCCATCTGCTGCATCACCCACTTGACCGGGATCGGGTTGGCCTCGACGAACAGATGCCGGTGCAGACCGAGCAGCCGGTCGTTGTACGACCGCGCCCCGGCGAAATCGCCGGCCAGCGCGGCGGCGCACATCTCGTGCATCAATTTCGGCGCGGCATTCGCGGTCACCGAGATGATCCCGTGCGCGCCGAGCAACAGCAGCGCAAGCGCGGTGCCGTCGTCCCCGCTGTACACGCCGAAGTCCGCGGGCGCACGGCGCAGGAGTTCCGCGCCGCGCTCCATGTTGCCGGTGGCGTCCTTCAGTCCGACGATGTTCGGTATCTGCGCCAGCCGCAGCACGGTATCGTTGTTCATGTCCGCGACCGTGCGGCCGGGCACGTTGTACAGGATATGGGGCATGTCGACCGCCTCCGCGATGGCGCGGAAATGGCGATACAGCCCTTCCTGGGTCGGCTTGTTGTAATAGGGAACCACGGTGAGGCTGGCGTCGGCTCCGGCCGCCTTTGCATAGGCGGCGAGTTCGATCGCCTCGCGCGTGGAGTTCGCTCCGGTTCCCGCGAGCACCGGCAGGCGTCCCGCCGCGTGCTCGATGGCGGTGCGGATCAGCAGGCAGTGCTCTTCGAAATCCACCGTAGGCGATTCGCCGGTCGTGCCCACGACCACGATGCCGTCCGTGCCTTCGTGCACATGCCAGTCGATCAGCCGGCGGAAACGCTCGAGGTCGAGACTGCCATCCTCGAGCATCGGGGTAACGATGGCGACGATGCTGCCCTTGAGCATGGCGTGGCTCCCTCCCTTTGTCTGTTTCAAAATTCTAACCGATCCTTTCGCGCGCGACGTCCAGAACCTACCCATATTCATCAGGGCGCGAGCGGGCGTTCCGGGGCGCAGGCGCACAAGCGCTGCACCATTGCCGGCTTCGGCCGTTCGACGTACAGATCCTCGAAGGCGATCACC
The DNA here is from genome assembly GCA_035512195.1 of Burkholderiales bacterium. GTDB lineage: Bacteria > Pseudomonadota > Gammaproteobacteria > Burkholderiales > Eutrophovitaceae > DATKEK01. The sequence continues at coordinate 7,922 of DATKEK010000157.1, forward strand.
CGCAGACGGCCGCGCACGCGCTCCAGCAGCTCGCCGGGCTGCAGAAGATAATCCGGATTGGAAGGCTTGCCGAAACGCTCGTTGCCCGCGGCAAACGTCTCGTAGATCAGCACCCCATCCGCGGCCACGGCCGCAATCAGCTGCGCAAACAACGGCCGGAACAGATAGTTGGTCACCACCACCGCGCCGAACCGACGTTCGGCGATAGGCCAGGGCGCGGCTTCCAGATCAGCATGCCGTGTCACCACCCCTGCGACGCCGGCAAGATCGCCCAGGGCCGCGGCATCGCGGTCGACCGCCAGTACCGGGTGCCCGAGTCGGGCGAAGAAACCGGCATGGCGCCCGGATCCGCTGGCCAGATCAAGCACATCGGCGCCGCGCGGCACCAGATGCGCCCAGCGCCGGACCCAGTCGGAGGGTTCAAGCAAGTGGTGCGCATGCGGCATGACAGTGTCAGCCGCGCCCTGCGGCCACGACGGGGAAACCGGTCGGCCACATACGGTTATCCGGTCGGGCCGTCGCCGCGGCGGCACGGCGGCTGCGCGGGTGAGATCAACAATTTCATGTGACCGGATTATACGGATGCAACGAAGCTGATTCGGTGCCGCATTTGACACTGCGAAGCACGCGATGCTAAAACAGCCCGAGCCGCGGGAATCTGGAACGCCGGTTTGGGGGAGCTAAGCGGAATGAATGCGAATTGGATGTGGATCGCAGCCTGTGCTTTGCTGCCGGCTTGCGGCGGCATGAGTTCGATCTTCCAGGTGAATCCGAGCGCGACGGCAGCGCTTGGCCCCACCCGAGGCAACCAGGCAAGCGGCACCGTCCATTTTGCGCAGAAAGGCAGCGTCGTCCACGTCGACGCGCGCGTCTCCGGCCTGGCGCCTTACGGCGCACACGGCATCCATGTTCATGTGAGAGGCGATTGCAGTGCGGCGGACGCAAGCAGCGCAGGCGGGCATTTCGATCCCCCTGCTGCCCGCGATATCGGCGCGGGAGCCGGCAGACGGCACGCCGGAGAGCTTGGCGTATTGCGCGCGGATGCCAGCGGTCATGCCGTGCTGAAGACCGAGCTCACTGGAATTTCCTTGAGCGCGGGCGAACTGAGTGTGATCGGCCGCTCGGTCATCGTGCATGCCGACAGCGGGATCGCCGACCCCGACGAGACCGCACGAATCGCCTGCGGCCTGATCAGCAAGAATCCGGACAAGTACTTTTGATCGACATCGCAGGCATGTGC